>CANNKP010000068.1 GCA_947505255.1 Flavobacteriales bacterium
TGTTGGAGCGGCAACTTTATACAAACTTCAACTGAAATATCCAGACTTAAAAATCGTGTTGATTGAAAAGATGGATATTTTGGCGGATCATCAAACAGGTCATAATTCGGGTGTTATTCACTCAGGATTGTATTACAAACCAGGCTCTTTAAAAGCGAAAAACTGTATTCAAGGAAGACATGAATTAGTTGCATTCGCAAAAGAGCATGGAATTCCTCATGATATTTGTGGGAAAGTGGTCGTCGCGACAGATCCTTCTGAGTTGGAGAATATGGAAAAGGTTTATAAAATTGGCCTTGAAAATAAAATTGAAGGAATCGAATGGATTACAGCAGAGCAAGTAAAAGAGCATGAACCATTCGTTGAAAGTATTGGTGGAATTTGGGTTCCATGCACCGGAATCATTGATTTTCGTGCTGCAACGGCAAAAATGGTTGAATTAGCACTTGCTATGCAACCTGAAAGCAAATTGGAGTTGGGGTATGAAGTTCTTTCCATCGAAAAAGGCGAAAAAACATCAAAACTAATTACAAACAAAGGATCGTTTGAAGCAGAGTATCTTGTTTTCTGTGCTGGTTTACAAGCTGATCGTTTGGCACGAAAAGATGGTGTTGATTTAAAAGAACAAGTTGTTGGTTTTAGAGGCGATTATTACGAATTGACGGATTCAGCAAAACATAAAATCAAAAACTTAATATATCCTGTTCCAAATCCTGATTTCCCATTTTTAGGGGTGCATTTTACACGTATGACAGATGGAGAAATTGAATGTGGACCAAATGCAGTGTTTACCTTCAAAAGAGAAGGATACGGAAAAACAGATTTTTCATGGAAAGATACGTGGGACGCATTGACATATGGTGGAACATGGAAATTATTTTTCAAAAATATGTCGTTTGGAATCGGAGAATACCGACGTGCATTTTCGAAACGTCTATTCCTTAAAACGTTGCAAAGAATGGTTCCTTCATTAACAATGGAAGATCTTAAACCAGGTAGAGCAGGAGTGAGAGCTTTATTATTAGCTAGAGACGGTGATACACGTGATGATTTCAGAATCGAATACCACGGTAAATCAATTCACGTCTTAAATGCTCCTTCACCAGCAGCTACCGCATCACTCGCAATCGGTGGATATATCGCTGAAGAAGCGGAGAAACATTTTGAATTGAAGAAATAGGAAAATTAAACTTCTTTAATTGAACTTACTGATTTTGTAATTAAAAGTGAATTGATCTTTTAAAATCTTTTTTATACTCTTAGGGTTGACATTCCGCCATCGGCATGCATGATTTGCCCTGATATCCAACTGGCATTTGCAGATAATAAAAAGTCTGCGAGATGCACAATGTCATCTGTTGTTCCTATTCTTTTGAGTGGATGACGCAATGCATTCGCTTCCTTTTTCTGATCAGTATTTAATAACGATGCAGCCAAAGGAGTATCGGTAAGCGAAGGTGCTATGCAATTAACTCTGATTTTTGGAGCGTATTCAGCAGCCAATGCTTTTGTTAAACCTTCAATTGCTCCTTTAGAGGCAGAAACTTGTGTGTGAAAGGGCAAACCAGTTTGAACGGCAAGCGTTGAAAATAAAAGTATAGCCGCATTATCGGTCTTTTTTAATTTTGAAACCACGGCTTGAATTGTTTTTATAGCGCCAACGACTTGTAAATTATAGTCATGCGCAAAATCAACTGGTTTAATTCTCTCGAAAGGACGAAGATTGATTGTCCCCGGACAATATATTACTCCTGATAAGGTTTCTGGTAAATAATCAAATGAAAGATTGTCATCCAAAACATTCAAATGAGTGTATTGAATGAGCGGATTGTCAGATTGAATTTCATGGGTATTGTAAGTTCCATAAACGTGGTGACCATTCTCAGCCATTTTCAAAGCGAGCGCTCTTCCAATTCCTGATGAAGCGCCGATAATTAAGTAATTTGCCATTTTATTTTTTTTTTAGAAGTAAGAAACTGTTGAATACTTTATGGAAATTTTAAATTAAGGCTATTTACCGTTTACTTATTTTATTCATTGAAATGGATTTTTGACGGCTACATTTAAA
Source organism: Flavobacteriales bacterium (assembly GCA_947505255.1). Taxonomy (GTDB): domain Bacteria; phylum Bacteroidota; class Bacteroidia; order Flavobacteriales_D; family Crocinitomicaceae; genus M0103. The sequence continues at coordinate 2,069 of CANNKP010000068.1, forward strand.
CCGATTGATTTCTGGATTTCTCTTAAACGCATGTTTTTGACTCGTTCCGCTATTTACGCGCTTGCGCCACAAATTAAAACTGCTTCTCTTTAATTCTTTCCGCATTAATCCAATTACAGCTGATTCGGAAAATCCAAATTGTAGCTCAATGGCCTCAAACGTAGTTCGATCCTCCCAAGCCATTTCAATTATCCTATCAATATCCTTTGGTTCCATTCTTTTGCTTTTTAAAGGGAGATTTATTCGAAAAAAACATTCGAATCAGTCTTCCTTAATAATAACAGTTTTTAAGCACAAATTGTTTAGTTAATCGAAAGCGATTCAAAATTTAAAGGTGTGATAGCAAAGAGAATTATATGTTTTAAAAGATGTGGGTTCTGTTGTTTTAAAAAAGATGGTTTTGCTTCTTGAAAATGATTTAACGGTTTAATGCCTAGAGAAGAAGCCGATTTTTAAATTATTTTTGTTTGCGAGCCAAGATCGTTTTGTTTTCATCCCGATAGCTGTCGGGATCGTTTTTCGTCACCAAAATTCCGGCTCTTTTGCCAGACGTGCGTTACCGAGCGTTCATTTAATCATAGTGATATCTGCACTTCGCAATTAAAATCTCATCATCTTTGACTTGATAAATTAATCGATGTTCATCATCAATTCTACGTGACCAAAATCCTGAATATTTGTATTTAAGTGGTTCTGGTTTTCCAATACCTTGAAAAGGACTTCTCGATATGTCTTTAAGGAGTTCATTTATGCGCTTCAATTTCTTTTTATCAGTCTTCTGCCAGTACAAATAATCCTCCCAAGATTCATCGACAAATATGAACTTCATTCTTCCAGAAGATTTTTACTGCTTGAATTTCCAGATTTTAATTTATCAATTGCTGAATCCAATCTTTTTTCATTTTCCTTTGAAGAAAGTTCATGTTGAGTTGCACACAAAGAATTATATTCGGCTAAAGATATAATTACAACACCGTTGTCTTTACCACGATTAATTATTAATGTTTCAAAGTTCTGTGTGACTTTGTCAAAGTAACGTTTGATGTCTTTTCTAAAATCTGAAATGGATGTTGTAAGCATGATGATGAATTTTTAATTGTACTTATATATGTACAAATATACGTACTTAAAATTAAGTTTCCAAATTTATTTCGGGTATGGGTAATGAGCGGTAACGGTTTGCTGCTGCCCGAAGGTGGCGATTTCGGAGCACTTCACTGTCACCCAAGCAGAACATTTGATAAAAAGCACAAAGCTTCATTTAAGCACTGAACCCGCTTTTTTGCCAAACGCCTGTTAGCGGTTCGTTGTTGTTTATTTTTCCATTTGTTCGAGAATAATTTTCAGCCATTCATTTTCATTTGTATACTTTAAATCTTTATCTGGTGAAATGCCTATGCATTCAAAGTCTTCATTGCTTTTGAATATCATTTTCTTTGTTGTGATTGCCACCCAAATATTCAAGTCAGATAATTCTATAGGCATCCAGTCGCCATAAGAAACAGCACCTGCTGAATTTTCCCCATATGTTTGAACTTTCTTTGACTTACTTGCTTGTAGAATAAATCCTTCTGCTGTGCTTGCCGTATTCCTGTTAAACATTATTGCAATGTTTAACAGGTGAATTTTTCTCTAATTGAATTGTATCAGTCGAACTTTTTATTGGTGTAAATCGTCCAATATTAGCTTTTAAAAACTCAACATATTTTAATTCATCAATACTATCTTGTTTCGTTTCGGTATATTCATATTTAGTTCTGTCGTAATATGCAAAGTTTTCATTGCTAACCCATACAGAACCATAATAGGGATTTTCTGTTACGTTTGTATCCAATACATATGGCAAAAGAGGCTGAAATGCATCAAATCCACCACCTCCATTATTTCTCAAATCAATAATGAGATTTTCCTTCGAAGTAATTGCTACTCGATTCTTTATGATTAAACTGTCAATTTTATTTTTAAATGACAGGTCAAAAGATGGTATTCGTAGGTAATTTGTTTTTTCAGATAGTGATTCAAAGTACAAATTTTGTGTGGCATTTGAATTTGCTTGCTCTTCTGGTTTTTGTCTGTAAAATACTAAATTACGGCCGATTTGAAGATATGAATCTGAGTATGTTACATTTAATGTTTTAGGAATTAAATTTTGCCTCCAATAAATACAATTAATAGTACCATTTTGGTTCTTATAAAATTCGATTTTAAGTTGTCCTTTCTTCCAGGATTTTGATTTGTTTTCATTTATTACTGCGATCCAGTCTCCAAAATTGGTTTTGACTGGGATAACGTTGATACTAAAACTTCCGTCTTGAAAATACCATAGTCCTTCAAAGGAAGTCGTTTCATCACTTCTTTTTCGTTTTGATTTAACAACAATATTCGGTTGGGGAGTATAGTTGTCCATATAAGAAATGAATGAATGTTCATCACGAAAAAAGGACAAATACGATGATACCAAACCAATGCATTCTTTTTTATTTATAATTTTTTTTGCTTTACTATTTATGTCTGTTTTAAAAAGAATATAATCATCTTTTCTTTTTTGTTCTACCACCTGATGTTGATACGATGCTTGATTGTCTTCAATTTTTTGTTGAAGTAATTCTATGTTTTTATGGCAATCGCATTCCTGTCCATAAAGACCGAATGAAGTGGTGAAAATTAATAGAAGTATAATGTCAAATTTCATTTTTCTTTATATTATTGAGTCTGCTTTACAATGAACGCTAACGTTTTGGAGCTTGGCGAAGTGGCGATTTTTTAAAGTAAACTCAAGCTCGAAGTTAGATTATTTTCTTTCACAAAAATCGTTTTTCGAAGCAAGATCGAAGGCATGTAGACAAACAAGTGTTAGCTCTTCATTATTTTACTAAGTAGATCAAGTACTTTTCATTTGGAATACTAATTCCTAATTGTTCGTCATACTCATTTATTATTATCCTATTAATTCCAATTTTAGAATTAGGATTTGAACTTCGATATGTTTTAACAATGTCAAGTTTTGAGATTTTTGACCAAATTGATGTAAAATCCATATTGTTTTGATTTCCGATTAATTGAAATTGGGGATAATCAAATGGTATAGAATTACTTAAAATTTCCAACTCATTTTTATCAATTAGTGCGGTATAAAAGGTGAAATTATTGGATGAAATTTGAAATAAAGTAGCTGGATTTGGTGTGAATTTCAAATAACTATAATTATTTATTCCATCTGAATATGTTTCAAAATATAAGGGTAATGAATCATTATTAAGAACAGTTGAAGCCAAATTATATTCGTAAACTCCTTCCAAATTATCGTCAATTTCTAATATCAATAGATTTCCATTTGATTGATAGTAATTGATTTCTATAGGTGCTGGAACTTTATCTTTTTTGCAACTTAAAATAGCAAAGCCAATTAAAAATATTATTAGAATATGTTTCATAATTTCACTTATTTATTTTTTCAAAGTTAACGTATTATATACTGAAAATGAACACCATACAATATACAATCACTACACTTCAATATTTGGGCATCTCACACTTCGTGCATCATGAGTACTAACGTTTTCGGGCCTGGCGGCGTGCCGAACTTTTTAAAGTAAACCCAGATTCGAAGTTAAATTATTTTCTTTCATAAAGTCCTTTTTTCGAAGAAAGAGCTAAGGCATGTAGCTAGACCAGTGTTAGTGGCAGTCTTTTTTAACTAATCTTACAAGTTGTTTAAAAGTTGATAATTGTACTAATTTGACTTCAAATAGCCAATCGCCCCGAAAGGAATGATTAGATTGTCGTTTAATTTCAGTTTAAAGAACCTTCTTTTTAAGTTTCCTTTTTTTGTTAAATATAGCTTTGTGTCAAATGGTGTAGTAGGGCTGAAATACTTGCTTTTAGATAAAACGCCAATCGCCCTCTCAGATTTTTCAGAAGGATCTAAAGTTGTTACATGGACTGTAGGTATTTCGAGTTCTTCATCAAGGAATTTTTTCATGTCTGGATTCGTTGCCGGATCGAATGATTGACCATTTGCAATTAAGTGATTTGGAATAATGAATATCTTCCACTCAGAAAATCTTTTGGGAGATCCCAATTCAACTCGAACTCGAACTGAAGTATCATTCGTAATTGTAGTCTTGTAGTATCTGAAGTCATATTCATTTCCGGTAGAATCAAAATATTGAAGTCCGTATCGTTGACTATTGTGAATGGTAATTCCGTAAAGTTTTTTGTCTCCCACTTCTGTTTTATCTGAACAAGCATAAAGACAAATAATGCTAGCAAGGACTAAGAGGTAAAAATGTTTCATGGTTTGAATTTAAGTTATATGGTGCTGAAATGTATCAATTATTCTCATTTATCGTTTGTCGACACGCTTTTACTTATTTAGTGTTATGTGTGGTTTTCATACGTTATGAAAAAGCGTTGATAGCCATAGTTTAGGTGAAAAAAATCATCTATATTATCTCGGTTAATTTTAGGTACAGCGATTGCCACTAACTTATCGCTTAGCCTCACCCTTCTAATTCTAGAACAAAAACTTAATTCATTTTATATGATGAGACTCTTATAAATTTACTATTAACATTGGACTTAGCCGATAAATATCGTTTTTTATATCCAATACCTGCCCAGCAAACTCAATCGAAAACAATTTCCATTCGTTGTCAAACTTTTTGAAAAATAGAATTGTAGAAGATTCGTAAGTTTCTTGGGTTTAAATATCGGTGAAGTTGGACATCAATTTTAATTTCTATTTAGAATTGAAATCAATCATTTTTCATGACTTCACAATCATAAATTAAGGGATAGAAAATATCGAGATAGCGGTGACTAATCGTTATACAAATTATCCTAGAACTAGCTCGTAAAGCGACTAGAAGAAAGATTGATAAAAAATTCGTGGTAATCGTGAGCTTTATCGACGGTCCCGATTCGCAATGCAATGAAGATTAGGTAAGTTCCTTGGAAAATTTGTGAAAAAGTATTTTTTAGCTTCACTGCTTCTTCGAGGTGCTTACTTTTTGTTGCTTTGGACAAAAAGTAAGAAGATTTAAATCGCGAAGTGAAATCTTTGATTTTTCTGAAGATGCGATTTATTTTACATCTCAAATTTAATTCATAACCAATATACCGTATTTTCAATTTTGTGTATCTTTCAACTCGAAATAAATTTTCAAGATCAAAAATGAGAACCCATTTTTATGTCCTTTTTATAGGAATATTTTTATTTACAAGTTGTATTTCAGAAAACAAAATGAAGATTACAATCGAATCGCGTGAATTATTGGAGCAAATTCCTTCTGCTTCGGGAATTGAATTCATGGATCATAAATTTTGGATTGTTGGGGATAATTCCCCCTGGCTTTTTGAATTGAATCAAGATTTGTTTATTCAAAATAAGTATGCGGTTTACTCCATGAAAGAATTGGAAAATGATATTCTACCAAAGAATAAAAAGCACGATTTCGAAGCATTTACAGCAATAATCTGGGAAAACGATTCTGCCCTTTTTGTTTTTGGTTCTGGTTCTAAATTAGAACAAAGAAATCACGGAAGATTAATCCAATTCGGTTTAAAACCATCGGTTACAGAGTTCGATTTGGTTGATTTTTATTCCAAAATCAAAGAAGAAGCTAAATTAGACGATGATGAGTTCAATCTTGAAGCCGCTACAATAATTGACGATAAATTGTTCCTTCTAAACCGTGGAAAAAATAAGGTTATATCCATGAAAACCGCTGATTTTATAGCATTCCTTCTAAAAGACAAAGAAAAATTAAAAATGAAAGTAACCAATATTGACCTTCCCTCAATTGATGGCGTTCAAGCAGGTTTTTCTGGAGCGTCAGCCGATGTCTTAAACGGAAATTTAATTTTTACGGCTTCCGTGGAAAACACTTCAGATTGGATAAATGACGGCGCTGTATTAGGAAGTTACATTGGTGTCATCGAAATTGATAAGCTCCGAGATCATTATATTCCACATTTTTCTTTGCTTACAAAAAATGGAGTAGCAGATCACTTAAAGGTTGAATCGATCGCCGTTGTATCATCAGTGAACAAAACGCTGAAATGTGTTGTCGTAACCGATAGCGACGGTGGTAATTCTGAATTGCTCAAAATCACAATGGAATATTGATGATTCAATTCAAATATTCAAATCTTCAAATCTTCAAATCTTCAAATCTTCAAATATTGTTATACCATATCGTTAAAGAAAAATTAAGTGACAGAACAAGATCGAAATAGCGTTCAATAATCGTATTACAAATTATCCGCAGAACTAGTTCGTAAAGCGACCCCGAAGCAAGCCCTTAAAGCAAATTCGTGGTAATCGTTAGCTTTATCGACGGTCCCGATACGGAATGAAATGGAGAATCGGGAAGTTCCTTGGATAATTTGTGAAAAAGCATTTTTTGTTACTTTTTGTTGCTTTGGACAAAAAGTAAAGAAATTTATTCTTTATTCGAAATTTTTCCATGTTGCGACATCAATATCGCAATAGATTTAGTTTTTGGAAATTGTGCCAATAAAATAATTAAAATCACCGTTATAGGAACGCTGACAATCATTCCCGTGATCCCCCAAATTGCGCCCCAAAATGCTAAAGCAAATAAGGCGACTAATGGACTTATATTCAAAGAATCCCCCATCAATTTTGGCTCCAAAATATTACTGATTATGGTTTGAATAGTTCCAAGAACAAAGAATATGATTAAAGAATAATTGATGTCTCCAAATTGAATCATTGCGAACAAAGTTGGAAGGATTACCGCCAATAAAGCTCCAATCACAGGGATGAAATTCATTATGAAAACAATAAATGCCCAAAAAAGTGGTGAGTCAATTCCAAATAAAAGCAATGCAACAAAACAAATCACTGAAGAGATAAAACTGATTAGTGTTTTTAATCCAATATAATGTGTAATTGAATGTTCAATATTGATTAATAATTCTCTAATTTGAGCATGCTTTTCTGGTTTTGAGAAGATTAAAATCATTTTCTTTTTAAAGTTAGATTCTTCAATAAAAAGAAATAACAAGTAAAAAAGGACCATCATAAAACTTCCCATAAACCCCGTTATCGAGTTTAATACTGGATTTATGATGGTTGAAATTTGAAATTGTTGAATTGTATTTGTTAGGTTTTTCGAAATATCTATGCCAAATAAATCATTCGTTTGAGCAATAATTCCATCGATATTCGTTTGGTAAATTACAAATGACTTCATGAGGCTTTGGCTATTCAAAAAGAGCATTTCTCCCATAAAACCAATAAGTGAAAAAATAAATAAGGATGAAATAATGTTTTTAAACCACGATGGAATTTTATCCTTGACAATTCTATTCTTATCAATAAATCTCCTAATTGATCGAATTAAAAAATAAATCAACAAAGCAAATAGAAATGGAAATAACAAAGATTTTCCAAATATCAAAGCTAAGACACATCCAAAGATGATAATGAGATTACTTGCGAAATTAGATAAATTCATACTTCAAATATAAGGTAATTGTGCGCTCCTGTTGCATTTAATAGGAAGATGTAATAAAACGATAACTTACATTCAATTTAAAATTTCTGTCTGTTTCTGAATGAGCAATTAGAAAACAATTATCCTCCTCCCAATCTGAACTTGTTTCAAATTTAACGTTGCCTTTTTTAAGCATTATTTGCTGCGTCATTTCATCTGGACTTGGACCATAAAGTAATAACGTATTTTCTTCCGTCGTTCCTTCAATTTCAAGTTCTAATGAGTAAGGGAAGTTTTGAGCCGAATGCTTTTTTATTTCAATCATTTTTGAATCGCTCTTTTCATCAATTAGAATTGTTTCATTTTGGTTGTTCCAATAGATGTCTTTTAAGTAAAAACGGTATGAAACATAACTAATTAACAGTAGTAATAAAATAGGAATCAATGATTTAATAAGCCTTGTTTTAAACATAAGATGCAAAGTGTAGAATTGTTTTTTTAAAAATTCAATTGTTCATTGACAATATTCTTAATAAGAATATGTTGAAGCGTTATAAATATAATTCTTTAAAAATTAAAAGTGTCATGACAAAAGATTAAACTTCCAGAAAAGATATTAATAAGCGTATTAATTGACTGAAAGAATTTTTGAATTTTACAGCGTTCGTTATGCCTAAAACAGATAAACCAATTTTCCGTTTAGGGAATTTGAGTTTCTTTGATAGTTTACAAGAACTTTTTTCACCGAAAGTTATCCGATTTGATAGCCATCCAGATTTTTCAAATTTCTATTTATTGACAAGTGAATTTGAAGAAGAGACACGTAAGTTGTTCACCACGAATGTTCTAGATTATTTAGAGAAAAATAAAGATTATAAAATTGAAGTGAATAATCAATTTATCCTGATTTTTAAAGAACAAAAAGTGTTAAGTATTCTAAAATTGAAGAATTATTGACTTTTAGTAGGGAATTACTTCCGATGTTTGTTGAAAATTTTAAGAAATGAGAAAAATAATTTTGTATTTGATGGTTCTGATAATTAGCCCATCTTATTTATTCTCTCAAAAGGAAATATCACCGCAAAATCACGCGTGGATAATGTATTTTGGAAATCATAAATTATCTGAACATTGGGGAATTCATACGGAATATCAATGGAGAAGAGCAGAAATGTTAAATGATTGGCAACAATCGCTGTTGCGTTTAGGGGTCGATTATTACAGTAAACAAAATGCACAATATACGCTTGGATATGGTTGGATCAAGTCATATCAATATGGAGATCAGCCAATTGGGCACAACTCAAATGAGCATAGAATTTGGGAACAATTTGTTATAAAAAATAAAGTAGGTCGTGTTGATATATCACATCGCTATAGATTAGAACAGCGTTTCATCGAAAATTGGGTGAAAGATGCGAATGCAGTTTATGCGCAGGATGGTTTTGTCTTTCGTCAAAGAGTCAGATATCGCTTTATGGCAACTGTTCCTTTGTCACGAAAAGAAATGAAAGATAACACGTTATTTTTGGCAGTTTACGATGAACCTTTTTTGGGGTTTGGAAAAGGAATAGGCAAAAATATTCTGGATCAAAACAGGTTATATGGAGCCATTGGTTGGAGATTTAATAAGGACTTCAATGTGCAATTAGGTTATCTGAATCAATATGTAGTTAAAACAGATGGGATAAAAGCCGAGCGAAATCATACACTCCAAATTGGTGTTACTTATAACATTGATTTCACAAAAAAATAAAATATTTCATTTTTAAGTTGAAAGTCGGGTTGTGCAAACAGCTCGACTTTCGACTTTTCTGATTATTTTTGTCCAAAATTTAGGACATGACAGAAGAGATTAAAGCAGTAAGTTACTGCGTTGGAATGAGTATAGCGGGAAGCTTAATGGAACAAGGATTAGAAGGTGTTTCTCCTGAGACAATGGCACAAGCAATTAGCGATGCATTTGCAGGGAAACAGCCACAATATACACCTGAAATGGCAAATACAATAATTCAAAATTATTTGCAAAATGCAGGCGAGCAAAAGTACGCTCAAAATAAAGAAGTTGGAGAAGCTTTTTTACATGAAAACAAAACAAAACCAGGAATTCATACAACTACTTCTGGACTTCAATATGAAATTGTAACAGAGGGTAATGGTGCAAAACCAACAGCTTCTCAAACAGTTTCAGTGCATTATCATGGATCATTAATCGACGGTACTGTTTTCGATAGTTCAATCGAACGTGGTCAACCAGCAACATTTGGTGTACACCAAGTAATTCCAGGATGGACAGAAGCACTACAATTAATGAATGTTGGATCGAAATACCGTTTGTACATTCCACAAGAATTGTCTTATGGAGCTCATCCTCATCCAGGTGGACCAATCAAACCATTTAGTGCGTTGATTTTCGACGTTGAACTTTTAGAAATTGTTTAATGAATAAATTATTCTTTTTAATCTTTCCAGTTTTATTGTTTAGCTGCGGAGATAAAACCAACGAAGAAGTTGAAGAA
>CANNKP010000069.1 GCA_947505255.1 Flavobacteriales bacterium
TATGCAGAAGCTTCTTTAGTGAAGAAAATGGAAGAATTAGGTATTGGTCGACCTTCAACGTATGCTCCAACAATTTCTACGATTCAAAAACGTGGCTATGTTGAGAAAAATGAGAGAGAAGGAAATGAACGTAAATACCTTGTTAAGAAATTAATCAAGAACGAATTGATTGAAGAAGTTCGAACTGAAACAACTGGTAAAGAAAAGAATAAACTTTCTCCAACTGATATTGGAATTGTTGTGACTGATTTTTTGAGCGAACACTTTGAAAGAATAATGGATTATAACTTTACTGCGAAAGTAGAGGAGGAGTTTGACGAAATTGCGAAAGGGTTGATTCAATGGACTGAAATGCTACATAAGTTTTATGATCCATTCCATAAAAATGTTGAAGATACCTTAGAACATTCAGAAAGAGCAACTGGTGAACGTGAATTAGGGATTCACCCAGTGAGTGGTAAAAAAATAATTGCACGAATTGGACGTTTTGGACCAATGATTCAAGTAGGTGACGAGCTAGTAGATGGCGAAAAACCACAGTTTGCTTCACTTCAAAAAGATCAATCTATTGGAAGTATAACACTGGAAGAAGCATTAGAATTATTTAAAATGCCTCGAACTTTAGGTGAATTTGAGGAACTTGTAGTGAAGGCAAATGTAGGCCGTTTTGGTCCATACATTCAACATGGAAAAATATTTGCTTCTATTCCAAAGGAGGAAAGCCCGATGAATATTACTTTTGAGCGGGCTGTTGAAATTATTCTCGAAAAGAGAGAGTCTGACGCAAATAAATTGATTAAAAGCTTTACAGAGCAAGAAGATATGCAGTTGCTTAACGGACGTTGGGGACCATATTTAAAAATTGGAAAAAATAATTTCAAATTACCAAAAGGTACGGAAGCAGAAAAACTTACGTATGACGAATGTATCACAATTTCGAAAAATCAACCGAAGGGTAAAAAGAAGCCAGTTAAGAAAAAGTAATTTCATTCTTGATTTTTATTTTTTTAAGTGTCTTGAGAGGAATTTTCAAAAACCTTTTGAACAAATCAATATGTAATACTTTCAGACGTCTGTTTGATTACAAAAACAATATTGATTTAAATTTGAAGAAAAATTCTGAATGAAGGATCTATCTATTTATTTCACACAAGCACATTTTCAAAACGATTGCACAGATCAAAAAATTGGAGAATCAATAATTAGCTATAAAAATGATTCGTTTCCAGAAATTGAAAAAGGGGGTGTGGCTATTTTTTATGTCCCTGAATTCAGAGGAGAATCAACTGATCAATTTGAAAATAAAACTGAATTTTTCCGCACTTTTTTCTATGAATTGAACCGCGGAATAAATTGGAACATGCCAATATATGATTTAGGCAATGTCCTGCCTGGTCATGATTTGAAAGACACCTATTTTGCTGTGAGCCAAATCGTTTCTGAATTAGTAAAAAATAAAGTAATACCGTTTATAATAGGAGGAAGTCAAGATTTAACAATTGCTTTGTATAAAGGTTATGAGCAATTAGAACAAATGGTTAATTTATGTTGCGTCGATCACCAATTAGATTTAGGCAATCCAGATAGCGAGCCAACATCAAACGGTTTTTTAAGTCACCTACTATTGCAAAGGCCTTGTTATTTGTTTAATCACGCTAATATTGGCTTACAAGCACCATTTGCTTCAAAAACAGAATTGGATTTATTTGATAAATTATATTTCGATACCTGTCGACTAGGTGAATTCAATACAGATTTCAAAAAAGCAGAGCCTCATTTGCGAAACTCAGATATATTAAGTGTTGACTTTAAAAGTATCCGCGCATCAGAATTGAGACAAGCTGCGTATTTATCTCCAAATGGATTTTATGCCGATCAAATTTGTCAAATTGCTAAATATGCAGGCTTGAGCGATAAATTGACTTCTTTTGGTTTATTTAATTATTATCCGGAAAATAATCAAAGTAGTGCTTCTTCATTGGTCGCACAAATTTTATGGTATTTCATAGATGGGGTATCTCAACGAAAAGGTGATTTTCCAGTTGGAAGCAAAAAAGACTATATAAAGTTTACCGTTCATTTAGATGATTTCAAAGATGAGGTGATATTCTATAAAAGTGATAAGTCTGAAAGATGGTGGATGGAAGTTCCTTATCCAGCTCAAAAAGGATCTGCATACGAGAGACACCACATAGTTCCTTGTGATAAAACCGATTATGATCGGGCAATGAAGAATGAAATCCCTGATTTGTGGTGGAAAACATATCAGAAATTATGCTAATATTATTGGTATGTTTAAATAATAATAAATAGTTTAATTATCTAAAAAAATATTTTTCTTTGAGTGTTAGTAGAAAAATGTTTCATTTGTAAAGAAAAATAATTATTTTAGTCGCCTAAATGGATATGCACTAATCGTTATATCCGTTATTAACCCTAAGTGAAAAGCAATTTTATGAAGAAAAAATTAGTTCTCTTATCGTCATTATTTGTTGTTGTAGCAAGCAGTTTGTTGGCACAACAAGATAAATTAATAACACATTTTATATATGATAAAATGAGTATTAATCCAGGTGAAACAGGTTTGGATAAAGGAATTTGTGCTACAACTATTTATAGAAACCAATGGGATAAAGTAAATGGCGCTCCAAATTCAGCAATTCTTAATATAGAAGCTAATTTGAAACCTTATTTTAAAGGAGGTGGAATTGGTATATCATTTTTTCATGATGCAATTGGTTTCTCCCGTCAAAATAACGTTCTTTTAAATTATTCATTCCCATTACAAGTCGGAAATGCTGGTACTTTAGGCATTGGAGTTGGTGTTGGAATCGTTAATTTTGGAATGTCTCCAGTATGGGTTCCGCCAACTACAGCTATAGACCCAACATTGCCTGTAGGTTTTACTGCTACAAATTTAGATATGAATTTTGGATTGTATTGGAAAGGTAACAGTGATTATTATGTTGGATTGTCGTCAACTCATTTGAATGAATCGTTATTAAAACAAACAGTAGGTACAGTATCTCAGTCATATCAAACAGCTAGACACTATTATATAATGGGAGGTAAGAAGTTCAATAACATTGGAACTGATGGAGCTTTAGACGCTCAGGTTTTAATGAGAACTGATATGGTTAAATTTTCTGCAGATTTGAATGTTCGCTATTTTTGGAGAGGAATGGCTTATGGTGGTTTAACTTACAGAACTATTGATGCAATTGGATTGATGGTAGGTTGGATGCCTATTACAGGTATGACAGTAGGGTATTCTTATGATATTACAACTAATAAATTAGCAAGTGTTTCAAGAGGTTCTCATGAAATACTTCTTAAGTATTGTATGTATTTGCCGCCAATACCGGTGACTAGATCGAATCATCCTAGATGGTTGTAATTTTAAAATTAATTTGAATTTTTGTAACCATATTTAGGTAAGTTCCGTTATATCAAAAATTGTAGATCCTGTAGATTGTTAAATTGAATATCCGGAAGTAGATAAAAAAGAGGTAGAATGAAAAAACTTTTGTTAATTGGTTTTGTAGGTTTAGTCTTAGCGTCTTGTAGTACAAGAACTGGACATCTTACTGGAGCGTTGGGGAGACCAGTGTTTCACCCAGAAATCCCGTTGGGGATGGTTTATATCCCTGCTGGTTCATACCAAATGGGTGAAAATGACATGGACGTTCCGTTCTTGCACCAAACACGTGCAAAGACAGTTTCTGTTCAGGCATTTTATATGGACCAAACAGAAATCTCAAACAATGAGTACCGTCAATTCGTAGAATGGGTGCGTGATTCAATTGCTCGTGAAAAAATATATGCAGGATTGGAAGATGATGAAGACGCAGGGCGTTGGATTAATTATTCTGATATGTATTTTGATGAGGGAGGATTGGAATATCTTGAATACGACGCTTCTGCTCGAGAATCAAATAGATCTCCATCTAATCCTAACGAATCAATTTTTTCATTGAATTGGGATAGGAAAATTGATTATTCTGATCCAGAAGTAGTTCCAATTCTTGCTGACATGTATTATATACAGCCTGAAAGATATTACAAACGAAGAGAAATAGATGTTCGTAAATTAATATATAGTTATTACTGGATTGATTATAGAGAGGCAGCAAAAAGAGGCCGTATCAATATTACTCCAAATGGTTATGATAATGAAGGTGAGAAATTAGTTGATGAGCACCGTGAGTTGCAAACTCCACCGCATCCTTTTACTGAAGATCCTCAAGGTCAAGAGTTAGACTTAGGTTATTTCAATAAGAAAGGACAAAACAATGCAATACGTGGACACATGAATCGTCAACGTTTCATAATTGATGAAAAAATCAATGTTTATCCAGATACATTATGTTGGGTAAGAGATTTTACATACTCTTTCCATGATCCAATGACAAACATGTATTTTTGGCATCCTGCATATGATAATTATCCAATTGTTGGAGTAACGTGGGTACAAGCAAAAGCATTCTCTGTTTGGAGAACACAATTGTTAAACTCTTGGTTAGTAGCAATGGGTGATATGTTTGTAAATGATTTCCGTTTACCAACTGAAGCTGAATGGGAAAGAGCATCACGTGGTGATTTAAGTATGTCTCAATATCCTTGGGGTGGACCTTATATTAGAAATGAAGCAGGATGTTTCTTAGGCAACTTTAAACCGATGAGAGGTAGATACTTTGAAGATGGTGGTTTTCATACTGTTAAAGTATTTTCATATAACCCGAACGGATGGGGATTATATTGTATGGCTGGAAATGTTTCTGAGTGGTGTGAAACTGCTTACGACGAATCAATGTATGATTTCTCACACGATTTAAATACAGATTACCGTTATGATGCAATGGACTGGGATCCACCTTCAATGAAACGTAAAGTTTTACGCGGTGGTTCATGGAAAGATGTAGGATATTATTTGATGAACGCTACTCGTACATTCGAGTATCAAGATACTGCCAAGTCATACGTGGGTTACCGCGATGTTATGACGCACCTGGGAAGAGGTGGAAGAGACTTCACTAAAGAAGGTGGCGAAGAAGTTCGAAGTGATATTCAATTAAAGTAATTGAATTAACTTAGAATACAACAAACAAAAAAGTAGTAATTTTTAAAAACCTATTAAAACAAGTAGAACTATGAAACCAGGAAGTAAAGGATGGAAAAAATTTATGGCGAAATTATACGGTTGGGGTGCAGCTGTAGTAATCGTTGGAGCGTTATTTAAAATTGAACACTTACCGGGGGCATCAATTATGCTTTCAGTAGGTTTAGGAGTAGAAGCATTTATCTTCTTTATGTCGGCATTCGAGCCAATTCATGAAGATCCAAATTGGGAGTTAGTGTACCCAGAATTAGCATTAGGTCATTCAGAAGAGTTAGACCATAACCAATTACCAGCTGGTGGAAGAGGCGGGAAAGGTAACGGGATTACTGATCAACTAGACAAAATGTTAGAAGAAGCTAAGATTGATAGCGCTTTACTCGAGCGTTTAGGTGAAGGTATGAAAGCTTTAGGTGACAATGCTGCACAATTGAAAGGTGTAACATCTGCTGCTGCTGCAACTGATTCTTATGTGTCTAGCTTACAAGCTGCATCTGATAAAGTATCTACTTTGTCTGAAGCATATGAGCGTGCATCTGTTTCTATCTCAGGAATGACATCTTCTGCTAAAGAAGGTGAGTCTTTTGGAGAGCAAATGCAAAAAGTTTCTAAAAACTTATCAGCATTGAATAATGTATATGAACTTCAATTAAAGGGTTCTTCTGCGCATTTAGAAGCTACAGAGAAATTCCAATCACAAGTTGTTGATATGATGTCAAATCTTGCTGCTTCTGCTGAAGATACAAGATTGTACAAAGAGAACATGTCTATGTTGTCTAAAAACTTGACTGACTTGAATAACGTGTATGGAAATATGTTAAAAGCTATGACAATAACAAGAGGTTAATTTTAATTAATCTGTTACTTTAATGTTATTGAACATTAATTTATTGATAACCAATAAAATTTAATAAATCATGGCTGGAGGAAAAGAAACCCCAAGACAGAAGATGATTGGTATGATGTACTTAGTACTTACCGCACTTCTGGCACTTAACGTATCAAAACAAATTCTTGACGCATTCGTTGCGATTGAGGAAAATACACAAAAATCTAATATTGTTCACTTCGATAGAGGTACTGGAGCAATGGCGGATTTATCTTCTGAATTAGCAGGAACAAAAGGAGCCGATCAAGCTGAAAAGCGCAGAAAAATCGAATTCTATTTGAAGCAAATGAAAGATATTGATAAAACAACTGCTGTTGTCATCAAATTTATTGATGAAATTAAAGTTGATATTATTAAGGAATCTGGAGAAGATGTATCTCAAGGTACAATGAATGATAAATTAAAAATCATTTGGAGTAAAGAGGACGCATCAAAACCTTGCTTACCTATCAGAATGAATTTAGATGCTATTCAAGCAAAGGATCAATATGACATTCCTATGCACCATATTATTGGCGATGATATCGTTGCTATTAAGGGTGAAGGAGTGAAATTATGGGACATGCTGAATGGTTATAGAAATGATTTAGTAAAAAAGGTTGGTACTTATAGTGTGCCTGGAGGTAAAAGTTGGAGTATTACTCCAAAAGCAATTAATACATTCAAAGACAATAACGATTTGACTGCGCAAGTTACCAAAATGGTAAAAGGTTCTAAAGCGAATTGGAATGACGATGGAGAAAAGTTAATTGAACTATACATGGCTTTAACTAAACCAGAAAGAGTAAGTTCAGGAGAAACTGAAAATGTTCACTGGATGGGTAAAACGTTTGACCACTCACCATTGGTTGCTGCATTGGCATCTTTGTCATCTTTACAACAAGATGTATTAGCTGCTAGAGCTGTTGCAATGATGCATATCAAAGGTAAAGTTACAACAGGTGAATATAGCTTTAATAAAGTTATGGCTTTAGCTTATGCTCCAGCTGTTGCTAATAACGGTGATGATATCGAAATTAAAGTTATGATGGCTGCTTTCGATTCTGACAACCAACCGATCGTTACTTATAATGGGGCAAATGTTCCAGATGTAAAAGATGGTTTTGGTATCGTTAAAACTAAAGCAAATGGAAATGGTGAAATGGTTTTGAAAGGAACTGTTGCTATCAAAAAGAAAAGTGGTGATACTAAAACAGAGGCTTGGGAAACTAAGGTTCTTATCATGAAGCCTGCTGGAACAGTTTCTTTACCTGAGCTGAATGTATTGTATATTGGTTATGATAACAAAGTTGATGCTGTTGCATCAGGTTATGACCAAACAACTTTATCTTCAAGTGGGAATTTAAGATTGACTAAAAATGCTAAAGGTTGGATAGGTAAACCATCAGGAGGTAAAACATGTACAATTAGTGTAAGTGGAAAAAGTTCTATTACGAACAAATCTGTGAACCTTGGTACATTTACTTTCCGTGTTAGCCGTCTTCCAGATCCTGAATTGTATTGGGGAGGAACTAAAAGTGGTGAAAAAGCAAATAAAAGTGAAACAAAATTATTTGCAAAATATCCACCAGAAATTCCTTTAAATGCACAATTTAGAATTGTAAGTTGGGAATGTGCGGTACCTGGAGCATTAGGGAAAGCACCAACAGGAACAGGTGGTGATATCAGTGCAGCTGGTAATTTAATTAGAGCTGCAAAACCTGGTATGAATGTCAGCTTTATGTGTAATGTTGTAGGACCGGATGGTGTACAACGTAAAAAAGGTGGTGTTTTTAAATTGTAAGAATTTAAATAAAGGAGTATGAAAAGTCTAATTATTAGTGCAGGATTGGTGTTCTTTTCGTTGAACGTTATGGCTCAGTTGGAAGAAATCAACGGAGGTCCAGTAAACGTGCCAGCTGAAGGAATTGTAGATGGGGTTTATATCCAAGAGCATATCCCAACAAAACGCATGATTCCTTATGAATATGTGCGTGAAGCGGATGTAATTTGGAGTAGACGTGTATGGGAATATATAGATTTGCGTGAGAAAATTAACCTTCCGCTATATTATCCTTTAGATGAAATCACTTCGAGTGGAGAATGGGTTAGAAACGGATCTAGATGGAGTTTATGGACGGTACTGCGTTACCATGTCATGAATGGAAATCTCAGATTATTTTCACCTTACAATCCATTATCATTTGGTTTTGGACTTGGAGGAAAAGATGGTGATCAGTTAAAATATCCAATTGATCCAAGTCAACCAGGTTTGAATTTTTATACTGATTCTCTTTACAGAGAAGAGCTTTCTATTTATTTAGGGACTTTAGGAGCACAAAGCGATATTCCACTTACTGATGAAAATGGAGATCAAATTGTAATCACATTGCCTGATGGAACTCAGTCTTTTACTTACTCTCCTAGAGATACTATTTGGTATACATCTCAAGATATTGTTCAATATCGTATTAAAGAAGATTGGTTCTTTGATAAAGAAAGGTCAGTTTTAGATGTTAGAATTATTGCTATTGCTCCGGTTGTTTATACTAGTGAGGAAGATCCAAATGGTAAAAAGACAATTTCTGGAATGCGTGAGTTATTTTGGTTGTATTTCCCACACTGTAGATTTGTATTGAATAACTACTTTGTTTACAACGATGCAAATGATGCGCAATGGATGAGTTTCGATGATTTATTCTGGAAAAGAAGATTCAGTAGTATGATGTATAAAGAAAGTAATACATACGATCGTAACATTGAATCCTTTAGAACAGGAACAGATGCTCTGAGAGAATCGGATAAAATTAAAGAAGAGATTAGAACTATTGAACACGATGTTTGGAGTTTCTAAAATAATTGAAAGCCTCGATAATTTATCGAGGCTTTTTTTTGAACTGTAAGTTCTATTATTAATTAAAAATGTTGACTTATAATATTAACCAAAACAGTCAAGCGTATTTATGGAAGGACAAATCTAAACTATCAGTTCTAAACTATCAGTTTTAAACTATCAGTTCTAAATATATTTGAACATTCGTAATTAACAATCATGAGCGATTTTATAGGATAAATTCCTAACTCACCGTATCTTTGAATCATGATTAATCTTGAACAGCTTGGAGTACATTTGCCACAAGGATATTTATTTGAAAATGTTGGACTCCAAATCAATAAAGGCGATAAAATTGGTTTAGTCGGAAAAAATGGAGCAGGTAAGTCCACATTGATGCGGTTAATAGCTGGATGGGATACTCCGACAGATGGCAAAGTACATAAACCCAAAGATTGTACAATCGGTTTCCTAACACAAGATATTAAGTTTGATACCACTCAAAGTGTATTTGAATATTTAGATACTTCTAATGTTGTGTTAACGAATATCCGAAAGGATATTGAACATGTAAACGAAGAATTGGTCAAACGAGTTGATTATGAATCAGGTGACTATTTAAAATTATTAGATCAATTAAGTGATTTGAATCATAATTTTAATTTGCATGAAGGATTTTTATGGGAGGAAAAAATTGTAAGTACGCTCAAAGGTTTAGGTTTTCAGGATGACGAAATTCATCGAAGCTTAATGACTTTTTCTGGAGGTTGGAAAATGAGAGCTGAATTGGCTAAAATTTTAGTGAATCAACCAGACATCATTTTATTGGATGAGCCAACAAATCATTTGGATATTATTTCAATAGGTTGGTTAGAACAATACCTTCAAAAATTTGAAGGTGCCGTTATAGTTATTTCCCACGATAGACTTTTTTTAGATAATGTCACTAAAAGAACTTTGGAAATTAGCTTGGGCAAAGTCTTAGATTTTCCATATGCTTATTCAAAATATAAATTAGCACGGGAAGAAGATTTAGAACGTTTAGAAGGAGCTAAAAAACAACAAGATAAAGATATTAAACACACTGAAGAGTTAATCAATAAGTTTAGAGCTAAGAAAAATAAAGCTGCTTTTGCTCAATCTTTAATTAAGAAATTAGACAAAACCGAACGCATTGAAGTTGACAATGATCAAGTTGCAAAAATGAAAATTGCTTTTCCATTGAGTGTGCAGCCCGGGAAATGGGTGTTAGAAATGCATGACATGGGAAAAAGCTTTGGAGACAAGGTTCTATTCAAGGATATAAACATCACAGTTGGTAGAGGAGAGAAGATTGCATTATTAGGTCCAAATGGCGTTGGTAAATCGACTCTTTTGAAACGAATGATGAATGAATTAGATGGAGATGGAATTGTGAATCTTGGTCACAATGCACAAATCACATATTTCGCGCAAGATCAAGCTGAGTCGTTAGATGTTAACAAAACAATTTATCAAACTGTTGATGACATAGCCGAAGGAACAATTCGTAAAGACTTAAGAAGTGTGCTTGGAGCATTTTTATTCACAGGAGAAGACGTCGATAAAAAAGTTGGTGTATTATCTGGAGGTGAAAGAACACGTTTGGCACTTTGTCAATTGTTATTGAGTCCATCGAATGTATTGATTCTAGATGAGCCAACGAATCATTTAGATATTCAAAGTAAGGAAGTATTAAAGGAGGCGTTAAAGAATTACGAAGGAACATTCATCGTTGTTTCGCATGATCGTGAATTTTTGGACGGTTTAACAAATCGTATTTGGGATATTGAAAACAAAACATTGAAAATTCACCATTTTGGAGTAAAGGAATTCTTAAAACGCAAAATGGAACCTGAATTAGCTTCAAATGAGTCGTCTAAAAAAGAAGTTGATACTACAGAAGTGGCTCAAGTAAAAACATCAGAAAAACTGTCGTTTGAGGAAACTAAAGAATTAAAGCGCAGAAAAAATCAATTAAATAATCAGGTCAATAAGTTGGAAGAATTAATTTCAAAATTGGAATCAAAAATCAAAGACATGGATTTGGTCATTGCAGAATTGGATTATTCAAATGAGGAAGAATCTACGCGAATATTGCTCGAATATCAACTTGCAAAAGAAGAGTTAGATACTGCAATGATGAACTGGGAAAAAGCTACCGAAGAATTAATGGAACTGGATTAATGTCTTTTTTTTGCTCTAGCATTCTTTTTTTGTCGACGATTATTGCGTTTTATTGATTTTCTCGCCTGTTTAGATTGGCTTTTCCAATATGCTTTGTATGCTTTCTTTTTTGCTTTGTGCGCTATTTTTGATTTTGCTTTAGCTTGTTTTGCGAGTATGGCAGTTGCTTCTTCAACACTCGAAGCTGTTTCTCCAATCTTAGGTGAACAGGATTGAATCTGAGGAGTGAACATCAAAAGCAATAAAAGCAGACCAATAAACGTTTTAATCTTCATACATTTGTAATGTCAATTTATAACGTGATGAAGTTACGATTTATTTTATTTCTCAGTTTGGTTCTTTTGCTTTCAAGCTGCAGAAAGAATAAAAACCATCCTGTACCAAGTATCCCATTTGATATTACTATTGATATTAATTTACCGAGTTATAATGCATTAATTAGCGTCGGAACATGGGCTTACGTGAATGGTGGTTCTCGAGGAGTTATTGTTTATAGAAGATCGATTGATGAGTTTGTTGCTTTTGATAGACATTCACCGGTAGATCCTGATGCGCTTTGTCCAGAACCTTTATATCCAGATGCAGCTAATTTTTTGACATTGATTGATTCCTGCTCAACGGCCCGTTATTCTTTATATGACGGTTCTCCAGTTCAAGATAGTGAATTTGGATTGAGACAATATCAAACGTCTTATAATGGTACAAATCTCGTTCGAATTTATAATTGAGCTGATTTTATGTCATTTTAAGAATTCGACATTATCAATGCATTGCTTTGAATTTCCTAGACCTAATTTAGATATAATGCCGATCTGAATTTGGTTTTGCTGGATTTTTTATTCCAGTATTATCAAATACTAATCGGTATTACTATTTTTGCACAAAAAAACAACCGATGAACGAGATTAAAGTAACAATTATTGACCGTGAAGGCGAAGTACATGATTTAGTTGGTCCAACAGACATGAATATGAACATCATGGAATTGTGCAAAGCTTATGAATTGCCAGTTTTGGGTGAATGTGGA
>CANNKP010000070.1 GCA_947505255.1 Flavobacteriales bacterium
AAGTGCATAGGAAATAGAGAATATTCCGATATTCGTTCCAAATGAAAATCCTGCACCAAATCCAAAAGGATGATCTTTCATGTAGGAAATAGCATTGTTTTCATATAATCCTTGATCAAAAAATGCAAAGATGTGCGAGTTTTGGTCAAGTAAATAGCGGTATTCAATCGTAAATACACTTCTGAGTGTTGCGTATAATTCTTCTTCATTGAATCCACGTAAAGAGGTTTGTCCACCAAAACGAAATACTTCATTTTGAAAAATTTCAGGTGCATAATACATTTCTGTAGAATTAATTAAATGTATTACGTGCCTTGGTGTAATGGGAATAAACCAATCAATTTGCAATGCTGATCTATACGTTGTTGTTTTGATTACCTCAGATGTGTCAGAAAATTGGGATTTTCTATTTCCGATTGCTATCTCCATCACCAAACCAAATCCTTTGGAAGGGTTTGGTAAATAATCTAATTGTTTTCTGAATAGTGTAATACCATATGCATTGGATTTAACAGTCGATAAATTAGAGAAATTTGGATTGTTTGCACCACCATTGAGAACGTTTGAAGAGAAATTTTGATAAAAAACCTTCAGATAATTTCCGCCCTTTAAGAAATATTGCACTCCAATAGTGGATTTTAACTCTAAAAAAGAAGTATCTCTTTTATATAACTGAAATTGTGCGTCAATGCCAAACGGAGTGTGAAAAAGGAATGGATAATTAATGCGTGCATTTAAGGATTGGGTTTGTTCTTGAATACTTCGCCAATTCAAATTTATGGATTCTCCATGTTTAAAAACATTCAGCAATTTTAAATTAAGTTCTCCAGCAAGGCCAACTTTTGTGGTATTAGCTTTGGGTTGTAATCCGATTGCTCCATTTATCGCACTAACAGGAATAGATTCAATGTAGAGAAATAATTCTACTCCTTCTTTTGTAAAGAGTAGTTCATGAGACTTAATTTCTTTTAAAAAACTAAGTTGTTTTATTTTCTTACTGATATCTTTCAATTTAGATTCATCATACGAATCCCCAGCTTTAATGTCTATCAAGCTAGAAATGAAAATTGTCGAAATGGATGAATCACCTTTAATATGAATTTTGTTAAAATTATAATAGTGACCTTTATTTAAAATTAAGTTTGCTTTAAGCGTATTATTTTGAAACGTAATTTCATCAAGGTAAACTTTAGAAAATGGGTAACCATTAGAAATGGTAGAATTATGTATCGTTTTTAAAATAGTACTTAATTCAATTGGTCGAAAAGGGATTGAAACAATTGATTTTTCGCTTAAAGTAGAATTTCGTTTAAGAAAAACTTTATCTTCTGGATTGATGTTTAGAATTATATTTTCAAAGCGTTCACCAATAAAAAAAGAAACATGTAAATTGTTTTTCTCAAATTTCAACGTATCTAAGGAAGCCGTTAAATATCCTTTTGCAACTGCCGAGTAGTGTAATTCTTGAACGTATTTCATGGCAGAAAGGCTGTCTTTAAATGAAAGTTGAATATTTTTTTTAACTTTTTTGTAATTCTCCGTTGTAAACGAAATAGAATATTTTTTCTGACAGAGTGTATCCGAATAATAGAAAAGCAATAAACACAGTAAAATCAGCCTCATTATAATCAAAACGAGTAGAAAATTACTTTATTTCAAATGATTAATACTCAATTGTGAATAATATTTTTTTGAAGATCAATGTAAAAAATTGTATTTTCGCAATAATACGGAAGACAAATTAATAAAAAACAAACAACAATGAAGAAAATTTTGACCTTGACACTTGTAGGGATGTTTCTGTCGCTAGTTATTACGGCATGTGGATCATCAAAAGGAGGCGGAGGATGTGATGCTTACGGTAGCGTAAATCACATTGAAAATAATGACTTAGCATCTAAGTAATTCTATCCCTTTAAAATCAAGGTCATCTATGATGGCCTTTTTTTATGTCCTTTTATTTGAAAACAAAGGTATTAGGTTTGTTATTTCTATGAGTTTCTTAAATAAAAAAACCTCGGAAAATCTCCGAGGTTAAGAATTATATAAAAACTGTATTTTTTCTAAAGTATTATTTATCAATGTATGAAACATCGTACGTAACTGCATATGATGCAGGAAATGCAGGAACAAGAACATAATTCTCTGTACCTGGAGAGTCGCCACATTCAGTGCATTGAGTCACCACAATTTTATATACTACTGTTTGCAAGTTATTATCGATTATAACTTCTCTATCATAAGATGCATTGCATGAACCATAAGCAGGGCAACAAAGTATAGTATAGTTTGAATAACTAACATAACTTTTTGCTCCACCATTTAAGGATACTTGAATGCTTTGAGCATACTTATGTGTTGCATTTATTACATAGTCTCCACCCATATTTCCAGTCATAAAACCACTCGAAGGATAGAAAACTACATTTTGTATAATTGCACCTTTGTTTGTATCTTCTCTATTAACTGAACATTTCTTCTTACAAGAAGTTGCGATTAATAAAATAAATAGTGACAGTATTGATAATGAAGAAATTGTTTTACGCATGATAGTTGTTTTTGTAGTAGACAGTAAATTTATCATTTTTTCTTTAATTAGAAAATTATTTTTTTCTTAGTTCAAAATTTTGGCCTAAATAAACACGTCTAACTTGCTCATCTGCTGCTAACTCTTCTGCAGTTCCAGATTTCAAAATACTTCCTTCGAATAACAAATAAGCTCTATCAGTTATAGATAGTGTTTCTTGCACATTGTGATCTGTTATCAAAATTCCAATATTTCTTTTTCTTAAATCAGAAACGATTGCTTGTATGTCTTCAACAGCAATTGGATCAACTCCTGCAAAAGGCTCATCTAGTAGAACAAATTTTGGATTGATGGCTAATGCCCTAGCAATTTCTGTTCGTCTTTTTTCACCACCTGAGAGTCTATTCCCTAAAGTTTTACGAACATGTGTCAAACTAAATTCTTCTAAAAGTTGCTCTAATTTTTCCTTCCTTTCAATTTTTGATAAGTCAGTCATTTCTAAAATTGCAAGAATGTTATCTTCAACACTTAATTTCCGAAAAACAGAAACCTCTTGCGGTAAATATCCAATTCCTAATTGAGAACGTTTGTACATCGGGTAATGAGTGATGTCAATGTCATCTAGAAACACTAGGCCAGAATCGGGTTTAACCAACCCCACAATCATATAAAAGGATGTTGTTTTGCCTGCTCCGTTTGGACCAAGTAACCCGACAATTTCTCCTTGATTTACTTCAATTGTCACGCCATTAACAACATCGCGACCTTTGTAAGATTTTTTTATATGGTTTGTATATAATTTCACTTGTTTTATAAAGACCGTAAAGTTAAAAATTTATTGCCCAACGTGCACGAATTCCTAAAGGACTCATTCCTGGGTCTAAATGTGTAATTCTCCAAACTAAATCAATTCGTCCTACTTTTAGGATATTTTCAATTCCAATTGCCGCTTCAGCATAGGGAATTGATCCAAATAATTTTGTGTCAATAGGTAATTCCATTGCGGCAATATTTTTAGCTGAAATGGCACCGTAGGTTATTCTACCAGTTGTAACCAATCTTAATTTAAGTTTTTTAATTAATGGAATTCTATCAAAAAACAATCCTTCCCAATGGTTTTCAATAAAGCCACCAACATATTTATCCGAGATAAATTCAAAATAATTCAACATATTGAAAGTCGACGTTAATAACCAATATGATTGATTCCCTTCATGGACTTTTAAAAATGGATAAGCTGCAGTTCCAAATACGTAACCTGCATTTGCACCATAGCGAATACGTCCAAGAATTCCTATTTGTCTGCTATGTTCCATTTGGAATTCAATTTTTTGGTAGGTGTAATCTCCTCCAAATAATCCCTTTACACCAAAAATTCCTTGTAAGGAAAATATCGGGTATTTTGATCTTAAAGTCGATCTGTCAAATGCACCTGAAAGAAATTCTTCATCTTTTGTCCATCGAATTCGAGCTGTAAATTCACTAGTTCTAATGGTTCTAATAGTATCATTAATTAAATTTATAGGATTGTAATAAATATAATTCGCTTTTCCCAGTGCGGTGTATTCCTTCCATTCAAAAGCCCCGTATAAAACAAGATCTTTTTTAATGTCTTTTTCTAATGAAATCCCTGCTTTTTTCACAAAAGTTAATTTATCCAAAGGCCCAGTGCGGAACAATGTCCCGAACGTTGACCCCATTGATGCAGCTGTTGGTGATAATCCAATTTGTTGGATATCATAGTTGTAATATGTGGTTAACATTCCACGTTTTTTTGGGGTAATGTTATATCTAATTGAAGCACCATATTTGAATTTATCATCCATAAAACCATAGGCAATTTTACCTCCAAATTCTACTCTCCTAGAAAAATTATTTGAGGTTCTTAATGCTAAAGCTGTACGGAAGTTTTCAACTGGATTAAAACTAACTAAACTGAAGGCATTTCCCACCTCAATCTTGCCAAAAGGATAATATCCAGTAGAAGCAAAATAAGTAAGGTTTTTAAGCATTTTAAAAAAGGGCATTTCATTCAATGAATCAACCATATTATTTATCCCAATTTCTTGTTTACTTAGTTGTTCATGTCTGTGTATATCCCAATATTTTTCAGTTCTTATTTTTGCGCTATCGGCAAATTCAACCGTATTGTCAGATTTGTAAAATGTTGGTGAATGTTGTTCATTTATAATGAAGTTCTTTCTAGAAGAGAATTTCCTCCCATAAAACCCATATACCTCCGTGTTTTTTGTTATTTTAACATCAATAATCATTTTCTCTTGAGTCAACATCCAAACTTCTTTTGCAACTTGATTGAATTGATGCTCAAAATAAAGATCTTGAACGTAATTAATATTTGCCCAGGGAGAAATTGATGCGCTGATTCTTTTGACAGCATAAGTTGTATCATGAATCCACATTTCACCTTCAAAAGTCATATCACCCGTTCTTTTAGGCGCAAATCTTAATTTATAACACCATTGATTATCAATAAATGTTGAATCTTCTAAATAAAATTTATAAAAGCTTCTAGCGTAATCAGAAATAGGACTGATAAACGCTTTATTAAACATATTTATGTTGTTTTCATATATATTGATATCAAGATACATATCTCCCATAAATTGATTCAACTGTAAATTTTCAATCCCAGTAATTCTAGTCGCTTCAATTACCTCTTTCTTTTTATTCGGATTGTTTTTAAAATAAAAATTTGACAATGATTCACTTAATATTACGGGGAGATAATTAGTCCCATTATCCGATGAATCAAGATAATCCATAACGAGATCAAGTCTTTTCACAATTCCCCGTTCCGTAAATTTGTCGCCAATATTATTTAAATCTAACTGAATTTTATTGTACACTTCATAATCGTAAGCCAGAAGTTTTTCCTTGTTGTTGATGTTCTTATTGGCAACAACTCGTTTGTGTAAAATCGTTGATGGAAATTCGTCGGGTGGCTTTACTGAGACTTCACCAATTTCACCAATTCTTGTTGATAGTCTTACGTTTATTTCTTGATTTACGTCTCGAATAACAGCAGAAAGCATTGTTATATATCCATTAAAAGAGAATTCCAAAGAATCAGTTGCATAATATGTTTCCAAAGAATAATGACCTACAGAATCGGTTAAAACACCTATTTTAGAATCTCGAAATTGAACCTTTACAAAAGGCATTTTTTCTCCTGTTTCAGCGTCCCATACCGTTCCAAACACTCGGGTTTGTTGGCCAATCCCTATAAAAGCAGCAAGTGTAAAAAGTATGATGAGGTATTTTGTCATTCTAAAATTTAAATTAGTCTAAGTTAATGATAACAATGATTGACTAATTTATGGGGCTAATCTTTTTTAAGATTTTTTTCAACACGAGCAGAAACAACTATTCCAATTTCGTATAAAATGATTATCGGAATAGCAACAATTATTTGGGAAATAACATCTGGAGGGGTTATTGCTGCTGACAATATTAATACACCAACAATTGCGTGTTTTCTGTATTTTTTCAAAAATGCAGGGGTTATAATACCCAACCGTGAGAAAATATATGAAATGACGGGTAGTAAGAATAATATTCCTGAATAGAATACCGTAGACAGAATTGTACTTAAATAAGAGTTGATTGTAAATATGTTTTCGATTTGACCACTAATTTTATAGGTTCCAAAAAACTGAACACACAATGGTGCAACAACAAAATATCCAAAAAGTATTCCTGTGAAAAATAATAAACTGACGTAAAAGATAATCCCTTTGGCTACTGATTTTTCTTTTTGTTTTAATCCGGGCTTAATAAATCCCCAAATTTGTGCGAAGATAAAAGGAAAGGAAATAACAATTCCTCCCATTATACTCATCATTAAGGCGTAACTGAATTGACCTGACATTGACGTACTTTGAAAACTAACAGGGATTTCTTCAATGCATACACCTAGCAAGCTGCACATCACTCTAAAAGTTATAAAAGTAGGTTCCTTCATTGACATGAAAAAAGTATTCATGATCCATTCTTGATACCAAAAAAGAACAGTTGCAACCACAATTATTGAAATTGAGATTTTAACTAGCCTCCATCTTAATTCTTCAAGATGATCCAAAAAAGACATTTTTTTATCTTCGCTCATATCGTTTGCAAAAGTAATCATTCAGCTTTAATCTTTAGATATTAAAATAACGAGCTTGCCAATTTTTTGAAAATTATTAATATTCATATAAAGTCGAACGAATATTAATAATTTGTTCACAAAAGCTTAAATAATGCAACTTTTTTATTAACTTAGAGAAGTTTCTAATAAACTAAATTAATGGCAGAGAATGATCTAAAAGTTGTACTTCGTAAATATTTTGGATTCAATAGTTTTAAAGGAGAACAAGAAAGCGTAATAACAAATGTATTGAAAGGAAACAATACTTTTGTTATCATGCCAACAGGTGGTGGTAAATCGATGTGTTACCAATTACCTGCCTTGATGTCGGAAGGGACCGCAATTGTGGTTTCGCCTTTAATAGCTTTGATGAAAAATCAGGTGGATGCAATTCGAAATGTAAGTGATAATGAATCGGTTGCTCATTTTTTAAATTCTTCGTTGACCAAAACGGAAATTACAAAAGTGAAATTAGATATACAAAAAGGCAAAACGAAATTGCTTTATGTAGCGCCAGAATCACTGACAAAACAAGAGAATATTGATTTTTTAACCTCAGTTGACATTTCTTTCTTTGCGATTGATGAAGCTCATTGTATTTCAGAATGGGGACATGATTTTAGACCAGAATATAGAAGATTAAGAGAAATTTTTGAGAAAATATCGAACGTTCCGATAATTGCATTAACTGCAACTGCAACACCAAAAGTACAATATGACATTCAGAAGAACTTGAACATGTTGGATGCTCAAGTTTTTAAATCTTCCTTCAACAGGGATAATTTATTTTATGAAATCAGGCCTAAAAAAGATGTTGAGAAACAAATAATTAAATATGTTCGGTCCAAAGCTGGAAAGAGCGGTATTATTTATTGTTTGAGCCGTAAAAAAGTAGAAGAACTTTCTGAATTACTTCAGGTAAATGGAATTAATGCATTGCCTTACCATGCTGGATTGGATGCAAATACCAGAGGAAAGCATCAAGACATGTTTTTAATGGAAGATGCAAATATTATAGTTGCTACAATCGCTTTCGGAATGGGTATTGATAAACCTGATGTGCGATTCGTAATTCATCATGACATTCCGAAATCGTTGGAAAGTTATTATCAAGAAACTGGTCGAGCAGGACGTGATGGCGGCGAAGGGGAATGTGTTGCTTTTTATAGTTATAAAGACATTGAAAAACTAGAGAAATTCTTGCAAGGCAAACCAATTGCAGAGCAAGAAATCGGAAAGCAATTGTTAAGTGAAATCGTGTCATATGCAGAAACATCCGTTTGCAGAAGGAAATTTATACTTCATTATTTTGGAGAAACTTTCGATGAAAAAGGATGCAATGAATATTGTGACAATTGCAAAAATCCAAAAGAAAGAAGAGAAGGAAAGGAATATGTTTCGATGCTGATTCATGCTATAAATGATTTGCAGGAAACCCAAAAAGCGAAACATTACTGTGCGTTTTTATCAGGAAATTTAACTTCAGATATTAAAACATACAAACACGATACAATCAAAGGGTTTGGCGTTGGAAAGGAAAAGGATGAGCATTTTTGGAATGCTGTTATTAGACAAGTTATTGTTTCAGGATTAGTATATAAGGATATTGAAACATACGGAACATTGAAATTAACAGATGAAGGAAGGGCGTATTACAAAGAACCACAATCTTTTAGTTTAATTAAAGAACATGACTTTTCTAATACTGATGATGATGATTCCGAAATAATTGACGGTGGAAAAGGTGGCGCATTTGATGAAGTTTTGTATGATATGCTTCTTGATTTACGGAAGTCAATTTCGAAGCAAAAAAACATACCTCCTTTTGTGATCTTTCAAGAAGCATCATTGAAAGATATGAGTTTTCAATATCCAATTACAATTGATGAACTTACCAATATTCAAGGAGTAGGAAATGGAAAGGCCGCGCGATATGGTGAACCTTTCACTGCTTTGATACACCAATATGTAGAAGATAATGAAATCGAAAGACCGCAAGATATGGTCGTGAAATCTTTGATTAACAAATCTGGATTAAAAGTGCAATTAATCCACAATATTGACCGCAAACTTCCTTTAGAAGATATCGGAAGAGCGCAAGGCAAATCAATTGATGAGGTCATTGATGAAATTGAAGCAATTGTATCTTCTGGTACGAGAGTAAATATAAATTATTATATCGACGATATTCTAGACGCAGATAACCAAGAAGAAATCTATGAGTATTTTACAGAATCTGAAACGGATGATTTGGAGCAAGCAGTAGCTGATTTTGATGGTGATTATACTGAAGAGGAATTAAGACTTATGCGCATTAAATTCATGAGTGAAATGGCAAATTGACGATTTCTACTATTTCTTTTTTAAGAAAAGTGAATGAATGTTATTTGTGGAGTCGGTAAATTCTAATTGTAAGTCGGTTCTGGTTAAAGTTAGAATTCGATAATTGTATACTGAAGTCGGAATGTTCATTGCATTCATGTTTGTTACATCCATATATCCTCCATCCGGTAAAACTAAAAAAGTTCCACTTTCTATTGTAGTTCCTGTATTACCGGGAAAAGTAAAATTTAGGTTACATGAATAATCACAAACACTAGATTTATCAGTGCAAGAATTGAAAATATATGACCCTGAACAAACAGCGTATTCAGCCAAACCTTCTATATCAGTTATTTTGTAAACGCTTATTTCCCATTCACCGTCTATTTTTGTTGTTGTTCTCCTCTGTTTGTCACATGCTATGAAAAATAGCGAAAAAACTAATAGAAATAGGATGTTTTTGATCATGATTGTAATTTTTAAAATGCCGCTAATGTCATCATTTCTAAACCAATTTTTAATGCTTCGTCATCAATGTTAAATTTGGGATGATGCACGCCATAAATAATTCCTTTTTCTTCATTTCGAACTCCTAAACGGAAAAAACAAACCGGAATTTCTTGAGAATAAAATGCGAAATCTTCTGATGTTAAACGAATAGGCATATCCTCCACAAAAGCTTCACCTAAATATTTTTGAGCTTTCAATTTTAAACGAGATGTTACTTCTGGATCGTTTTCAAGATAAGGGTATCCTTTACTAATTTCAATGTCAACTGTTCCTCCCTGGCTTTCAACAATGTGTTTTATTTGAAACTCGATAAGTTTTAATGCTTCAGCTCTCCATTCCTCATTCATTGTTCTGAATGTTCCTTTTAAAATGGCTTTTGATGGAATTATATTTGTTGCTCCAATTGCTTCAAAATGTCCGAAAGACAGTACGCATGGTGTTTTTGGGTCGCATTTCCTACTTACGATTTGCTGCAATTGTGTGACAATATTTGCGCCAATTACAATTGGATCTATACATTGATTTGGTGTCGCTCCATGTCCTCCTTTACCATTTATTGTCAAGTAAATCTCATCACATGACGCCATGTAAAGACCTTCTCTAAAACCAATTTTCCCTACTGGCATATCAGGAAAAACATGTAAGGCATACATTTCTTTGACTTCTGGGTTGTGCAATACACCATCTGCAATCATCAATGTTGCACCACCTGGATTTTTTTCTTCTCCAGGTTGAAAAATAAGTTTTACAGGAGAAGGAAGCAATTCCTTCATGTCATTTAAAATCTCTGCAACACCTAATAAAATAGCTGTATGAACGTCATGACCACAAGCATGCATGACACCATTAACACTTGACTTAAACGGAATTTCATTTTCTTCTTGAATTGGTAAAGCATCCAAATCAGATCTTAATCCAATACATGGCGCGTCAAGTGAATGTTTATCATTTCTAATAATAGCAACAACACCTGTTTTACCAACCTCTGTTTGATGCGAAATATTTAATGCTGTTAAGACTTTTGAAACGTATTTCATTGTCTCAACTTCTTGGTATGAAAGTTCTGGAAATTGATGCAAATATTCTCTATATCCTTTTACTTTAGAGTATATAATTGCAGATTTCTCTCGAATAAATTCAGTTATTTCTGACATTAAATTGAAGAATTTAGAATAAATGTAAGGAATTATTCATGATTACTCGATCATTAAATTACAACCACGAATATCAGAATTATCAAAACGGCCCATAATCCGAAAGGAATCTTGTTCTATTTTTCCTAAATCTTGAGAAGAAATGAAACTACAACTGTATAAATTTGCTAAATCAATAATATTAATTCCACCAGTTTTACCGTTTTCTAAATAGCTGAATGGATCGTTTAAATCTCGAATTAAAATTTTCATCCATGCTGGAGTTTTAAAAAGACCATCTTTATTGCTATATGCTTGTGATAGCAATTCTGTCATGCCATATTCAGAACTAATGAATGGAACGTTTAAACCAAGACTTAAAAGTGCATGAAGTTCTTCTTTGGTTAATTCTTTGCGCCGACCTTTCATTCCTCCAGTTTCAATAATGAACGCTTCTGAAAGATTCATTTTTTTTTCTGCAAGATTGAGTAGGGCATATGAAACACCAAAAATCACCACCTTTTTACCCGATGAAAGAGCTTGAAGGTATTTTTCTTCTATTGTATCAAGATTATTTAATAGAAATCCTGAAAGTTCAGACTTCGTGTGTTTGATCAACGTATCCACCATATACACTAAACTTGAATTTCCTTGTTCAAGATAATTTGGCAGTAAGGCAAGGATAACTTGTTCCTCTGGATTCCCAATATTATCTCGATATGTTTTCAGGAAGGATTCTTCATAAACATGTGTGTTCAAGACTAAATGTTTACTCCGATTTTCTCCTGTCGTACCGCTGCTGTAAAATATGTGTTCTGCCTCTTTATTGGAATTTGTACTTATTTCATGTGTCTTGAAAAAAGAGATGGGAAGAAAAGGAATTTCTTCAATCTTCGAAGGAGTTTTTTTTAAAATACTTTTGCAAAACTGCTTGTAAACAGCGCAATTTTCAACTTGAAATTGAAACGTCTCAAGTGCAATTCTATTAAAATCTGCAGCTGAGTTAATTGAAAAAATTTGATTTTCAAAACTCATTTTTTAATCAATGGTTGAAATTTTGAATTTCTTGCGGGTTATGTTTGTATTTGAATATGATTGCGAATATAATTGCTACAATTAACGAATACAATGCGAAAATCATCCAGATAGTTGTCCAATCTTTTTGTTTTGTCTCAACATTGGTATATAAATCAATTACAAAACCACTTCCATAAGCGCCAATAATTGCACCTAAGCCATTGGTCATTAACATAAATAATCCTTGTGCGCTTGAA
>CANNKP010000071.1 GCA_947505255.1 Flavobacteriales bacterium
ACTTTCAGCACTTACCTTTGCGCCCCAATCGGGCTAATAGCTCAGCGGTTAGAGCAGGGGACTCATAATCCCTTGGTCGGGGGTTCAAATCCCTCTTGGCCCACTTGTTAAACACCCCGTCTTGCATAAAGGCGGGGTGTTTTGTTGTTACTCGGTTTATTGAGGTTAATACAGTATTGCCCTTTCGTGTCGGTTTTATTGCGTGGGCTTGCGCGAAATTGTAAATGTGCCACCAAATGCATTGGCATTAGTATTTTAATTGTTTCAAAAATTCTTTTAGTGTTATTGTCGTTATGTTTAGTCCTTTGGCTTTAATCTGTAACCCATTGTCAGAAGTCAGTATAATGGGATTTGCTCCACTATATTTTAATGCAACCGATAGAATAAAATTGTCTGGTGATTTTTTGTTAAAGTCGTTAGGAAGCAAAGATAAATCTGCGGCATCCATTTTAATTCCACGTTTGTCTATACTCTGGTTAATTTGTCTCAAAGCTTTTTGAACATTTTTCTTTTGTTCTTCGGACAATGAAATTTTTAAGTAATCTAATTCATCAATCACTTTTGCAGAAAGTACTATTCTGTATTTTTGGTCAATTTTTGAAATAATGTCTGGTAGGTCAACAAATACATTTGTGTCAATGATGTAAAGGTTTTCTTTGTCCTTTTTAATTTCCTTTTTCAGCTTTTCAAATTTTGAAAGATCTATTTTGCCAAGAACCTTTAAGCCTGTTTGGTTTTGTGGCTTTTTTTCAAATTGTGTTTCAGGTGTTTTACTTTCAATTAGTTTTTTCTCATTTGTGTAGTAAAACGAATATTCGTCATTTAGTTTTTGAAGATAAATTTTTACATCTTCGTTTAAATTCGGATATGAACTAATAATATTTTTGTCAGCAATAATAATTGTATGCCGTTTGGCACGACTTGTCGCAACATTAAACAAGCGTCTTTCTAATGAATAATTGTAGCCCGCATTTGGAATTACAAAAATGGCTACATCAGTTGTAAGTCCTTGAATTCTTGCAACTGTTTCAATCAATAAATTTTTAGGATTTTCAATAGAGCCGTAAATGATTTCTTGCAATGCATTTACTGTGTCAGTGTAATTACTTAAAACAGATATGTGTATTTTTTCATTGACTGTCAATAAATGAGCGACTAATAATTTTGCTATCTCCAAAGCATTTTTAGGTTTTTTGTTACCAACTTCCAAATCAGTTTTAATGAGCGTTGAACCGCCTTTTGGATTAAAAAATACATTTACATCATTTGGAATTTCTGGAAATGACAACCGTATGTCTGTTTTTGCCATTGATTTAAGGCTATTGTTGTAAAACAAACCTGTGTAATTAGAACCTCTTTGGGGTAAACGATAGGTTTCTGTTAATTGAAAAATAGGAACTGATGAAGTGTCAGAAAGGGCATTCAAGCCGTCCACCAAAAAGTCATAATTCTTTTTGCATACTTTATCTTCGTTAATAGCAACAATAGGCGGCAACTGTTTTGTGTCGCCAATCCAAATATTTTTCTTTCCTAAAAGTTTTGCTGCACTAAACATTGCAAGCAACGCTTGGCTTGCTTCATCAACTATAACATAATCAAAAGGCGGATTGTCAGTTACGTTAGTCGCTTTAATACTTGCAATAAAAAAAGTAGATAAAACTAAATTGCCTGGTTGTGGATTTATTTCTTTTGTCTGTTGTAATCCCGGAATGTCTTTGGCTTCGTCTGTAGATATTTTGGTTTTGAAAACTTTTCCTTCATCTAACAAATTTTCTAATGCAGGTTTTTCAACTACTTCAATTAACGCCCTATTTGTAAGTGATGTTACCAAAACGGATTTTCCTTGCTTGCATAAGAGTTTACAGATTTCAGCAATTTGAAAGGTTTTTCCTGTTCCGGGCGGTCCAATTAAGACAACTTGGTCTGTTAATGCCAACCGACTTAATATAAAATTCGGAATATCATTTTTGTTGTCAAGTAAAGATGATTGCCAAGTTGCTTTTTGAAAATCTTGGTCTAAAATAGAACTTACATTTTCGGAATAGTTGTTCTGAACTATTTTTTGAAGATTAGCAATGTATTCAAATGGCGGTCTATTCGGACCCAAAAGCAAAATCATTTTTTCCGCTTCTGAAATGTTTACCGAAAAATCTAATTCAACGCCCCGAAAACCTGCGATATAAAAGTCTTTTTCAAGATTACCATCTTTATCTTTTGACGGTGCTTGCCACACACAAACCGTTTCTGTAAAATTTGATTTTTCTTTTATTAAATCGCCATAAGTTTTTTCTCCCCAATTTCTATAATCTCTCAATTCCTTAGGAACAGTAAAGCAATACAAGTATTCTCCTTTTCGTGGCAAGCCACATTTAGTAGAGAATTTTAATATCATTTCCCCGTCTTTGAACGTCAAAAATTGAGCAACAAATAGTTTTGCTCTTTCTTGTAAAAAGGTAGCGGAAGTATTTAATTTTTGATTAAATCCTTTTGTTTGTGCTTGAAGTTCTTCTTCAAGGAATTTACTATGTTCTAGTCGAGAATACTTCATCTTTACAATAAATTTTCATTATCACCGCTTAAATCAACTTCGGTTTTCCGCTCGTCAAAACGGTAATCACCTAAATCTTCTGTGACGCTATAATCACTTGGTTTTACACTATTGAAATCAAAATGAACATCACCAAAATAGTGTAATAATTCAGCGAACCTTTCTAATCTATCGTCTTTATCAAGGTTTTCTGTACTGAAACTGATAGTAAGTTTATCTTGATATCTCAATAACTCATACAATTTTAAACAACCTAATCTACCATTTCCGAAGTATGCCCAAAACATAGAATTTGGACGCATTAGTTGTATCCATTCATTTGCTCCAATTTTTAAAGGCTCGTTTTGGTATTTGTAACTTTTTACCACAAGTGGATATTCAATTCCATCTTTTATTACTCCATCAATTGTAGAAAATCCGTCTATACCATTTGTAAATTCAAACCCTTCGCTTTCTAATCTTCCCTTGACAATTTCTTTTGCCTCTCTATTTGCTTCTTTTTGGTCGTTTTTAGAAATGTCAGTACATAAATCTGTTCCTAGTGTTGCACCATTGGTTTTTGCAACTTGTTGTTTGAGTTTTGCAATTTCTTGTTTTAGTATTTCCGTTTCATCTGAATGCTCACTGAATAGTTGCCACAAATCTTCAAACGTAAAGCCGTTTTCTTCATTGGAAGCAATTTTTTGTAATATTTTTTTTTGGTCTTCTGTGGTGTTTAGATAGATTGTGCTTTCGTTTATTGCATAATCTCCCAGATTGTAGTTATAAAAGATATAATCCTCGACTTCATCAAGTTTAACTAGTTTTGGCATTTTTCCTTTATACAATAAAATTCTATGGCTTTCGGTTTTTTTCCACTCCTCGGTATTTTTTTCTAACTCTTCAAAGTCATATTCTTCTTGAAGTATTAAATAATAACTATTTCTATTTTCATTGATAACTTGTACTACCTTTTTGAATGTTTCAAATTGCTCTTCTGATTTGAATTTAATTACCTTTTCTTTTAACCATTTAAACGAATTCAATAAAACTGTTTCATCTTCGTTGAAACGTGTTTCTTGTGCTAAACGATTATTGTGGAAGTCACTAATTTTGCCACTTAAATATTTTCGCAATTCAACTATAACCGAGTTTTCTGTCCAAACGCCTAAGTCAGTTAGAAAATCAATTTTGCTTTCTTCTTTGCCAATCCATTTTATAAGATAATCGGGGAGGGCTTCACTTTCACAAGCGTATTTGTTTGGATAAACAGAAGCAACTGGATTGAAATCTATAATATTTTTTGTTTCTCTGTCATCAATTTTACTCCAATCAATGTTTTTGATTGCTGTCTTTTTACTTTTCTTATCCCATTGATTAAACAAGAACTCTACAAGACTTAATTTTTCTTCAGCTAATAAATTTTCTTTGATGTACGGGCAAACAAATTTATCGTCTTCAAAGTACGGTTCATTAATGAGTAATATATTATCGTTGTCCTCTACTGTTATGGGAAATCCTTTGAAAAATTTAGTAACACCTCTGTATTTTTTATGAAGTATTTCCGATTGCTGTATAAAATCGAAGTCCGCTAAATATTTATCCGTTCCCAAATAAATATCTTCTTCCTCTGCATTCAGAGCTTTAAAGTGGTTGAAGTCTATTTTTTCAATATACAAGCCATAAAGAAATAGAAAAGCTAACTGTTCAGCATTCCTAATTATTTTAACTTGTTCCGAAAACATTTTAAAGATGTCGTATGGTTCATGTTCTTCACTAACACCAAACAAATTTCCAATTCGCTCTTTGCTCAATCCAAGCCCTATAAATTGATTTATTAAACTGCTTAAATGGTCGCTGTTTTCATAATTGTCAGGAAGGATTTTAGCAAGACATATTTCGTAATCATCAATTTTTATTTTGTCTGTGAACGGTGGAATTTCTGAAAGCTTTATATCCTGTTGTTCTGTTTCAATGACAACTTTATCTTTAAACTTTTGATAATCGTTTTCTTTCAATTCACTACAAGCTAAATCCAAAATTTTATACTCGTAGTCCTCTTTGGTATATTTGGTTTCAGAATTAAATCTAAACTCTGTAAGTTCTTGTAAAAACTTGTGTTTCGCTTTGTATTTTACTATATCTACAAAGGTTTCTTTATGTTCATCTACATCTGCAAATTCTAAAATCAAACTGTGTAAATCATCAGCTTTGATAATGCCATCATCTTCTTTGTGCCCTAAAAATTCTTGTGGCAACACAAACAAATTACTAGCACAATTTTCATCAATAAATTTCCTTGCTTCTGGGTCGGCTGACTGAACTTGATAAGTGTTATTTGTCCTATTTACTACTGAAAAAGAACGTTGCGCTTCCTTAATAATAAGCTCTTTAAAAAATTGCTTCTGATTGTCTTGGTATAGTTTGATGAGTGATTTGATTTCGTTTACCTCTGTTAACTCTGAAAGGATTATATTTTGTTGGGGCAGATATATTTCTTTGAATATTACTTCTTGTTCAGAAACTAAATATGGTTTTAAATCTGTGAAAAACTCATCACTTTTTATTTTATATGAGTTTAACCAACTTGGTGTTGTTAGATTGCTGTCAATAAGTTTGTTTAGCTGCTTAATGATTGCATTGCTATCGCAAAATAAATGAAGATCCTTTAATGTGCCTTCGGCTACATTGTCAAATTTGGTGGTTTCGTTAATAAAACTTTGAAAGAGAATTTTCTTTTCTTCTGCTATTAGCGAATTAGTTTTGCATTTTTCAGCAATCGAATCATACAGTTTTTTATCTTCTGGCAACGTTACACAAGCAAATATTTTTGGATAATCTTCAACCGAAAAGTCAGAAATCACAAAATCTAATTTCGTTAGTTCACTTTTTATTCGTTTTGTTTTCT
This sequence comes from Flavobacteriales bacterium, assembly GCA_947505255.1. Lineage (GTDB taxonomy): Bacteria > Bacteroidota > Bacteroidia > Flavobacteriales_D > Crocinitomicaceae > M0103. The sequence continues at coordinate 5,436 of CANNKP010000071.1, forward strand.
TGCTGTCGAAAAAGAAATTGCTAAATTTATATGATGTTTTTCCTAGCGTATCTTTTATAGAAATCACCTCATTGAATGAATAAAATTTCCCATTTGAAAATTTGATCAGTTTGATTTGGCAAATTTTTTCTTTGGTTTCCTTTCGTAAGTAGCTTTCTTCAAGCTCTTCCAGAAATTGATTGTACGTTTCTGTTTCACAAGTAGCAATCCAAACATCTATACTTTCAAGATTTGCATTTTCTACAACATCTCTAATGTCCCATTTTTTAATTCCTATTTTTTCAGGTTTTGTTGCTTCATCAATTAGCAGTACGTCAGTTTCATTATCCCACTCAAACCACTGTATATGATTTAATCCAAAATGGTTTAAACCAATATTTAGTTTAAAGTTTTTAATTTTTACATTTTGTACATTGTCTGAAATTCCTTTTTTGGTAGGAATGTTCTTTTGAAGCGATGCTAAAAGTATATCATAAAAAATTGGTCTCAACCATTTATTGTTTTGTCTGTCTGGAATGTCTGACAACAACAATGAAGTATACAGATTTAAAAACCTGTTTCGGTCATTAGTTTTATATTCGATTAGTTTTTTAGTTATGTGATTTGCAAGCTCAGGAAATAGATTAGAGTTGATGCCGTCTTCGTGTAATTTCCTGCGATTAGTTTCGTTACTGAAACTATCGCAATGAACTATAAATGCAAATCCGTTTATTTCATCTCCCATTGGGAAATATTTGTAAAAATTCGGTTTCTCTTTTAGCAGTCTGATTTGTTCATACGATTTTTCGTTTCCGAATTTTATCGTGTTAAAACCAATTGTAAACTTTATATCAAATTCTTTGTATTCGGGTGAAATTCTTTCAAATTCGTCAGAACCTTTTCTAATTACTCCTTCTTCAAGTGATAATTGTATTTTCCCAATATCATCATTGTTGATGTAGACTTTTTCAAGACTTTTTAATGTATTCATTGAATACTGTATGCCGTTTACAAGTTCAGAGTATTCTTTATCTAAAAGCTTCTTTTTGTCTTCGCCTAGTTTTATAAAAAACAAGCTTCCTTGTTTCAAATCATTTTTCTTTAAACTTTCTGAATGATTTGTGAAATTTTCGTTTAGAAATCCAACAAGTTCGTCTAGTTCATCTTGTGGGAATAGAATTTTGTCTTTGTAATTGATGTCCTTTATGGTTTCGTTTACGTCTGATGGGAAGTTGGTTAGTAGCAGTTTTAACAAATAGGGCGAATTAATAAATTCACTATCGTTTTCTTTATGTGGAACTATCGGTTCAATTATTTCATTTTTCAATAAACTCTCGAGATCCTGTAACTTTGCCCAACTGAAGAGGATTGGTCCTTTATATTGTTTAACAAGCTCATCCGTTCCTTCATTTTTACCAACCAACCTGTGGGCTAACTTAAAACCAATTCCAAGTCTTCCAATTTCGACAGGGTCTTTTTTGGTCGATTGAGCAATATTTAGAATTGATTTTATGCCCGCAACATCAAAAGGTCTTCCATTGTTAATAGCTAAGAAATATTTGTCGTTGTAGAAAATGTAAAAGTGAGTAGAACCACAATCAACCGCATTTTGCAGAAATTCATAAATCGCTTGTCCGTCCTCTGCTATTTTTAGAATAGGATGCAAATAATTTACAATATCATCCTTGTCACCGTGAAACATTTCAAAAAAGCCTTTGATAGTTTTTTTGTCATTTTCTTTGTGATAAGTACCTACGAAGTTTTCGTTATATGTCGGGTTATTCCCATCAATTTCTTTTATTTTGGTCTTGAACCAATAACGAAATGATTTAGCACTTTTTATTTTCATTCTGCCTAATAGTTGTCAAATTGATTAAGTTTATTTCTGTTTGTCGTGTGGTTGGGGCAAAAGCAAATGTGCTGCATTGCGTTGGCTTTATGTGTAGGGTTGCAGCTCTTTTGATTTTCTTCGCGTTCTTTTTGTCAAGATTTATTAAAATTAATTGTATCTCTTTAACTAAACCCATGGCCTAAGATTCGGGGAGTATTACATTGATCAGGCTTGATTGAATCAATTTACATAATTATTTATTTATCCATTTAAAGATGACATTCGTTTTTTAGTCTGTTTATATCACTTTTTGGTACAATATAATTCTCCCCTTAAGTAGCGCCATTAATATTAGTGAATTACAATCAATATTTACATCTAGCAGCAGCGATTTTTTGGAAGGCATCCAACTGATCTTCTTAATCAAATCCCTGGCATGATTTTCATTGAAGCGGTAGAATAAATCGCTTTTTGAAGGGCTTACAATACAGCATACGGCACTCTTATGTGCTGTGGTTTTGTCTCGCTATATTTTGTAAATTTTACTAACGAATTTATAGGCTCGTTTTTCACCAGATTCAGGATGAATCCAATCATCAATTTCTTTTGGTATCGATGTTACGATATATGCATTATCGAAATGAACCGGATCATTATTATCATAAAAATCTGGATCGGTCACTGAAACTCCTTTAATTTTATACTTTGCTCTATGCCAATTGAAATCAATTTTCCATTTATTGTTATTATTTCTATAAATATCAACATCGCTGACTTTTAAAATTGATTCCGAAGATGTATTTACAGAATTGAACTCTTCTTCATTTAGGAATGCCCTGTAATTTCCCCAAAAGTTAGTATAAGAATATTTTTCATACGCCCAAGCTAAAACCTCATGGGTTCTACTTTCAGTTTTCCTGCAGGAATTGTTATCAATAACCCAATTTTCTTGTTGTTTTCCTTGCGGCATTGGTCTACCGTCAAATTCAATAATATCAAGGGGTTTAGCAAAGTCAATTTCATAACCTTGAATAGCCCCTGCATGACCATCATCGTTAACTATTCGAATCCAGTTGCTTGGATTATCTAAATCAAGGCCTCCAGGACATAGACCACCAGTTTTACAACTAACGGCTAATAATAACACTTTCTTTCTCATTTTAAATGCCCTCCAAATTTTATATTGTTACTGAATTTCTTCAATAACATATCAGTCACGAGTCTTCTATGGCATTTTTCTGTCGTGTGCTCTGAGCAAAGTAGTGCAACATTTTTATATTCACGAAAGATTGCAACGAAATTTTCGATTTTCGATTCTTTTTCTAGATATTTATTGAACTCTATTTCAAATAATTTATAGTCCTTGCACATAGCAGATCCTTTAGTTCTTACTTCTTTCAATAAATCATTTTGCGGTGCTAAGTCAATTCTATGGACATAGTTGCATCCATTAGCCAATTTGTCCAAGAAATATGGTAGGTCTTTCTCAAAAGCAAACCTTGATAATTGACCATTTGGGTTTAATCTTATATCTATTAGACAATCTATTTTATGATCTTTCAATAGCCCAAAAAAGACTTCTGCCGATTTTTGAGTAAATCCGATGCTAAATAATTTCATCATATTCTTTTTGATTGTTAATTATCTTTTTCCATCCATGCATTAAATTCCAATATCTATCACAAAAGTCAACTGTTTTATCTTGTACAGAATCGCCGTAATAATTATGAATTTTAGCTGGTTCAAATATACTAGAATTTAAAACATTTAATTTTCTAATTTCCGTTTTATTTAAAACTATCACTGTCAATTCATTGTTTAAATCATCATTAGTGACAGTTATAATTTCACCATTTTGATTTTTAGTAATATGCAACACTTCTATGCAGTCTCCAAACTTTTCCTCAATCTTTTTACTTACCAAAAAAAATCTATGACAGTCAATTGCTCGTTTTTCGCTGCACATAAGGGCTAGAGTATATCTGTTATCATATGCATTTTTGATTCTTTGTATTCCTTCTGAAAAGTATTCATCTGTTCTAAATTTATCAAAATCAACAATATCCTCATATTCATAAAGTTCTGTATTTTCAGGTCTATTGCTTTTTGTAATAGGAAATATATCTTCAAAAAAAATATCAGAAGCTTTAGAATAAACATCTTGCATTGGACTTGCTTTTGCCCCAAGCTCGGGCATATGCCCATAAGAAATTGAATTTTTTTTACCTGCAATTTTTAAATAGTCCGCATTGCACTGTGGGTATTGTTTTGAATATGGTATAGAGCGAACATCAACCAAGTGAGTCACATTAAATTCTTTCAAAGTCTGAAACATATTTTCAATGTCAATTAGTGCTCCATTTTGAAATAGAGTGTAGCCAAGGGTGTATATTTTGCTCTTTTCCATTTTATATAATGCTTAAATTGGTGTTTTTATTAAAAGTATAGAGAGTTGCTTTTGTTAAATTTATTTCGATTGTACATTTCTTATGGTTTTCCTTGAATGCATCGGAATACTTAGCAATCATTTCTCTAACCTTTTGATTGTATTCTGTATGCGCGTGATCAAAGAATATTTTATTTTGATATGCAATTTTTTGAAGGTACAACAAAATAAACTCTTCAAGTCCTATTTCAAAATATCTACAGCTAATTGCCCAGTTATTTATGTGTAAAAAGTTGTTTATTCGACTAAATGTTAGAGCTGAGCATATTCCCAAATTTTCACCATTTTCTCTAATTAGTTCAAAATACAATGATTCTGCTTCATCATTGAAGTTATCATCATTTAGTGAAAATTTAAATTGGTTTGATTTAGAATACAATTTTATTGACTCAGAATGTTGGTCGTCATTAAATATTTTGATATTAAGTTTTGGCATTGAATTTTGTATTCGTTCCGTTTGTATCATTTTATTTTGCTTTCTTCTATTCTGAGAATTGATGGATAACCCTTCCCTTTCAAATATACAGCCAGCAATTAGCATAGTAACTAAATCTGTATGATTTTCCCATTCTGGAACAAATATTTCTTTCCATTTTTTCTTCACCTCATCTCTCACAATTTGATTATCGTCAATAAAAACGATGGAATTTGGTAAAATAGAAAGTTGTTCTGATATTATTCTAATATTCTCACTTTTATCGTTGTTATTTGCAATAATGCAATCAATTTGATTTTTTAATGGAAAGATATATATATCTAATTTGTCAATTAATGCTTCAACTATTTTATAATCATTTCTTGAGGAAATAGCAATGAAAATACCCAACTCAGCTCCTAAGACTTTAACGAAATTCATAAATTGGATAAACGGAATTGCCTTTTTAGAGTTCATATTGGCGATAATATTTTCGATTCCATCTTCAGATAAAGTTCCAGTCCATAATGTTTCATCCAAGTCTAGTACTATGGCTTTATATAGTGTTTTCAATTTGCTAATTATTTGTGCAACAATCTTAGTTATGATTATTGCAACGAGATGTATGTCTGTTTTGCTTGAAAGTTCGACTATAGTTGGTAAATAATGAATTTGATATTTGAAGTTGATGGATGTATTCTTTGTAATATTATTACAGTTAATGTCGATTTCATTAATACTTTCTTCATCCCCTTTAAATTCTATGTTAAAATTGTTTTCCTTGAGTTGCTCAATCAACCAATTAAAATTTTTGTCGTCTTTAGGAATAAACTTTTTTATTCCTGAAATAGTAACAATATATTCGTCTTTATTATAGTTTCGAAATTTTTTAACAAAGTTATTTATGTAAACGCATAGAAAGGAGTTGTCAATATTTTGACTCACCTGATCAATTGCATTTGTACTTATATTTTCCGACTTAGCCATTCTTTATTATCATTTTGAATCGAGTTTTGACTGTTTCATCCACTTTAGTTGATCGTTACACCGATGCCCTTACTAAAACACATAACCTGATTATATACGAAACTACTTTAAAAAAGCTATAGAGTACAAATCCGATCGAATGGAGCCTATTTTATCTGGTTTTTCGACGATTGTGCATCGCCAGCATAAATTGGACAAAAGTTAATAGTATTTAACCCTTATGTTTTTCAAGCAAGCGGAGCCCCCTAAGTACAACCGTTGCGCTGAATAAATGAGTAACTTTCATAACGCCGACGGACTTAAAGCACCTTTCTTAACATGAAACAGATCCCTTCCTTCTTCAAACGATTCAATTCGAGGATTTTTTTGTCCACAGCAACGGAAGTGGGCAGGCGCTTTCCGCTTCCTTGGTTGCTCAGCCTGGCATTGGCCGTGTTGATTTCCTACATCATACACCACGATGGAAAGGCCAGCCACAACGAAGAATTGTTCTGGTTAGGGTGTGTGTTGTTTTTGGGAATACCCCTGTTGGTTGCCATGGAACTGGCTGCAGGAAGATGGCAGGTTGTAAAATCA
>CANNKP010000072.1 GCA_947505255.1 Flavobacteriales bacterium
ACAAAAGACCGAAATCTGGTATTATTAAATCCATTTTATTTTTATTAAACTGTTTTCAAAAAAATAAATCATTGCCTTAACCAACCGTTAAAGCAATGATTTTTTAATTACTTTGCTCCACCTAGTAGACCAATAACGACTCCGAAAAGAGCAACACCTTCAATAAGAGCTGCTGCAATAATCATTGTTGTTGTAATTTTTCCTGAAGCTTCAGGGTTACGTGCAATTCCTTCTACTGCAGATCCACCGATTCTTCCGATACCGATTCCTGCTCCTAGAACTGCCAAACCTGCTCCAATTGCTGCTATACTTCCGTACATAACTATTTGTATTATAAAGTTACTATTTATTAATGATGAGCTTCTTCAAGAGCTGCACCGATAAACAATGCAGAAAGCATTGCAAACAGATACGCTTGTAAAAAAGCCACCAACAATTCTAAAACAGATATAAACAATGCCATAGGAACAGATAAAGCTCCCCATGCTGCATTTTGATTTATAAATATGATAGAAATCAACGCTAAAATGATAATGTGTCCAGCAGTCATATTAGCGAACAAACGTATCATTAAAGCAAAAGGTTTTGTGAAAATTCCAACCAATTCAATTGGAATCATAATTGGTAATAATGCAATTGGAACTCCCGGAGTTGCAAAAATATGTTTCCAGTAATTCTTATTTGAAGACAACAAAGTAATTATTAATGTACATGCGGATAAAAACAACGTTACCGTGATGTTCCCAGTTAAGTTAGCACCACCTGGTAAAATTGGAATCAGACCTAAGAAATTATTGAAAAGAATAAAGAAGAAAATAGTTAATAAGTATGGAAGATATTTCGTGTGTTTTCCATTAGAGATATTTGCCTTAGCGATATCATCACGCACAAAAACCACTAAAGGTTCTAAAAATTTAGCTAATCCTTTAGGAGCAACAGCCCCATTCTTCTTGTAGAATTTAGCCACACTAAACATGATCACTAAAATCAAAGTTGCGCCAAAGAACAAAGACAACACATTTTTTGTTATTGAAAAATCCCATGGCTTAATGCTTCCATGGACATGCCCATCTTCAAAAGTTAATTCACCATTATTTAATTTGTAAATTTTCTCATGAACCATTGCGTATTCAGCTGCAGGGCCAACACCAATTACATAATCAACTAGCTCATTGGTTTTCTTATCAATTGCCGCTTTCGGCGTTCCATCATAAAAATTCTTGGAAGAAAAAGTTTTCAAGCCATTATCAAGAAGAATAATAGGAAGATAAACGGCAGTTCCTCCATGCTCAGGACCCCACAAATGCCATTCATGTGCATCTTTAATGTGGTGCATGATCATATCACTTACATTAAACTCTTTTTCATGACTTTTTTTCTCATCATGTTTTAATTCAGAATTATTCTTTTCTGCAGCAAAAACGTTACTTAAAGGCAGAATTGCAATAATAATTATGTATAAAAAGTTTAATCTGTTTTTTAATGACATTTCAGATAATTTTCTTGTTTAAAGTCTCAAATTTTCGGCAAAGTTAAGTAAACTTTATAAAAAAACAAGTTAAAACAATAAAGAAAAATTATAACAATTAGAAGATTTTGATTGAACGGAAATAATACAGTTGAAAAAAAGAAAAAATCGATTTGAAATGCTATTTTTTAAATAAGATTTAGCTGATTTTATTATTGATTTTAACTAAAAGAAAAGATTGAAGAAAAAGAAGTTCCACAACGATTGCCAGCAAATGAAAACCAATTATTCGGACATGATCAATTTGTTTAAAGGCCATTATCCCAACAATAAAAAACACAATTAACATCTGTACTGTTGTTAACAATAGAAACCTAAGTGTAAAGTCTTCGGCATTTTTATTGAGTCCTGGGGCAATAATTAATGTTCCAATTAAAAAAATGCCTGCGCATGTTGAAACTATATAAATTGATGTTTTTTTATCAATTAATAGGATTCCTGAGTAGACCATACTTAGATAAATCAAAAAAGAGACAAACATGAACGTAATAAATTGTACAGCGTATTTTTTTGTTTTATTCATCTTCATTTCCCATTTTTATAACTTCTCTTATCACGATTACAAGTGACGATATTACTCCAAAAAGCGAGAGTCCAATTGTCCACCAAGGTGTTTTTGAATTATATCTTGCATCCAAATATGTTCCCAACCATGTAAAAAGTGCTATTATTACACCCATTTGGATGCCTAACGCTGAAAAACGAACAAATTTTGATTGATTTTTTTTTGAATTTGATGGTTCCACGAATTAATAGATTATATCATCTACTTCATTCTCTTGCAGCAAACTTGAAGATTTAAGCGCATTATTTGAACCAGTAATCATTTTACATGCACCTAAGAAAAAAGCTCCTTCTTCAATGTGTAATTTGACCGTGTGTATATCTCCATAAACTTTAGCTTGCTCGCGCAATATCAATAACCCTTCAATTTCTAATTTACCTTCAATTTTGCCTTCAATATCGGCTTCTTGACAATTCAAATTCCCTTTTAAAAAACCATTTTCGCCAATTACAACTTTCGAAGATGTTGTAATATTTCCAATTACTTCGCCATCAATACGAATATTTGATTCCGAAATTAAATTGCCAATTATTTTTGTCCCTTCAACAATTCGGTTCAATCTATCCGGACTTTCAAACTGAGTTTTTTCTTTTCTCTTTAACATGATTAATAGTATTCATCATAAAAAATCTCATATTCCGCAAGCTTTTTAGTCTCAAACAGAATTTTCATGTTTTCCTGAGTAATGATTAGAATTTTTGATTTTTGCATATCCAATAAATACTTTCTTGTTGCTTTAAAAGTTCTTACATATTCAGCTGCTTTCAAATCGTTTTTAAATTCCTGTATCAAGATGATACTTTGATCTTCACCATAAATTTTAGAACTAACCTTTAACTTATCGCGACTAAAAAATTCTCTATTAAAATCGGATACTTTTGTTTTCCCAGTGTTAGAACTTTCATTTTTTTCCAAAAATACAATTACCCATTGTTCAATTTCATCATTAAAAGTATAAGGCGTTTTATCTGTGAAATCCGAAATGATATTTTTAGAATACCCATTTTGAATTATACCAATCATCTCTTTGGCTCTTGCTTCTTCATCCGTTTTTGGATACTCTAAAATAAGTTGATTTAAAATTGGCAATAATTCTTGTTTATTCTCATTTGTTTGCCCCATGCACATTGCTTTTAGCAACATATATTTTGCTCTATATTTATTTTCTTTTTCGTTTTCTATTACAAAATCTGCTTTTGCTAAAACTGGAAAATAAAGACCTTTATTATATCTTTCTAAGATTACAATATATTCCTGTTCAGCAAGTGCTTCTCGTTCTTTTCTTTTTACAAAGAAATCTGGATCCCGCAAATAATTGGCATAATCAGAATTTGGATACATTGTTAAAATATAATTTTTGTTTTCTGAAGCTCCTTCTGGGTTTGTTCCATCTAATAATTTAAACAATTGATAAGCAGAAGACATGTCATAAATACCTTCAATATTTTTAGAACGTACTTTATTAAATTGAGTTTTTGCCAAATCCAATTCATTTAATTGTTCTTTATAAATAATTCCAGCGTTATACAGCGCTTCCAACAATCTTCCATTTGAAGCAATTAACGCTGAATCAGTTAATGGAATATTTTTCATTAATAAATCAACATTCATTGAATCTTTTACCACTTCAACAACTTCATTTTCAACAACTAACGTATCTTCAACATCATCTGTATTTACAAATATTGCGGTTTTATCTGTACGACGCCAGTTGTCTTCATTTTCTCTCGTCCCCCATAATTTCCGGAACTCATCAAAACCATCGCTTCTTGTTTTGGCATTATTAAAATACCATTTGCTCCCATTACCGCCATTGTCAGCGAAATTATTTTGATTTTGTTGAAGCTCTCTTAATCGTTCAGCCTCTCTTTTCTTTCTATTTGCGTCTTCTTCCTTCTTTTGTTTTATAACATTCTCGATAAATTTTATTCGATCTTCTTCTGATAATTGTGCTATTCGCTGAACACTATCTTCAAAATTAGCCGTTTCGACTGCCGCCACAAGGTCTGCTAATTTCAATGCTTTATTTCTAACACCTTCAGCATTCGGATAATTATCAGCAATTACAGTTGCACAGGAATCATAATATTTTTGGGCTTTCACGTAATCTCTATCTGCAAAAGACATGTTACCTAGTTTTTCATAGGACATCCCTTTTTGACGCGTATTTGACACTGAATAAAATGCTGATTGCGTCAAATATTCAATAGCTTGCGGTTTGTTATTATTCTGGAGTTCAATATCAGCTAAAGCATAATAAATCTGATCTTTATAAGCAGAATTTTTAGCGTCGCGCAACATTTTTAACAACTCCTTCTTAACCTTTTCATCTCCGCCCATAAACGCTCTTTTTAATCGAGCATTAAAATGCATTTCATAAGGAGCAGTATATTTCAATGTTAAACTATAATGTTCTTTTGCTGCTTCACGGTTACCTATTGATTCGTACAATTGTGCCATAACAAAATGCACACGTGATTTATCTGTTTTCTTTTTAGCATATTTCAATGAAGCTTCAAGGAATTTAATCGCATCTTGCGGATTTTGTTTTCTCAAAGCATATTCTGCTTTTGTTTTTTCAAAATCAAAACGAATTGATTTTGGCACTTTCGCCACTTCTTCTTCCTTTTTTTCCTTTCTTGAAGTTTTATTCTTTGGACCTTTTGATTCTTCGGTGCCAGATTCTTGATTTTCGATTGCCTTATCTAAATTCGCAATATTAAACCCTGCTTCTGTAAGTTTCCCCATTTCAAGATTAGTTTTAGCCATCCATAATTCTCCTATATATATAGAAGGATCATTTGAGTAAAACTTTTTCACAAACATGAAACTTTTCATTGCTGCTTCATAATCTCTTCGATAAAAATTAGCAATTCCAATAGTCGTCCAATTTTCATCTATCCAACGATTATGTTCTTCTTTTTTCAAAGATGGTTTATCATTACTCGGCATGCTGTGACGCTGAATAACCTTTGTACATTTAACAATAGCAGTATCAATCGCGGGATATAAACCAATAACCTCTTCTTCATTAGGAAGTGGATCAATTGATAGTATCGAATAATAATCTTCTTGTTTTGAACCGCAGTATGATGTCATTGACTGACGAATTAACTCAGTTGCATTAAAGTAGCCATTATAATGAGCTGTTAGCCCATGAAAAGAGCGGTTTACTAACGTATTTTTTTCAGTTGAACATGCTCCTGCTATAAAAAATAACACAAATAAGACAACTAATTTTCTAAACGTTAAAACCATACATAAAAATAATAAAAGAATTATTGTTAGCAATAACTCATAAAAGGTGGATTTATTTTAAATTTTTTCTAAACAACAGATTACGCAATATTTGTAAAGACTTGCTGAATATCATCGTCATCTTCAATTTTATCAAGCATTTTTTCAATATCAGACAATTGCTCTTCGGTTAATTCAATTGGAGAGGTTGGAATTCTTTGAAGATTCGATTTTTGAACTTCAATATTCAAATCTTCCAATCCTTTTGAAAGTGTTCCAAATGCGGTATAATCTCCATAAACGAAGATTTTATCATCGACTACTTCAATTTCTTCGCAACCAGCATCGATTAATTCTAACTCTAATTCTTCTGGATCTATTGCATCTGTTTTGTTAATTTCAAAAACTGATTTACGGTTAAACATGAATTCTAATTGACCATTTGGAACAACACTTCCTCCTGATTTATTGAAATATGATTTTACATTTGCAACTGTTCTTGTAGAATTATCTGTTGCACATTCTACAACTACTAGTACACCATGAAGGCCTTTTCCTTCATAAATAACTTCGGTAAAAGAACTAATATCCTTTTGGGCAGCTCTTTTTACAGCCGCTTCAATGTTATCTTTTGGCATATTTTCAGACTTTGCATTCTGAATCGCTGTACGAAGTTTTGCATTTGTTGCAGGATCATCTCCCCCTTCTTTTGCAGCCATAGTAATTGCTTTCCCTAATTTCGGAAACAATTTAGACATTTTGTCCCATCGTTTTTCTTTGGACGCTCTTCGATATTCAAACGCTCTTCCCATATTTCAATATATTTAGCTTGTAAAAATAGAAATTTTAATGTTAATCAAAGCTAACAAGTTAAAAACGATTTTCTTGTTGTTAATTTAACAAATTCAATAGAAAATATACATAATCTAACATGTCTCCTTTGAATTGCTATTGTTACATTTGCCATGTTAAGTTAACATGAACATGAAAACAATTTTAATTCTTGGTGCTGGACTATCAGCTTCGTCTTTGATTCGATATCTTTTAGAAAACTCGACTCAGTATAATTGGAAAATCCGAATCGTAGATCAAGATATTAGTCTCGTTACGAGAAAAATTAATGGCCATGTAAACGGTATTGCTTTATCTTTCAATGCCTTGGATTCGCTTGAACGCAGACCTGAAATTGAGAAAGCTGACCTTGTAATTTCAATGCTGCCAGCTCGGTTTCATGTCGATGTTGCTAAAGATTGTATTGCTTTAAAAACGAATCTTATCACACCTTCATACATCTCTGAAGAAATGAAAGAATTGGATGAACAAGCAAAAGCAGCAGGAATAATCATCATGAATGAAATCGGCGTTGATCCGGGAATAGACCACATGAGTGCGATGAAAATCATTCATGCAATTCAAGCAAAAGGAGCAATCGTAACTTCTTTTAAATCTTTTTGCGGTGGCTTAATGGCTCCTGAAAGTGACAATAATCCTTGGAATTATAAATTTACATGGAACCCCAGAAACGTTGTGCTTGCCGGTCAAGGTGGTGCCTCTTGTTTTATTGATCACAATGAATACAAATATGTTCCATACAATAGACTATTTGGCAGATTATATACTACTGAAATTGAAGGTTATGGAGAATTTGATGGTTATGCCAACCGCGATTCACTTTCCTACAGAAAAACGTATGGTTTGGAGACGATTCCAACAATTTTCAGAGGAACATTACGTCGACCTGGATTTTGCCAAGCATGGAATGTATTCATTGAATTAGGAATGACAGATAATTCCTATAAAATGGAAAATTCAGAGTTTTTAACTCCTCGTTCTTTTTTAAATGCATTTTTACCATATAGACCATATAGATCAGTAGAAGACAAATTCAGAGATTTTTTAAGAGAAGATCGAATTGATTTATACGATAAATTCGATTGGTTGGGTATTTTTGATGGAACAACAAAATTGGATGTTAAAGATGCATCTCCAGCACAATTATTAGAAAAACTACTCGTTGGAAAATGGGTTTTAGAACCTGCGGATAAAGACATGTTAGTAATGTATCATGAATTCGAATATGAATTTCTTGGAGAACACCATTCAATCACTTCCTCTATGGTTAATATTGGAGAAGACCATACGTTTACTTCGATGTCAAATACTGTTGGACTACCTGTTGCAATCGCATCAAAAATGATTTTGAATGGTGATTTAACAACAAAAGGAGTTACACTGCCAATTCAACCTGAAGTTTACAATCCGATATTAGCAGAATTAGAAACATTCAATATTCGTTTTGTCGAAAAAGAAGTGCAATTAGATTGTAAAATTTAAATTCGAAATCTAAAAAACAACAACCTATATTGATTATGTTATAGATTCATGATTTAAGAATCCTGAATTCTCTGTATCTTTGAATTTTTCAATTGAACTATTTTGATGACAAAAGCAAAATACACTGTAACTGCCGCTTTACCTTATGCAAACGGACCATTACATTTAGGTCACGTAGCAGGAGTTTATTTACCCGCTGATATTTTCGTGCGTTTTTTACGCATGAATGATCACGATGTAGCATTTATATGTGGTAGCGATGAACATGGAGCTGCAATAACATTACGTGCAAAAAAAGAGGGAATTACTCCAAAAGAAATAGTTGACAAATACAATTCGATTATTAGTAAAGCCTTTACAGATTTCGATATTTCATTTGATATTTTTCACAGAACATCATCTGAAATTCACCATAAAACCTCACAAGATTTCTTTTTAAAGTTATATGAAAAAGGGAAATTTACTGAAGAAACATCAGAACAATACTACGATGAAGAATACGACCAATTTTTAGCAGATAGATATATTACTGGTGAATGTCCAAAGTGTCAAAACCCAAGTGCTTATGGAGATCAATGTGAAAAATGCGGGAGTGATTTAAGTCCAACAGAATTGATTAATCCAACTTCTACTTTAAGTGGAAAGGCACCTGTTTTAAGAACCACTTCACATTGGTATTTGCCTATGGCGAATCATGAAGATTGGTTGAGAGAATGGATAAAAGAAGGGAAATTAGATGGAATTCAACAACATGATCCTAAGCCTTGGAGAAACCAAGTAATAGGACAATGCATGTCATGGATTGATGGAGGATTACATTCAAGAGCAATGACCCGTGACTTAGATTGGGGAGTAAAAGTTCCACTTCCAAATGCAGAGGGAAAAGTGTTATATGTTTGGTTGGATGCGCCAATTGGTTATATTTCAGCAACAAAGCAATACGCAATTGACAACAATAAGAATTGGGAAGATTATTGGACTGGAGATCGAAAATTGATTCATTTCATTGGAAAAGATAATATTGTTTTTCATGCAGTTATATTTCCAATTTTACTGAAGGATCACGGTGATTTAATTTTACCAGACAATGTTCCGGCTTATGAATTTTTGAACTTAGAAGGAGATAAATTTTCGACTTCTAGAAATTGGGCAGTTTGGTTACATGAATATTTAGAAGCATATCCAGGAAGAGAAGATGAATTGAAATATGTCTTGACATCTATTGCTCCTGAAACAAAAGATTCAGAATTTACATGGAAAGAATACCAAACTCGAATCAACAGTGAATTAGCGGATATTCTTGGGAATTTTGTAAATCGTGCTTTGGTTTTAACCCAAAAATATTACGAAGGCAAAGTTCCTGAAAGAGGAGAATTGACAGAAGAAGATCAACTCGTTTTAGCTGAAATAAACGAAATTCCAAAACGTATTAGCAAACTCGTTTACGCCTACAAATTGCGTGATGCGCAAGCAGAAGCGATGAATTTGGCACGACTTGGGAATAAATATTTGGCAGATCAAGAACCATGGAAAGTGGTAAAAATAGATCCAAAAAGAGTTGAAACTGTAATGAATATTGCGCTTCAAATCACGGCTAATCTTAGCATTGTTCTTCAACCATTTTTACCAGCAACAGCTTCTAAATTATCGAATTTCTTGAATTTTAAAAGCACGAATTGGGAAAACGCCGGGAATGGCGATTTGATGAAAGTTGGAAATCAAACAAATACGCCAGAAATTCTTTTTCAAAAAATAGAAGATACAATCGTGGAAGCGGAAGTGAATAAATTGAAAAATATTGAAGCAATGGAATCAATATTTGATGCTCAAAAAGAAGAAGTAACATTTGACGATTTCACAAAAATGGATATCCGTTTAGGAACTATTCTTGAGGCGGAAAAAGTTGAAAAAGCAGATAAATTATTGAAATTACTTGTTGATACAGGATTGGATAAAAGAACAATCGTATCAGGAATTGCTGCGCATTATTCTCCAGAAGAAATCATTGGTAAAACCGTTCAAGTATTGATGAATTTAGCTCCAAGAAAAATTAAAGGAATTGAATCAAAAGGCATGATTTTAATGGCTGAAGATGCAGAAGGAAAATTGAGTTTTATGTCGCCTGAAAAAGAATTTGAAGCTGGTTGTGGAATACATTGAGTTAATTGCTAGTTGCTAGTTGCTAATTACTAATTGTATATGAAAG
Organism: Flavobacteriales bacterium; assembly: GCA_947505255.1. Lineage (GTDB taxonomy): Bacteria > Bacteroidota > Bacteroidia > Flavobacteriales_D > Crocinitomicaceae > M0103. The sequence continues at coordinate 9,871 of CANNKP010000072.1, forward strand.
AATTGAAAAGTTATGCTGAGCTTCAAAATCATTTCAATAATGAAGCATTTGTTTTAAAAACACAACAACAAATTTCAAAGGATTTCGCAAAATTCAATTTATTTTACTCGGATTCATTTGAAATCGAACCATTTTCCAAGGAAGAAATTGAATTACAGATAGCAAATCAACTTGTTGATATAATGAAACAAGGGGAAACACGTTTATTGCAATTGTTATATACGATTGATGTTGCAGAAAAGGATTTTTTACATCTCACAACTCAACCAAATTTTATTCAAGAATTAGCGCACAAAGTACTTTATCGAGAGGCTTACAAAGTTTATTTGAGAATGAAATTTAGTTCTTAAACCCAATTTTTTGTCTTGCATCTTGATTTTGTTGCTTTTTATCTTTTTCTAATAGAAAATTTATCGCAGCATAAACATCTGAAAACTTCCCATCCAATTCTTTTAGCTTTTCATTCAATTCTTTATAAGTAAGAGCATATTGCCTAATATTTACAAATGTCCGCATGATTGAAATATTTATAGCGACAGCCTTTTCTGAATGAATTACTGAACTTAGCATTGCAACACCTTGTTCAGTAAATGCAAATGGTAAAAATTTAGAATGTCTTCCTTTTCCTCCTTCTAAGGTCACAAATTGTGATCTTAGAAACGAATATTCTTCTTTTGTTAGCATAAACATGAAATCTATCGGAAACCTATTTATATTTCTTCTAACACTTTGTTTTAATATTCGCGTTTCTGTTTCATACAACTCAGCTAAATCATAATCCAACATCACTTTTTGATCTCTAATTAAATGTATTTTTTCTTGTATTGTTCGTTCATTCATATGTGAATAATTTTTCTTATTCTCTTGAATTTAAGAAAAAAGTTGACTTCCACCAAGTGGATTTATGGTCTTTTCTGTAATACTTTTAGCTTTAATAACCGTTTTCAAGCAAATTATTTCGACTTTTTAACGGCTTCCATCAAGGAATTTATCTAAATTTGCAATTCCATAAATGAGTAAAAATACCATGGATAAAGTATCTTATGTTGGGAATGCAGATGTGACGGCTATCGATCATTTGTATAATATGTATCAGCAAGACCCTGAAAGTGTTGATATTGGCTGGAAAAAATTCTTTGAAGGCTTCGATTTTGCTAGAACAAATTATGAAGATGGAGGAGAAATCCCTGAAAATTTTCAAAAAGAATTCAAGGTAATTAACTTGATTAATGGTTATAGAAACCGTGGTCATTTATTCACAAAGACAAATCCTGTTCGCGAACGAAGAAAATACTCTCCTACGCTAGATATCGAAAATTTCGGATTAGATGTTTCTGATATAAACACTGTTTTTCAAGCTGGTGAAGAGATTGGTATTGGCGCCGCTTCATTAGGAGATATTATTCATCACTTAGAATTGACTTATTGCCAATCTATTGGAATAGAATACGTTTATATGCGTGATCCAGATAGAATTGATTGGTTCAAAAATAAAATTGAGATTAAAAATCGACCTGTTTTTGATAAAGAACGCAAATTAAATATTTACAAAAAACTAAATCAAGCGTCTAATTTTGAAGCTTTTTTAGGTAAAAAATTCGTTGGTCAAAAACG
>CANNKP010000073.1 GCA_947505255.1 Flavobacteriales bacterium
ACTAATTTCGAAATGCAACCAAGTAAAATTATTTTAGAAGCACCTTTTGCCTCTGCGGAAGTTTTGGTTCAAGATGCCGCATTATTAGCAATGCCTGGGAGTTATTTTGTGAATGTTAAAATTGATAATGCCGAAGAAATAAAAAAAGTGAATGTTCCTTTACTTTGGATTCATGGTGAAGCAGATTCTTTTTTAAGTATCCATACCCACGGAGAAGTTGTTTACAATAATTATCAAGGGCCTTCAAAAACAGCTGTTCGAGTTCCAGGTGGAGATCATGAGGATACGCCTTTTATCATGGGATATTCAACTTATTTATCGGCTATTTTAAAATTTATAGAACAATAAAAAACTCTTTTTTATTTGTGGATTAGATGATCGAAGGGGGACTTTTGTTTCATAAATTATAATTGTAAGTTCCTGATTGTATAATTGTATTAAAGTTTTTCAGATTGGTTTACGCTTTCCGAAGGTATTTAGACTTTTTATTTCGATTAGCTCAGAACTAAAATGCACGGTGGTGGCTAGCGATATTAATCAAAAAAAAAGCCATCTGTCAGTAACAGATGGCTCTCTAAATAATATGAATGCACTTATTGTATTGTCAATTTTTTCTCTAAGTCTTCCAAATAAACTCTAAATTGTTTATCAGTTTCAGAAAGATTTGTCACCGTGCGACAAGCGTGTAATACAGTTGCGTGGTCTTTTCCTCCACAATGAGCTCCAATATTTGCTAGAGAAGATTTTGTCATTTTCTTCGAGAAGAACATTGAAATTTGACGAGCTTGAACAACTTCACGCTTACGTGTTTTAGATTTCAACATTTCAATTGGAAGATCAAAATAATCACACACCACTTTTTGTATGTATTCGATAGAAACTTCACGAGCAGTATTTTTGACAAATTTGTCAACCATTTGCTTAGCAAGTTCTAATGTAATTGCCTTTTTATTTAATGATGCTTGAGCAAGTAACGTGTTTAAGGCACCTTCCATTTCTCTCACATTTGTATTAATTGAATACGCTAAATACTCAACAACATCACGTGGTAATTCAATTCCATTACCATACATTTTCTTCTCAAGAATAGCGATTCGTGTCTCTAGATCTGGTGAAGCAAGATCCGCAGATAATCCCCATTTAAATCTAGATAATAAACGTTGCTCCATTCCCTGCATTTCGACTGGTGGCTTATCTGATGTTAAGATAATTTGTTTGCCATTTTGGTGCAAATGATTGAAGATGTGGAAGAAAACGTCTTGTGTTTTCTCTTTACCAGAGAAAAATTGAACATCATCAATAATTAAAACATCAATCATTTGGTAAAAATGAATAAAGTCGTTTGTCGTTTGATTCTTAATTGCATCAATGAATTGGTGAGCAAATTTCTCTGAACCTACATATAAAACAGTTTTACTCGGGAATTGATTTTTAATTGCAATCCCAATTGCATGTGATAAATGAGTTTTACCAAGACCAACTCCTCCATAAATTAATAATGGATTAAAAGCTGTACCTCCAGGCTTGTTTGCAACAGCATAACCAGAAGCTCTAGCTAAACGGTTACAATCTCCTTCAACAAAATTTTCAAAACCGTATGTTGGATTCAAATTTGACTCAACATTCACCTTCTTTAATCCAGGAATTATAAATGGATTACGAATTTGATTTTCATTCATATTCAAAGGCATCGAAACAGGAGCATTTTTCAATGAGCGCTTATTTAATGCTGGCAATTTAACAGTATAAGGTGTAGAATTTGTTGTATTATTTTCCATCACAATACTATATTCCAATGTTCCTTCAGGACCTAATTCTTTTTTAATTACTTTTTTGAGCAAAACAATGTAGTTTTCCTCCAACCATTCATAGAAAAAATGTGAAGGAACTTGAATAGTTAAGACATTGTCTTCTATTCGAATAGGGATAATCGGTAAAAACCATGTTTTAAAAGCTTGTAAAGAAATATTATCTTTAATTACTTTCAAACATGCGTTCCAAACGACTTCGTGACTATTACTCATTAGTAATTTTTTTAATTGTTGGTTAAATAATATAGCTCAAACCATTCAAAAAATGAATTATTTCTCTAGCGGTTTTGGTTGGTTAATTTCTGAGGACAAATATTCACATAAAAAAGTTTAAAAAAAAATCAAAAAGGGGTTGATTTTTAAAAAAGTTTTACAGCTGTAATAATTTTTAGATAGAATAAAAAAGTTAATAGACTCAAAGTAAAGAATCTAATCCTATCCACTTGAATAATTACTATTTTCAAGCATTTAAAATAAATTTTGCCTCAACACGAAAATAAGAAAAACTGTTGATAAACTCTCGATTATTGCCTATATTTTTTACATTTGACCAACTTTTTAACATAAAATGAATTATAACTTTTCTTTTCAAACAAAACTTCGTGTTCGATATGGTGAAACTGACCAGATGGGCTATTGTTATTACGGTAATTATGCTCAATATTTCGAAGTAGGAAGGGTTGAAACACTTCGGAATTGCGGCATGAGCTATAAAGATTTAGAAGAGCAGGGGATAATGTTGCCTGTTTCCGAATATTCAGTGAAATATCTTGCCCCAGCATTCTATGATGATGAATTAACAATAAGAACAATAATTACCGAAATCACTGGTGCAAGAATTTATTTCAATTACGAAATTTATAATTCCAACAACAAATTAATTAGCACTGCAGAAACTATTTTAGTATTTATAACTAAAACAGATATGAGGCCAATTCCAGCACCACAAACATTTATTCAATTGCTTGATAAATATATCGCCGAATAATTTTTGAAATAATTGTTTTAATCAGTACATTTATTTTCATGAGGCAACTGCGTTTAATTCGTTTTCTAAAAACAACCGGAGCATTCTTTCCTATCCACATTATTTTTGCGCAATTAAAATACAACCTCATTTCAATGTTTTATTGGGCATTTCTTTTCATGCTCATTTCAGGTTCATTTGGAAAAGCATTTGGTGTCCCCTACTTGTTTTTATCGCCCGAATATTTAGGAAATGTTAGTTGTTGGTCTTTCATTTTACTAGGATTTAGCATCGGAGGTTTTATTATGGCTTTTAACACATATAGTTACATCAAGCTCGGTCCAAGATATTCTTTTTTAGCAATTGTTTCTAGGCCCTTTTATAAATTCTGCATTAATAATTCCCTAATTCCAATCATCTTCATAATCTACTATATTTATAAGATGACTCAATTTCAAAGAATTGAAGAATTATCTACTTATGTGAATTTATTCATATATACGGTTTCATTTCTCGGTGGAATTTTCGCCTTTATTCTTTTATCTCTTTTTTATTTCTTCCCAACAACAAGAGAGAAAGGAGAGAAAATTGACCATGAAGATTCATCAACTAATCCTATACAATCCGTTACACAAAGTAGCAATAAATGGTATAACTATTTCCGCACAGAACATGAAAAAACACATCATTATATCGGAAAAGGGTTCAGACTTTTCCAAAGTCGATCAACCAAGCATCTAGATAAAGCAATTATTGAACATGTGTTTGCGAAAAACAGAATTAATGCATCAATTTTTGAAATTTTGACAATTTCAGCTTTCATTTTATCTGGTCAATTCATAGACTATCCCTTATTTGAATTCCCTGCTGGAATGAGTATAATTCTCTTACTCACAATGATTCATATGTTGTTTAGTGCTATAATGTCATGGTTTCATCGATGGACCTACCCTATATTATTTGCAGCAATTGCTTTAATGAATTATCTCAGTGTTACAACTGAATTATTCACTTTTAAAAACTTTGCTTATGGTTTAGATTATAGCGATTCTAAAGTTCAAAAATATAGTATTCAATCAATTGAGTCAAACTACAAAAATAATCAGTCTGAAATTGAATCGAAAAAGAATATAATTTTAATTCTAGAAAACTGGAAAAAGAAAACAGGCGAAAAAAAACCGAAACTTATAATTCTTAATACTTCTGGCGGTGGTTCAAGAAGTGCCTTATGGACATTCACTGTTTTACAGAACTGTGACAAAGCCCTGAATGAGGAATTAACAGCTCATTTAAATCTTATAACTGGTGCCTCAGGAGGAATGGTAGGCGCAGCATATTACAGAGAAATATATCTTCGAAATGAGAGGAAAGAAATACAAAATCGTTACGACAATAAATACGGTGAAAACCTCAGCAAAGATTTATTAAATAAATTAGCATTTTCAATTTCTACCAACGACTTGTTTTTCCGCTATCGTTCCTTTAATTATAACAATAAAAAATACACACGAGATAGAGGTTATGCTTTTGAGCAACATTTGCATGAAAATACGGAGAATTTACTTCAACATAATTTGGGTTATTATAAGAAATATGAGCAACAAGCCATTATTCCCCTAATGATTTTTAGTCCAACGATTGTAAACGATGGCCGGAGATTATTAATAGCTTCCCAATCTCTTAGTTTTATTACAAAAAATCCAGATTGCCCAAAGCAAGTTTCATCCTCTTACGAAAACATAGATTTTCAATCGTTTTTTGCAGAAAACAATCCTCAAGAAATGAGATTTAGTAGTGTACTACGCGCAAGTGCAACTTTTCCATTTATTATGCCAATGATGTCTATGCCAACAGAACCAGGCATGCAATTAATGGATGCTGGAATAAGGGATAATTATGGTACAAAAACGACATTGGATTATCTATTTTCTATAGAAAAATGGATCAAAGAAAATACTTCTGGTGTGATTATTCTCGAAGTTAGAGATACGAAAAGAATTCTAAGCCATGAACTTTATGAACACATTTCATTAACTCACAAAATCACATTACCTTTTGGAAATATGTATAATAATTTCCCGAGAACTCAAGATTTTGATCAAGAACAACTACTGAAGTTAGGTTCTTCAAGTTTCTCTTTCCCTTTGGATATAATATCTTTCAATCTGAGAGAAAGTCGAAACGACCGTATTTCACTTTCATGGCACTTGACCAAACAAGAGAAAAATAAAATCGCTCAATCATTTTACTCTGTAAATAATCAAACTTCTTTTGAACGATTAAAAGCATTAATTTATCATAAAAAAGCTATTTAGATACTTTTTCAACAGAAATCACTTTATCAACTTGACAATTTTCTGGTTGCATTGCTCTGCTTAAATTATACGAGAATTTAATTTTCAAGCCATCTATTTTAAAGCTATCTTCCAAATTAACAGGATACAATTTCATTAACTGTCCATCGACTTTAGCAGTTATGTAAAAAGGGCAACCTTCACCACTAAGATGAACAGTTCCTTTAACAATTTGAACAGTCTCTGATTTTTTTGTTCCATTTTCCACAATTTCTTTTTGTGATGAACAAGAAATAGAACAGATTAGCACCGAAAATAAGATTAATGTTTTCATTTTATTAAATTTAAATTGTTGACACGAAAAACCGAGCCAATATAACAAAAAAAGAGGCTTTAACTAAAGCCTCCCTTTTCTTAACCTGTAGCTGTTAATATTTAATCCGTATTAAACAAAACGTGAAACACTCTTAAAGGTTACAGTTTCATTGAAAAAACAGGCTAATTAACATTTATACATTGATAACCTAAGTCACCTACTGAACAATAGGCGAATGAACTAGCTTACATTTGTTTTGTAAATGAAAGATGAAAAGTCCATTCGTGCATTAATTCAATTAATTGATGATCCCGATGAAAATGTCTTTGGGCATGTTCGTGATACTCTTATGAATTATGGTCCAAATGCTATTCCGTTTCTTGAAAATTCGTGGGAAGATCAAGATTATGGTTTAATTTTTCAAGGGCGTATAGAGCAGATTATTCATGATATTCAATTTGAAGAAGTGAAAACCAAATTAAATGATTGGGTTAATTCTTCTGAAAAAGATTTATTGAAAGGCGCTATAATAATTGCAAAATATCAATACCCAGGTTTAGAAGAAGAAATAATTCGGGCGACGCTACAAGCAATAAGAAGAGATATTTGGCTTGAATTAAATCATAAACAAACAGCTTTTGAACAAGTAAAGATTTTTAATCGGATATTTTTTGAGACGCATCATTTTCATGGTGATTCAAAACATTTTCATTCACCAATGAATTCCTTTATAAATACAGTTGTTGAATCACGAAAAGGAAATCCATTAAGTTTATCTTTACTTTACAGTGTAATTGCTGAGTCGCTGGACTTACCTATTTATGGAGTAAATTTACCTAATCATTTTATTCTAGCTTATTTAGATGAAAATGGGTCTTCTATTTTCCTTCATGAAAAAAATGAATATGGTGTATTGTTCTATATTAATCCATTTTCAAAAGGAAGTATTTTAGATGCAAATTCAATTAAAGAATTCCTTGATACTTTGCATCTACCGCATGCGCGTGAATATTTTGAACCGTGCTCAAATACCGCCTTTTTAAAAAGAATGCTCGCAAACCTTATTGCTTCATTTCAACAAGTTGGAAATGCCGAAAAAGTAACAGAATTAACGGAGTTAAGAAATATCCTTACGACTTAATTTCAAATTCTAGATTCATTCTTTTCAATTCTTTGAACAACGTATTATTTGGATCAACCTTCATGCTTTTAGAAGGCATTCGAACTTCTGTTCCATCAAAAGGATCAATTATTTTGAAATGAACACTACACTTCCCTTCGTTTTCTAGAAATAATTTATTCAAATCCATAATCAAAATATGATCTAAAGCAGTAGAAGAAAGTTTGATATGAACACTATTCGCTTTTGTTTCCTTTATGTTTTGAAGTAGTTCAATCGAATGAACCATAAATTCTAATTCACTTCTTCTTGGTGGAACGTCAATTTTTCCTTTCATCGCAATAAAAGTTCCAGGTTGAAGAAAATGCTTGAATTTTAAGTAGTTTTCACGCCATAAAAACAATTTATAAGAATCCGTGTAATCTTCTATAATTAAAGTCCCAAAAGGGTCTCCATTTTTGGTAAAACGATGTTCTGCTTCTGAAATAGTTGCTGCGATCAATAAATCTTTGCCTTTGTGAGAAGTCAGATCATTCAACATTCCAATTCTTCCATTGCAAAACGATTCAATTTCAATCCTAAAATCATCTAATGGATGACCAGAAATAAAAATTCCAACTACTTCTTTTTCTCTATTCAACTTGTAAATACTCCCCCATTCTTCCGCTTTAGGGATTTCAGGTTCAGGTTGTTTAACAGATTGTCCTGGAGTATCAAAAATACTTGTTTGAGATGAATTCTCACTTTCTTGAAAGCTTGCACCAAATTTCATTGCATTTTCTAAGAAAGTTTTACCTGAACCATCTTCTTTAAAATATTGAGCACGATGAACACCTTTAAATGAATCAAATCCACCAGCATAAGCAAGACTTTCAAATGCTTTTTTATTACACAATCGAAGATTTACACGTTTCGCCATTTCAAAAATGGTAGTTATCGGACCATTTTCAGTTCGTTCAGCTATGATTGCCTCAACAGGCGCGCTTCCTAATCCTTTAATTGCGCCCAAACCGAATCGAATTGCACCTTCTTTATTTACTGTAAATTGATAATTTGATTCATTAACATCTGGACCTAAAACAGGTACTCCCATTCGCTTACATTCTTCCATGAAAAATGAAACTTGCTTGATATCATTCATGTTATTAGAAAGCACAGATGCCATATATTCCGCAGGATAATTCGCTTTCAAATAAGCAGTTTGATATGCAATCCATGCGTAACAAGTCGAGTGAGATTTATTAAATGCATAGGACGCGAAAGCTTCCCAGTCTTTCCAAATCTTTTCTAATTTAACAGTATCGTGTCCTTTACTACCTCCACCTTCCAAAAATGCAGGTTTCATTTTATCTAGTGTCGAACGGTCTTTCTTCCCCATTGCTTTTCTCAAAGTATCAGCTTCACCTTTCGTAAAACCTGCTAATTTTTGAGAAAGCAACATTACTTGTTCTTGGTAAACAGTAATACCGTATGTTTCCTTTAAAAACTCTTCACAGTCATCTAAATCATAGACAATATCTTCTTCGCCATGTTTACGTTTGATAAAAGAAGGAATATATTCCAATGGTCCTGGACGATACAAGGCATTCATGGCTGTTAAATCCGCAAAAACTGTTGGCTTTAACTCACGTAAATATTTTTGCATTCCAGCAGATTCGTATTGAAAAATCCCAACAGTATCACCTCGTTGAAAAAGTTCATACGTTTTTTCGTCATCAACAGGGAAATTATCCGGATCAAGTTGAATTCCTTTTATTTCTAAAATATTTTTAACAGCGTACTTTATTAGTGTTAGCGTTTTCAATCCTAAAAAGTCCATTTTCAAAAGACCTGCATATTCAGCAACAGAGTTGTCATATTGCGTACAATACATTTGAGAATCTTTTGCCAATGCAACAGGAACAAAGTTCGTGATATCATCTGGAGTAATAATTACTCCGCAAGCGTGAATACCGGTATTCCGGACAGAACCTTCCAATTCTCTTGCACGATTTATAACGCGTGAAGCAAGATCTACTCCCTGAGCAATGGATTTTAATTCCTTTGCTTTTACTATTTCATCCTGATTATTTTTTAATTTATCTGCTAATTCAGCATCATTAAATTTGAATAATTTATTCAAAGAAATATCAGGGACTAATTTTGCGATTCGATCGGCCTCTGGTAATGGAAGGTCAAGAACACGCGCAGTATCACGAATGGATGATTTTGCTGCCATTGTTCCATATGTAATAATTTGTGCAACTTGATTCGCACCATATTTTTCTATTACCCAATCAATCACTTTTCCGCGACCTTCATCATCGAAGTCAATATCAATATCGGGCATTGAAACACGATCAGGATTCAGAAAACGTTCGAAAAGCAAATCATACTTTATTGGATCAACATTCGTTATTCCTGTACAATATGCCACTGCTGAACCAGCTGCTGAGCCCCTTCCAGGACCCACAGAAACACCCATATCTCGCGCTGCTTGACAAAAATCTTGAACAATTAAGAAATACCCAGGATAACCTGTTTTAGCAATTGTTGCTAATTCAAAATCTAACCTTTCTCTTACCTCATCCGTTATTTCACCGTATCTTTTTTCGGCACCAATATACGTTAGGTGTCGCAGGAAGTTATTTTCACCTCGTTTTCCTCCATCCTGTGCATCCGTTAAATCCTGAAATTCTTCTGGAATGTCAAAGGCTGGCAAAAGAACTTCTCGAGCTAAACCGTAATGCTCACATTTCCCTATAATTTCTTCAATACTTTCAATTGCTTCAGGAAGATCAAGGAATAACTCCTTCATTTCATCTGAACTCTTGAAATAGTATTCCTCGTTTTCTAATCCATGTCGAAAGCCTCTTCCTCTTCCTTTAGGAGTAGAAACAAGTTCATTATCTCTAACACACAACAAAACATCATGTGCTTCTGCATCTTCTTTGTTGATGTAAAAAGTATTATTTGTTGCTACCAATTTTACAGCATGCTTTTCTGCAAATTTGATCAAAGTAGCATTTACTCTATTTTCATTTTCTTGACCATGACGCATCACCTCAATGTACAAGTCGTCACCAAATTGCTCTTTCCACCAAACAAGTGATTCTTCAGCTTGTAATTCACCTACATTCAAAATCAAACTAGGAACTTCGCCGTAAAGATTTCCAGTTAATACAATTAAATCTTCCTTGTATTGTTCGATAACCGCTTTATCAATCCTAGGAACATAATACATTCCTTTGGTGTAAGCCAAAGATGCTAACTTGATTAAATTATGGTATCCTTTTTTATTTTTTGCTAAAAACACAACTTGAAATCCATTGTCTTTTTGTGTTTTGTCTTCAAGGTTTTTACACACATTGAATTCACATCCAATAATTGATAATAAGTCTTTCTTTGTGAATTCAAGACCTTGTTCCTCGGCCAATTCACGTTCAGTTTTTAATGCCTTATTATAATCTGCAACAGCTTTTTCAAAATGGAATGCCGCCATCATATTACCTGTATCTGTAAGCGCAACTGCTGGCATATTTAATTTTCCTGCAGTTGCAACCAATCCTTTTACATTAATGGATGATTGAAGAATTGAAAATTGGGTGTGATTATGCAAATGAGCAAATGGAACATTTTCCAATCGTTGTCTAGCTTCATTCAGATTGCCAGATAAAAGCTCTGATTTACTAGATTTATTAGCAACTAATTTTGAACTTTCCTCCTTGAGATTTAAATGTTTTAAACCAATTAAACCAATTGGACGAGGGTTAAATGCTTTAAAATCTTCTATGTAACGTTCCTCTTGTTGCAATTTATCTAGCGAGAAATGATCTAAACGCAATAACTCAAAGAAACACCTTGTTGTAACTTCAACGTCAACTGTGGCATTATGTGCATCTGCAAATTTTTCTTGAAAAAGGAATTGGTGCAGTTCAGTAAGAGTTGGTAATTTAAACCTGCCTCCACGCCCTCCAGGAAGTTTACACAATTCCGCAGTAACTTCTGTACAGGTATCCAAAACTGGCATTGACGCCATAATTGATTCTGTGTTCATACGAACAAATTCACACCCTAAAACATTGATATCAAAACCAACATTTTGACCTACCACAAATTTCGCTTTAGCTAAAGCTTCATTGAAAAGATACAAAACATCCTCCAAGGAATCTCCATGTTCGGTTGCTAATTCTGTTGAAATACCGTGAATTTTTTCAGCATCAAATGGAATATCAAAACCTTCAGGACGAATTAAAAAATCCTTGTGTTCGATAACACTTCCCATTTCATCATGCAATTGCCATGCAATCTGTATTACTCTAGGCCAATTGGAAGTATCCGTTATAGGAGCGTTCCAATTACGCGGTAATCCAGTTGTTTCAGTGTCGAAAATAATATACATGAGTCTTGCAAATTGAGAACACTAAAATTACAAAGAAATTGAATGATTATTATCTAAAAATATGAACATTTTGACAACAGTTTTTATATTTAATTTCTAAAGTTGAAAGCAAGAAAAAACCCTCACTTGAAAAATCAAGTGAGGGTTTAAAAAATTTTAATCTTTTATTTAGTGATTTGTTGGAGCTCCAGCATTGTTAACTGGTGCAGTACCTTCAGGTAAAGGTAAAACAGTTCCTTTAATGTAAATAACTTTTGTACTTACCTTTGTTACGGCATCATATCCATCATTTACTGCGTTTGAAGTAATAGTAACGTTTTTGTTAATTGCACCTGCTCTGCTTGTGTCATATTTAACTTTTATAGAAGCTTTTGCTCCTGGAGCGATAGGCTCTTTTGGCCATTCTGGCACTGTACAACCACATGACCCTTTTGCCATAGAAATAATTAAAGGCTCATTTCCTGTGTTTTTAAATTCAAAAGAACATGTTCCATCAGCACCATTTTTGATAGTTCCGTAATCATGTGTTTCTTTTGCGAATTCAATTTTTGCTCCTTTTTCAGTTTGAGCTGAAGCTTTATTCATTG
>CANNKP010000074.1 GCA_947505255.1 Flavobacteriales bacterium
CTTGAAAAATCAATGATTGCATTACTTGCTGAATTAAAAAAACTAGGTGCTGTAAAAACAGAAGATAGTTCTTATCAAACAACAAATGCTGAAGGGTATGCGTATTTTGATTACCCGACCCTGTCTTATGAGGAAGGTCTTAAAAACGTACAGGATGCGCTTACTAATTTTGAAGATGGTAAATCATATACAGTAGATCAAATAGAAGCTATTCTTAAAAAGCTTAAAGTAAATGAATTCACTATGGGTGAGTTCAACAAGCTTAAAGATGTACTAAAAACCAATGATGTTAAAATTGTAGCTACAAACGGTGAAAGTACTTCTTTAGGTGTATACGGTGAGTTTAAACTTGTTAACAATACTGTGTTTATAAATCTTGCTACTATTGGAATGGATCCTAAAGTGGAAACCACTCAGCAAGTAGCTCAGATTATTATACATGAGTTAATTCACTCAGCTGTAGTTTACAAAACATTTAGAGCTCTTAACCAAGACTCATATGGTGATACAGAAAATCTTACTGAAATAGAGCAAGCTGCTGTTAAAAATCTGCAGTATCTATTTGATGAAATCAGTAAGCAGCCTGCTATGTATGAAGAGTATGGTCTTAACAACATGGATGAAATGCTTGCTGAGCTTTCTAATCCGGAGTTTGTTGAGAAGCTTAAGAAAACTAAGATTAGCAACCTACGTATTAGTGAGACAACTAAAGCTAAGAACTTTTTTGAGTTGTTGATTGATGCTATTGTTAAATTGATTAGTGGTAAAGACATTAAGAGCCCTGCATATGACTTGATCTATGCATCATATGAGAACTTAATTGCTAATGATTCTACAGTACAACAAAAAGCATTTGAGGAAGCAGTAAAAGATAACTTTGCTGACAATGACACCAGTACTGTAATAAGTCAAGAAGATGCATTCAAGTATAGAAAAATTGAGTATCCTCTTACTGTTAAGATTAGAGATGAAGCAGGTAAGTTAAATCGAATGGTGATGGCTAGTATCCGTAATAGGAGAATGGGTCAGCCTGCTGAGTATGAGAGATATCTTGCTAATGGTAAATTGAATGTTCAAAAAGTACTTGAAAGAATCCAGGAATTGGAAAAAGAATTATCAAGTATCAATGCACAAATACAAGCAATTGAGGATGACTATGCAGATGTAAGTGCTAAACTTACACCGTATCTTCAACCAGGGGAAAGAGATAAACTTGCTGCTCTAGGTTATCCTACGTCAGAAATCCGCGGGATGACTTCAGCTGAAGCTAGAATTAGAATTAACTCTGGTCTTACAAGAGATGAATATGAAAATGGTATTCAAGCTGAGACAGAAGAAATGGAAGTCAAAGAACAAATGGAAAAGGTAACGGCAAAGAGTTTAGAACTTTTCACGGTCAATAAATATGATTTCGTGGGGTACTAAATATGACTTTGTTGGTGAATTTTATGCAGTTCAGGAAGAAGTTTGTAAAATTTGTTCTGAGAAATCACAGCCCATTTATATCGTGGAACAAGCATATTTTAAATTGTATGGCTTGTCCTTATTTCCAACAAACAAATTGTATTACAAAAAATGTGGCTCGTGTAAATCAAAATTGAAGGTTAAAGCAACAGATTTCAATTTGCCAATGGTAAAAAATGCGCTTCCAGGAAAATTAAAATTCACGTATATTTGGGGTTGGATGGTATTGATCCCTATACTTTCATTGGTTTACTATTTATATACCATTGTTTCAAAATCTTAAATTTCAACAAACCTATTAAAACTAAATATTGAAAAGAACTCTTCGGAAACAGTGGTTTTTATTTAATAAATCAACATTCTAATTCCTCCTTTAACAATGGAGATTAGTTGATCTCCAGCATCAAAGTATTCTCCATCCATTTCCGAAGATACTTTTCCCTTGATTAGCTTAATTTCAATAGATTTAGTTTCTAAATAATGTACTTCTGGATGTTGAATAGGTAATCCTTTTTTCAATTTCGCTAAATTCATTATGTAATCTATTATTGTAACATTACCCAGGTAGGTGATATTCAATATACCATCGTTTATTTTAGCATTCGGATTGATCGTCAATCCATTTCCAAAAACACTTCCATTACAAATCGCTACCATCAATATTTTTCCCTGAAATTGCAAATCATCTGTTTTAATAGAAAGCGTTGGTTTTCTAAAGCCAAAAAAGGTTCGCAAAATAGCAATCGAATAAGAAGTTTTTCCTTTTAGGAATTTTCTTTGTTTATTGAGAATTTCTATCGCTTTTCCCCCGAAACCAACATCTGAAATATTCAAAAAGTAATGTGTTTTGTTATTCGTTTCTATTTTCCCAACATCTATAAGAGCAGTTCTTTTTTTAAGAATAGCTTGTACAAAATCAACCGGTTCTAATTTCAATTTTGCACTTTTTAGAAAATCATTGCCAGTTCCGTTCGGGACTACAGCTAAAATTGGGAAAGTAGTATGCTCAGACAACATTATTCCATTTAACACCTCATTCATTGTGCCATCACCACCAACGGAAGCAATAACATCGTACTTTTGAATGGTGCATAATTGCGCAATTTCTATCGCCTCTTTTGGTATTTTGGTAATGATACTATCCGCTTCAATTTTTGGATGTTCTTTACATAGTTTCAAAATCTCTTGAACTTGAATTGTCAATTTTTTTGACCCATTTATTATAAAAGCCACTCGAACCATTGGGGTAAATGTAATATATCCCTCTCAAATACTGTATAGTCATTTTAATTTGTGAGGTAATGCCAATTTACTTTGAAAAAATAGTTCGATTTTATCTGGATGAATGAACTTTATAAAAACACTTTGGTTATAAAACTTTGTGAAACCAAAAACGGCACCCTTTTGAGGTGCCGTTTCCGTTTACGATATGCAGTTAGTCTTGCAGTACTGGAGCATCTGCACCAGGACTTACAAGAGCCTTTTTAATTTTCTCTTCTAATTCTTCCATCAATTCTGGATTGTCTTTAATCAATGCTTTTACAGCATCACGCCCTTGACCTAAACGCGTTTCACCGTATGAGAACCATGAGCCACTTTTCTTTAAAATGTTTAAGTCCACTCCTAAATCGATGATTTCACCGACTTTAGAAATTCCTTCTCCATACATGACATCAAATTCCGCTTTTCTAAAAGGTGGAGCAACTTTGTTTTTCACCACTTTCACTTTTACACGATTTCCAATAATTTCTTCTCCGTCTTTTAATTGACTCGATCTGCGGATATCGATTCGAATAGATGAATAAAACTTCAATGCGTTTCCACCCGTTGTTGTTTCAGGATTTCCGAACATCACACCGATTTTTTCACGCAATTGATTGATAAAAATACAACAGCATCCGGCTTTATTGATTGACCCTGTTAACTTACGCAACGCTTTTGACATCAGACGTGCTTGAAGACCCATTTGAGAATCTCCCATTTCGCCTTCAATCTCAGCTTTTGGCGTTAATGCAGCAACTGAATCCACAACAATTAAATCAATCGCACCGGAACGAATCAAATTATCAGCAATTTCCAACGCTTGCTCACCATTGTCTGGTTGCGAGATTAATAAATTATCAATATCAACTCCTAAATTTCTAGCATAAGTTGGATCAAATGCATGCTCTGCGTCTATAAAAGCTGCAATTCCACCTTGTTTTTGTACTTCTGCAATTGCATGAATCGCCAATGTTGTTTTACCTGATGATTCAGGACCATAGATTTCAACTATTCTTCCTTTAGGATATCCATTGATTCCTAAAGCAATATCAAGTGTTAATGACCCAGAAGGAATTACTTCCATTTTTTCTACTGGAGCATCTCCCATTTTCATTACGGTTCCTTTACCGTAAGTTTTGTCTAGCTTTTCCATTGTTAATTGGAGCGCTTTTAATTTTTCTGCATTTACTTCTTTAACTGCCATATCGTTTTTTATTGCTCTTTCTTTTTACTCGTAAACTAAAAAGTCAGAATTGTTATTGATTACTATTTTACAAAAATACATTGAGTACATCGTAAACTACTTACGTTCTATTTATTTATTAAAAATTTCTATAATTTCTGTTGCATGATCCTTTGTTTTAGGCTTTTCAATGATTCCAACAATTTCTTGTTTTTCATTAATTAAAAATGTTGTTCGGTGAATTCCATCATATTCCTTACCCATAAATTTCTTTGGCCCCCAAACACCAAATAAGTTAATTATCGTTTTATCTTCATCCGCAATTAATGGAAAAGGCAAAGAAAATTTATCTACAAATTTCTGATGTGAAACAATCGAATCCGCACTAATTCCAAGAATTTTAATTCCAGCTTTACCTAAACCATCATAATTATCACGAAGGTTACAGGCCTGAACAGTGCAACCTGGAGTATTGTCTTTCGGATAAAAGTAAATTGCTAATTTCTCTCCTTTAAAATCCATTAAAGTGATTATTTGATCGTTTTGGTCTATCCCACTAAAATTTGGTGCTTGATCTCCTATTTTTAATTGCTTCATTTTTTTGCTGACTATTTAAACATTATTTTGACGATTTATTAATCAAATATAAATCGAATTTTCATATAAACAAAAAATAAAATGAAAAAATGTTTAGAATTTCGTCAAAATAGGACAAATAAAAAAGCCTTCCATTGATTTGAAAGGCTTTATAATCGAAATTGGTTTGAATTACTCTTCGCTTTTACTTGCTAAAGTTTCAAACTTAACTTTCATATCTTTAAAAAGCTTTTGTTTTCTTCGCGCTTGATCTGCATATACGGCATCTTTGTTTTTTTCATGAACTGCAATTTCAGCATCCAGTTCTTCAATTTTAGAATCAAACATAGAAATCAAATAGGTGATATTTTGCGGTAAGAACATGTGTGTATAGTAACCGCCTTCACTATTCAAATGAGTATATAATTCAAATGACTTGTCAATCATTTCGGGTTCTTGACGCGTAATAAAATACGTCAATGAATTCATCACGCTCAACTGATCAAATCCTTGTAAAATTGTACCTTTTAAGACGGTATTAAAAAACTCATAATTCCCTTTTTCGCCATAAGATCCATATAATTGAGCAACACCTGTTATCATTTTTGATGATTTTTCAGACTCTAATCCTTGCGCTTTTGCCAATGCTGTTGTTGGATTTATCTTTCCCAGATTTTTAAGCGCATTTGAAATAACCAAATACGATTGATCTTTTTCGATACGATCAATATAAACTGCTGTAATTGCATCAGCTCCCAAATTATTCGACAAGAAATTCAATGCGGCAGATCTAACTTGTGACTTTGAATCGTTCAACGCCAAATCTTTAATCAATGCAATTCCTTTGTCTTTATTATCAACGTTCAATTTTGCTGCTTTTTCTATCGCCAATAAACGAATATTCCAAAAGGGATCGTTGAGTGCATCCAAAATCAACTGTTGTCCTTTTTGGTCTTTACTTTTTGACCCGAAAATCAATCCTTCTTTTCTTGCTCTATAACGTTGGCTATTATAAAACTGGAAAACGTATTGCTCTGTTGGTTTCGTTTCACTAATCTTTGCAAGTAACATTTGTTGATTATCAAATACAACATTATTCAATACTCCATTATAAGGCAATACAAAAGATTGGTTTAATTTGTCAACTACAACTTTATGAATATGTTTCCCATTTGAATCAAACACTGCTATTTCAAGTGGTAATTTAAAAATAGGTGACAATTCCAAACTTTGATTTTGCTTTACAGAAACCGTTACTGTATTTGCTGTTAGATCAATTTGTTGATTTACTTCTAGCAGTGGATGACCAGAACCCAAGTACCATTGATTAAAAAACCAATTTAGATCTTCACCGCAAACGTCTTCAAAAGTTAAACGTAATTGATGAAATTCTGCTGCTTTAAATTTATACGCATTCAGATAGTTACTAATCCCTTTGAAAAAGGCTTCATCTCCTAAATAATTGCGTAACATGTGTAAAATTCGCCCACCCTTATTATATGTGTGACCGTCAAACATTTGTTCTTTATCATCGAAATCGAACCAAACCAAATCATGGTATCCTTGCACTTGACCTGTTTGATAATAACCATCTGCTTCAACATCTGCTTGGTAATCAGCCTCATCCAAGCCGAATCGATGCTCGTCCCATAAATACTGTGAATAATTTGCAAATGACTCGTTCAATGTTAAATTCGACCATGATTCACACGTTACCAAATCTCCAAACCAATGGTGAAACAACTCATGAGCAATAGTCGATTGATCATTTTCATCCAATAATTCTCTATCTGTTTTGTAAACATAATCTCCAAAAACAACTGCTCCTGTATTTTCCATTGCCCCAGAAACGTAATCTCTCACAACAATTTGGTGGTATTTATCCCATGCGTATTCCACTCCCAATAATTCAGAAAAATGCTTAATCATTGCAGGTGTTTCTCCAAAAATAGATTTTGCATACGTTTCCCATTCTTTCTCAACGAAGTAATTAACTTCCATTTTCGTTCCATCAGCACGCGTATAAAAATCTTTTATTACTTTAAATTCCCCAACGCCCATCATGAATAAATATGGAGCATGCGGTAAATCTTGTTTCCAGTAATCAGTTCGAGTGCCGTCTGAATTTACTTTTGAAGAAACCAATTTCCCATTGGATAAAGTGGCGTATTTATTTTCCACCGTAATATATGTCTCTTGCGTTGTTTTACTGTTTGGGGAATCAATTGTTGGAAACCACACAGAGCTAGATTCTGTTTCACCTTGCGTCCAAATTTGAGGCATTTTGGCTTTTTCTTCATTCTTTGGGTTGATAAAATACAATCCTTTGTCTGAAGTAATCGCAGCACTTCCGCCCGTCATGCGTTCGTCAGGTTTCGCAACGTAAGCAATCACAACAGTATATTTATCATTACGGGTATATGTTTTATTTAACTTGATTTTCAGATACATACTATCTGATATATAAGTCAAATTAGCGCCATCCATTTGAACTTTTAGAATGTCCATTCCTTTTGCGTCGAGGATTAAACTGTCAGATGCATAAAAATGTGGTTTTGCAGTAATTGTTGCAACACCATTCATTCGCGATTTTGACCAATCGAAATTAACTTCCAATTTAGTATGGATCAAATCCGTAAGTATAGTTTCTGTTGCTTGATAAACTGGGCGTTGCTGTTCAACTTCATCAATCAATAAAGTGTCTTGTGCCCAGTCATTGTCTTCTGAACTCCCTAAATCACCGTTCTCTTTTGGTTTATTTGTTCCACAAGCTGCTACGAAAAGTAGGATTGCGACATATACACTTTTTCTCATTTGTTGAAGATTGTTTCTACAAAACTGTGTAATTATTTTTAATTCTTTACAGTAAAATACAGTAAGGGAAACTCTTTGTGTTATTTTTGTACTAAATACATGATAAATGGCAAGCAATACTTGGAGTTTTGATGGAAAGGAAGTAATTGGCACACATGGTTCTGTTTTAAAATGGGACGATCATCAATTCTTTACATTAACGTATAAAGGGCAGAAATTTTTTGGTGAATTATTAGAAGATAAATCAGAAGACAATTTTTTGAAAATTAAAATCAATCACCGTGTTTTCGAAGTGAAGAAAAAAGGCGAATTAGATGATTTGATTTCTGCTTTAGGATTAGATATCCCTAAAGTTCGGAAATTAAAAGAATTACAAGCTCCAATGCCTGGACGTATCGTTCAAGTTTCAGTTGAAGTTGGTCAAGAATTAAATATTGGCGACGAAATTTTATCGTTGGAAGCTATGAAAATGGAAAACATTCTAAAAGCTGAAGGTATTGGAACGGTTAAAGCGATTTTTGCTGAAGCGAACCAAGTTGTAGAAAAAGGATTTGTATTAATCGAGTTTAAATAAAAAATAAAACACTACAAAAAGGGAGAATCTATTGATTCTCCCTTTTTTTATTTCGCTGCATCTAGCGTAAAAGCTTTTTTGATAATGATGGGGTACTTTGCCCCGAATTCGATTATACACCATTCCTGAAATTTCTTGATTTCTTCCGCAGAGGTAATCCAATTCAACGCTTTATAGAGTTCCTTTTGAAACAAATGAGCATCAAAACTCACTTTAGTAAGAATCTTTTTTGTTAGTTCCAGCATAGTTTTTATTGTTTGTTACTACAATAAAACGAAAAAAATGAATCCCTTGTATATTTCGAAATGTTAAAAAATAAAAAAGGTCACTCTTTTAAAATGACCTTCTTCGATTTCTCTTTAAAATTAGGCGTTTATGGAATAATCTTTTTTTCAACAATTTGATAAATCTCCAAAGTAACTTTATCATATACATAAATCAATAAATGCATGTTGTCCGCATTATGTGTTGACGTATTTCCTGCTGGAACCAACTGATCTAGCAAAATATAACTGTAATTCAAATAATATTTATTTCCGGTCATCATAGCTGGAGTCAACGTTCTTCCCCATGTTTGCCCATCAATACATCCTCTGAAAATATCACGGTGAACATAGTTTGGAGTATATGTACCAGCCACAAGTTGAGGGGCTACTAAGGTATCTTCCATCATGTAAACCACCATTCCAAGATCATTTGTAATTGATGCATCTAATTTTTCAACTTCTGTATGTAAGAAAAATCCATGCTTTGGGCTTTCAAAATAATTCACTTTTGCTTTAATTGCAACTTTCAATGGAGAAGCAAGAATAGCATTAACTTTTGTTTGCCAGAATCCGGAAGCTGTAAAGTATTCTCCGGCATCATTTGTTCGGCTAACACTACCCGATGGATTGCCGAAAAATCCAGAATTCACCAAAGTTACTCCAAAATAAGACCCTAATTCCAAACTTTGAGGATTTGTAAAATCCACAGTATATTGAGCTGTAAGATCTTGAAAAACTGATGTGCCAGTTATAGTTGCGCCTGCATGAATACTTGCTATAAAAACTCGAGTTGGGTTAGCAGAATGAATGTTATGAGCTACAACTGCCGCAGCAGGACAAGCGGTGCAATTATGTCCTGTAAAATCTTCGATTAATGCATTTCTATTTGGATCATCATTTGGTAACGTTGAAAAATCTGGCCACTCGTTGGCAACATAATCGGCCCAAGCTCCATTGTAAATCGTGGTATCTAAATCATTGTTAACGACAGGAGGAAATGGATTCTCCACTTTGTCGCATGAATTAATTAGAAAACTACCTATTGCTAAAACTATAAAAAGTAATTTTTTCATGTCTTTATATATTAAAAACTATGCGTAAATGAAAAAGTCAAACCATTGGAAGCTGGAACTGGTCTACAAACACCACCCACGCAAAACAATCCAGCACGTTGTCGACCATACGATAATGTCAATCTTGTAGCCTCATGAATATATCCGAGTGTAACATAAGGATGATGTGCTCTGTGGTCTAGTTTTGGATTTCCAAAATTGTATTGGTCCATCACACTAACAAAAATATGTGAGTTAATAGTGTATTCAAGTGATATCGTTGCCCAATCTCCTTTATCGACTGGTGTTCCTTCAGAAAAACCAACTTCATTTCCTAGACTATCTCTTCTATTCACGAATAATGTTTGAAATTCAGCTCTTAAAGATTGTTTGTTTTCAAATTTATAACCCAATTCTAAGACAAAGATATTGGATTTTATCATCCCTTTTTCTTTGGTAACAGTTGCAACATCGTTATTCAAAACGATATTATAATAGCTGAATATTGCATTTAATTTTTTATTGAACTTACGTGTAATGTTAATGTTGATATCTCTCCAATACAAACTATCACTCATATCAAATAAACCACTTGTATAAGTTACACCCGTTGAATCTAGAGGATTGATTGATGAAGTATGTCGCATTGGTTGCACTGCAATTGAAACGTTTCCATTTACAGACATTCCATATTTTCCTCCTAGTTTAGAACCTTTTTTAAAGGTATACATTACTTCAGCTTGAAATGCAGTTTCACCAACGGGCTGTGTAGCATAAGGATACAAAGACGCAACTAAATTATACGTGTGCGTTTTATTCATTGAAGGAAGATAATTGATTATCACATTTTGCAATTGTTTTGTTCGATCTGAACGGTAACTCATGTTATCAACAGATTTTGCTGAAAGTAGTATCCCCAATCCTTTCTGAGAATACCCAAAATTTGCAATGGCAGCATGCCCAGTATTGTAAATGTAACCGTTATCTTGGCTAGGATCTTGTCCTTTAAAGATATATTCTCCATCTAAAACGAACTTGCCATAGCGAAGTTTAACGCGTCCACCATAGCAACCTACATTTTCTGGCAATATCAAATCTGTGTTGTCATCGTTTTGGTATTTACTAACGAAAGATCCCCCAATAGTAATGTCTAATTTTTTGTCGGATAATTTTTTAATCACTTCATTCAAGTGCATCTCACCATCAAATCCTCTAGTAATACCAGCACTATGAACAATTCTGCCTTCTAAGAAAGCGTATCGCTGGTATCCGTAAACACCTTTAAAAACCAATCCTTTTTTAGGACGAACAATTAATCTTACCCCGTCCAATTGGCTATCATAACCTAAGCCCATGTTTTCATAGGCACGTAGTGAAAGTCCAGCGCCAAATTGTTCATATATGGAACCCAATGTTACATCTATAAAATCATTACCATATCCGATATAACGCATTCCAATTCCTGTTCCATCGAAGGTAGAAGGATAACCTTGAATTCTTGGAAGGTAGGATTCCATGCGCATTCCCGCTTTGAAATTTCCTTGCGTATAGAAAACGTTCATGTAGGAATTCAACAGACCTTTCGAGGCTGGTTGGGTTGCATCAATTAATGTATCCGTATTTAAATACTGAAATGTACTTTCAATATTTCCTGTGAAATTTCCTGCATTTACTTGTGAAAATCCTGAAAAGGCACTTGTTAATGAAAGGGTGAAGAAAAGTAGTTTTTTCATTGAATAAAGTTCTGCTTACTCGTTTTTAATTATTCTTTTACGGCCTTTTTACTGATTTTTTTAATCTCTTCGTATAATAAATCTTCATCATGGTCTGCATAATTATTGTGCGAATACACAATTTTACCATCAGTGTCAACTAAAAATGTATGAGGCACA
>CANNKP010000075.1 GCA_947505255.1 Flavobacteriales bacterium
ACAGGTGAAGTTGGTTATTCGTGGCCTGCCAATTGAAAATGATTGGATTTTATATGGACCGTATCCTGATAAAACATTGATTCGCGATGTTTTGACCTATGATCTTTCACAAAAAATGGGGCATTATGCTTCCAACTGGAGACATTGTGAGTTGATGATCGATAATGAATATCTTGGGGTTTATATTTTAATAGAGAGAATTAAAAGAGACAATAACCGCGTTGATGTCGCAAAACTCGATTTCGACGATTTAGCTGGCGACTCACTTACGGGCGGTTATATTGTAAAAATTGATAAAATGACAGGTGAAGTTGGTTATTCGTGGCCTTCCAATTACAACACAGAAGTTCTTTTTCAATTTCATGATCCTGAGTTCGATCAATTAGACCCAATACAATCAAGTTACATGGAAACTTTTATTGGTGATTTTGAAGATGCTATTTGGGGGCCTCAATTTGCTGATCCTATAGTTGGATATCCAAATTATATTGAAACAACTTCGTTTTATGACTTTTTCATTTTGCAAGAATTAGGGCGAACGGTTGATGGCTATCGATCAAGTTCATTCATGCACAAGGATAAAACAAGCGGCGCATGGAATGGCAAATTGGTTGCTGGCCCTATGTGGGATTTTAATCTTTCCTATGGAAACGCTGATTATTGTGAGGCCAATTTAACAACTGGTTGGCAATATAATTTTGATGATATCTGCGATTTCACAACTGCTATTCCTTTTTGGTGGGAAAAATTATTACAATCCTCCACCTACAGAAATGGCTTAAAATGCCGTTGGGATGAGTTAAGACAAGGAGCTTTTCATACTGATAGTGTCAATTATTTCATTGATTCGATGGCAAATTACCTTCAAGATGCGCGCATTCGAAATTTCCAAAAATGGCCAATTATAGGTGTTTATGTGAATTGGAATGGCTTTGTTGGAATGACGTACCAAGAAGATTTAAATTTTTTGAAAACGTATATAGAGCTACGTTCTGTTTGGATTGATAACAACCTTCCTGGAATTTGTGATTTATCCGTAAAAGAAAATCCTTTTGTTCCACAATACCACAAAGTTTGGCCAAATCCAATGAGTGAAGACGGATATATTGGTTTTACGCTGTTCAATGAAGGTGAAGTTGCCTTTGAGGTGATTGATCTAACTGGAAGAAAAGTTTATTCAGACAATTTTGGATATAAATCGAAAGGGGAACATGCTCATTCACTTCCGTTATCGTTTTTATCCGAAGGGAATTACATTTATAGTTTAAAACAATCTGGAATTCAAATCGGAACTGGGAAAATAAGTATCAAATAATACCGATTAGCATTTGATAATACTGGCGGAAAAAGCCAGTATAACCAAATTCATTTCGGCATTACAGCTTATTGAATTGTATGAAAATTCAATTTTAAATTGGTATAAGATGAACGCTTTTTTTCGTGGATTTAGATTTGCTTTCAATGGAATAGCTGTTTTAATAAAAACTGGGGTGAATTTTAAAATTCAACTAATAGCTTTTTGCTTCGTTTGCTTTGCTGGCTTTTATTTTAATATCACTTCAACAGAATGGCTCATGATATTGGGTGTTTCTGCTCTCGTTTTGTCTTTAGAAGCCTTGAACACGTCCATTGAAAAGTTATGTGATCTATATTCGACTGAGCAAAATGATAAAATCAAAACAATCAAAGATATTGCGGCTGGTGCTGTTTTAATTGCTGCATTTTTTGCAGGTATTGTTGGGGCAGTAATCTTTTGGAAATATATTAAATAGTAACATACATTTAGTAAAATCGGTCCACGTCCGCAAAGCAGCACCGAAGGTAATTATCACAAATTTCCACGAATTGTTGAGGTGTTGAGGTGTTGAGTGTCAATATAAGATACAAAAAAGGCGATTCAAGTCATATAACATTCGAAAAAAATCGGTCCATGAATTACACAAATTTCCACGAATTGATAAGGTGTTGAGGTGTTGAGTGTCAATATAAGATACAAAAAAGGCGATTCAAGTCATATAACATTCGAAAAAAATCGGTCCACGACCGCAAAGCAGCACCGAAGGTAATTACACAAATTTTCACGAATTGGTTCGGTGTTAAGTTTAAATATAAGATACAAAAAAGGTGATTCAAGTCATATAACATTAAAAAAAATCGGTCCACGAATTACACAAATTTCCACGAATTGATGAGGTGTTGAGTGTCAATATAAGATACAAAAAAGGTGATTCAAGTAATATAACATTCAAAAAAAATCGGTCCACGACCGCAAAGCAGCACCGAAGGTAATTATCACGAATTTTCACGAATTGGTTCGGTGTTAAGTGTAATTAGAAAGCACAAAAAAAGGCGATTCAATTGAATCGCCTTTCAAATATAGATTGTTTTTTATTTAATAATCAATTGCTTCACAGCTGTTCCTTCCGCAGAGAATACTTTAACAAAGTAAACGCCCGATGAAACAGTCGAAACATCAACTTTAACAAGTGTATTATTCACTTCAGTTGAAGAAATGATTTGTCCCGCAATGTTCATTAATTCCACTTTAGTCATATTCAACCCATCTGTTAAAACAGTAATTGATTCATTTGCTGGATTTGGATAAATGCTTACGCTATTCGCTAAACTAAATTCATCCAAACCTAAAGTTATACAGAAATTTGTAGTATTATTTGTTCCGAAATCTGCATTTGCATTTAACAATTCTGCAACTATCATTCCATTGTAAGTAATGTTATAATCTCCATTTCCGCCATTTCCCGCATTACATCCCGATAATCCATCACCAAAAGCATCAATGATTTTAAAATCATAACAGCCATAACTCAAACAAAAATCTTGCTGAACCAGAACTGGATTGCCATCTGTATAACCTGAACCTGAATAAAGCATCACATTTGATGCATCATACAATTCCCAAGAAGTTTCAGAAGCATAACAATCTAAATTCAGATTTAATGTAACTGTTTGTCCATTTACAACTGTAGTAAATGAAGAAGAAATTGTATTATTTGCAAGATTTAAATCAGCAGAACCATTTGGATTTACAACTTCAGCTTCAAACGTATGATTACCGCCGGAAAAAGTTGCTGTTGGTAATGTAATTGTTACCGTTTGAAATTGATTCAAAGAACCAGTCCAAGGATAAGTTTGATTTAAAAGCCCATCATAACCATAATTAACAGTTGCTGATGTTAGCACATCTGTTCCTGAATTTGTAATAGTCACTTGAGGAGTAACCGAAGCTTGACAATAAGTACCTGTTACACCTTGTGGATTATTCAACGCTGCATCCAATGCTGGTGCTGGTCCATTAGGATCAATACCATCAATTGCAGTTGCACCTGCAGAAGAAGGGTCAAGCCAATTACTCAATCGTGACGCGTTCGTGTTGTTTCCTGTCCAAGAAAAAGAAAATTTACCATATTCATCTGACAAATCGCCGTTTCCACAAGAAGAAGCACCACCGTGTAATTGACCAATAACTCTGTGGTCGTTGTCGAATAATGGAGAACCTGAAGAACCTGGTTCTGTAACTCCTAAATCCCATCCTGGCACATGCCAATGACTGTTTGCTGGAGTTCCACCCCAAGAACTTGATGTCAACGCATTATTATTCTCAAACGATATTTTTTTAATATCTCCAGACGGGTGGTGTATTCCAACTGAAGTAGGAACTGCTGCATCTACTCTATTCCATCCACTATAATAAATTCCCCAAGCTGGGTCAGGCGCAGTATTTAATTCTGTCAATGTAAAATCTGAACCTGCCCAAGCAGCGCGCAATGTTCCACCATTTACGTTCATTGTTTCTGGACCATTCGTTGAATTTCCACCAGTTCCACAAACAGTTCCACTTGCGGGAGTTTCCCAACGGAAACGGAAAACCCATCCACCAGGATTTGTACCACAGTGATTTGCCGATAAGAAATACGGAATAATTGTGCCTGACGTATTATTTACAAGCGCTCCAGTGCAAAATCCTCCACCATTTACCATAATTGCAACAGAGTGAGATTGATCTAACCAAAGCGCTCCTTCAGGACAATTTACATCGTAATGACAATTACCAGCATCATTCAAGGCTTTCGCTACAGCTTCTAAATCTTGGAAACCAGAAACGATCGTATTCAAATTCAAAATACTTGTCCCAACAACTGCTTTTGGCTCAATTAATTCAATGATAATTTTACTTGAATGAACTAATTCAGTTCCTAACATGCTATTCGCATTGTTATTAAGGCTTGTATATGCTCCGATAAATTCTTCACTTAAAGCATCTGTAATAAAAAGTCTAGTTCCTGGAGCTAATTGAAATTTCTCGAAAATCACATTTATAGATACAGCATTTGGACAAGAAATTCCAAATTGATATAAGGCATCACCTGAAGGCAAAATTCTTTTAGAAGATTCGGTCATCATATTCAAATTGACTTGGAATTCTTTCCCAAAACGAAACATTTTTTCACCGCTAGAAGCGTAATTTGCCAATTCATCAGCTACATCAACTGGCGCTGTTTCATAAAATGTTTTTGTGCGCTCAACTTTACCAATTGTTGTCAGCGGTCGACCTGAATTAATTGTTTGAGAGAAACAATCAACCGAAAAGGAAGAAATTAATAGTGTTAAAATAAGTAATTGTGTTTTCATATTTCTAGTTTATTATTGTTGAGCACTTTTTAAAAAGACGTAATATTTATACAAATCGTTGGTTCAGTATGGAAACTAGTTAATTTCTTTCTAGAACAATCAGTTCAACATAAGGTTCAAAAACTTATTTTTAGCACGTTCTTTGCTCATAGCTTTGACCAAATATACAATTTATCATGAAAAGTTTAAGTCTCATTATTTGCATCATTCTT
Organism: Flavobacteriales bacterium; assembly: GCA_947505255.1. Lineage (GTDB taxonomy): Bacteria > Bacteroidota > Bacteroidia > Flavobacteriales_D > Crocinitomicaceae > M0103. The sequence goes on from CANNKP010000075.1 coordinate 4,863, forward strand.
GGAATCAAGTCCTTTGCGCAACAAATTGAAATGCCAGCAGAACAATACCCTTTTTATTCTATTATTGAATGGAAAGGAATGGGTGCAATATTGTTCAACCGTGATCCTGCTGGAAACATGAAAAAAGTTAACATGACATTAGTGGGGAATAAACCTACCAACATTTGGCAACAAAGTTTTAATCCAAATGGAAAAGAATTTCATTTTATTTCCAGTGAAAACTCGCGTTATGTTTATTTCTTAGACAATTTGGTCCCAGAAGAAGGTAAAATTTCCTTGCATCAGTTAAATTCAGCAGGAAACATCAAATCAACATCAGTTGTTTTAAGCTCGGCGATAAAGAAATTGGGTGCTTTTGATTTATCAGAAATGCAATTAATGGATATTATTACAACAGACAAAGCGTTAGTTCATGTTTTTCGTTATCACGACACAAAAGCCAAGAAATTCATTGAATTCGCCACCTTTATTACACACCACAACTTGCTTGTTTATTCTTCTATTTTGGGAGAAGTTGCTGAAGAAGATATCAAAGAAGGAAATTTTGGTCAATGGAAATACATAGGCTTCACTGACGATCAAATTTATTTTGCTGCAAGAGATTTTCAAAACAAGAAGAAAGGTTGGACAGTCCAAAATTTAACATCTAAAGGAGCTTTAACTAATTCTCAATTTATCAATGGTCCAATTGAAAGCTTTGATATTGTTGAGCATATTGGAGTTGGAGCAAATGGAAAAACCATTTTGAATAATTCTACTGATAGCGAAACTGCAACATTGATTCATCATAAAAATCAGTTTTATATTACAGGAATAATGACTGAAGGTACAAGTAAGACAGTTAAGTTGAAGCAGCTCCTTGATGGTAAATGGGTTGATTTAAATAATTTCAAATTTACTCCTGATAAAGGGAAAACTTCACTTCATCTAGGGAATTATATTTTAAACGAAGGAATTGGTTGCAAAATAGGAAATTCAATGATTTTTTTGCCATACGATGCAGCTAAGAAACCAAATCAAACTGTTTTTTCTTCGAGATACAATAGCAATCCAAGTAGATTTATCGTTGAGGACAAAAAAGAATTATTTACAGTATCTTTGAGCGATGGCACTTTATATTTCGATTTGAGCCAATTAAACAAATCGGGGAATGTAAAATTTGAATTTATTAAAAAATGATAATTGGTATTTGTGGAGGCAGTGGTTCAGGTAAAACAACTTTACTAAAGCGTATTTCTATTGAATTAAAACATTTAAATCCATCGATTTTTTCGATGGATAATTATTATTTACCTATTCACAAACAACAAAAAGACGAAAATAATCAATACAATTTTGATTTACCAACGGCTTTAGACCGAGAGCGGTTGTATTCTGATTTGTACAAATTATCAATCGGTCAATCAATTGAAGTAAAAGAATATCATTTCAATTCACCTCCGGACAAAATCTCTTTGATTACGATACATCCTTCAAGTCTTATAATTGTTGAGGGGTTGTTTTTGTTTTATTACGAAGAAGTAAAAAAATTAATTGATTTTTCCATTTTTATGGAAGTCGATCCCACCACACAATTGGATAGGAGATTGTACCGTGATCAAGAAACGCGTGGTTATTCAAGAGAAGCGATAATTTATCAATGGGACAATCATGTTTTACCGTGTTACAAGCAATTTCTTTTGCCGTTTGAACATGAAGCAAATTTTCGATTTCATAACGACTCAAGAGCAGATGATGAATTTGAAAGATTGATGTATGAATTAAACATGTTAATAGCCAAACAAAAGGTTTAATGAGAAAATGGGTGGTGAAATATCGTAATATCCTGTTTTCAATCATTGCTTCACTTGCATTTATTATCTATTATTTAAGTGTTTTCTCTAGTAACTACACTTCAGAAATCCCTGCTTTTCAGAAAAAATTTCAACATTTAGAAGAGAAAATGGATGCTTTTCTTCTATCAAATAAGGCGGCATTAAAAAACAATAAAAAACACATCAGTTGGAACAATTTTGAAGCAAACCCAACCTTTAATCTTCACATTTATCACAAAGACTCGTTATTTTTTTGGAATACGAACCAGCTTCCAATTATGCGCTTTGCTGAAATTCATTTTCCATCTGAAGGTATTATTCATTTGCAAAATGGCTGGTACAATGCAAAAGTTTTAAAAGTTGGAAGCTATACTATATGTTCTTCGTTTTTGATAAAACATGACTATTCTTATGAAAACAAAGATCTTACGAATAAATTTGTCTCTGAATTAGAACTTCCTTTTGACGCATCTATTTCACTTGAGCAAGACTCAGATTATTCGGTTTTTTCAAAGGAAAAGACCTTTCTTTTTTCTTTGATGCCCAATGAATACCAACCAGCCAATGAAACTCAGTCAATCGTTCTGCTACTGCTATTATTAGCTAGCGTTTCACTTTGGTTAGTGGTTTTGTTAAAACTTTCCCTCAAAATAATTAATCCTTATAATTGGCTCATACCCATTACGATAATTTTAATTCGGATTTTGTCGTTAAACTATAATTGGTTTGGATTTTTAAATGATACACATGGTTTTCAAGCTAGTTTATATGGAATGAACTCATGGTTTCCCAATTTCTTTGAATATTTGGCTAATTGCGCTGTGATTATTTTTGTGATTTCCTTTTTTAAACATGCGTTCTCAGCCTCTACTTTATTAAGAAATAATCGATCCGTTGGTATAATCTTTTTCCTATTAACCATTCCATTCTGGGCATTGATTCTTTATCTAAATAAAGGATTAATTGAAAATTCCTCCATCCCATTGATTATTGAAAATCTTTTTTCACTCAATAGCTATTCAATTCTTGCTATAGCCAGTATGGGCCTCCTATTTTATAGTTATTTCACCTTTACAAAAACAATTATACAGTACAATAAACTTTCAAAAAATAATCCAGTTTTACTTGCTTTTATCGCATTTATTGGAGGTCTAGTTTTCTTTTTCTATGAAATGAATTTTGGTTATCAATTAGTTTTCGCTTCATTATTTCCTTTACTCATACATGCACTTATTATTTTTTTGGTTTATCGGGATGGGAAAAATTATCAACTCGGCTTTGGAATAATCTTTCTAGGGCTTTTTTCTCTTGTTTCGGCGCTCAACCTTATGGACTTTAATAATCGCAAAGAAAAGAGTGAGCGTGAACTTTATGCCAACCAACTTGCGACGGAAAAAGATATCGTAACGGAAATTGAATATTCAACTATCAAAGATAAAATCAACGAAGATAATGGGTTAAAAATATTCGTTTCATCCCCGTTTAAAATTGGATTATCTGATTTCGAAGAGGGGCTTGAACGTCGCATATTCAATGGTTTTTGGGAACGGTATGAAATGAATTTCAATTTATACGACTTAAATGGAAAATCACTTCTATTGGGCGGTGATAATAAGAAAAACGATTATGAAGACTTAAATGAAATTGTTTCTAAACATGGAATTGTTTCTGAAATCGATTCAAACATGTTTTTTGTTAGCGACTATTCAGGTCAATACAGTTATATTATTCAGCAACCAATTAAAATTGACACTTCTTCTGCAGTGCTTTATTGCACATTAAAATCTAAAAAAATTCCAGAAGAAATTGGATTTCCTCGCCTATTAATTTCTTCGAAAGCACAAGTATTTGAATCATTAGAAAAATATTCAATTGCAAAATACCATAAAGGCAGATTAATTAAACGGTACGGTGGATTTAACTACCCATCTTCTTTAAAACCAATAAAAACATGGGAAAAAGAATCAAAAAATTATTACACTGCTGATGGATTTAACCATTATATTCTTAAAAAACCCAATAATGATATTGTTATTTTATCTTCCCAGAATATAACAGTTATTGAATTAATCACCTCCTTTTCATACCTCTTTAGTTTTTATGGAATTTTACTTTTGCCAATTTTATTTCAATTCAATTATACCCCCATTTTTAAGCGAACATTAAGCTTAGCGGTAAAAATTCAACTTGTTTTAATCGGATTAGTTTTTGTCTCGCTCTTAGCATTCGGTTATGGAAGTGGGATATTTGTAAGGAATCAGTACAATGAATATACGCAAGATGTTATCAAGGAAAAAATTACATCTGTGGAAATGGAATTGCGCAACAAACTTGCAAATCAAAAAAATCTTTCAATTGCGAAGGATGGCAATTATATAGAATTTTTGCTTCAAAATTTTTCAAAAGTCTTTGTCACAGATATTAATTTTTACGACACTGGAGGCTATATGATAGCCAGTTCTCGCCCAAAAGTTTTTAATATGGGCTTACTTAGTGAACAAATGAACCCTTTGGCGATCAAAGCTTTCTTAGTGAATAACAAAAGTGAATTAATCCACGATGAACATATTGGAAACTTAAATTATACATCAGCATATCTGCCATTTTACAACCATGAAGGAAGATTATTAGGATTCCTTAACCTGCAGCATTTTGGTCAACAAAAAGATTTTGAAATTCAAATACAGAAATTTTTAGTAGCGATTATTAATGTCTTCATGTTATTGTTAGCCATTTCAATAGTACTTGCAATTTTCATCTCTAATTGGGTTACGGCTCCATTGCGTTTGTTGCAAGATAACTTTTCAAAAATTCGATTTGGGAAACACAACCAACAGATTTCCTATAACAAGGAAGATGAAATTGGTGCTTTGGTTAAAGATTACAATAAGAAATTGGAAGAATTAGAATTTACCGCGCAGCAATTGGCGCAAAGTGAACGCGAATCCGCCTGGAGAGAAATGGCAAAACAAGTGGCGCATGAAATAAAAAATCCATTGACTCCAATGAAGTTAAGTCTTCAACAACTTTTGAGAGTTTACAATGCAAATGATCCAGAGTCAGAAAAAAAGGTGAAGAAAGTGGCTGATTCTATAATTGAACAAATCGATGCATTAACCAAAATTGCTAATGAATTCTCCAATTTTGCAAAAATGCCACGTCCTGAAGAAGTTACCATGGATTTATTGCCAATAATAGAAAATGTATCTGAAGTTTTTAGGCAAGAAGCAAACTGTGAAATAACGATTGAATCCACCTTAAAAACGGTCAATATCAAAGCAGACAAAGATCAAATGATTCGAACTTTTAACAACCTCATCAATAATGCAATTCAAGCAATTCCTGAGGGTAAAGAAGGTAAAATTCGAATACGAATTAAAAAAGAAGAAAACCTATTTTTAGTAGAAATTGAAGACAATGGAACAGGTATTTCACACGATAAAAAACCAAATATTTTCGTTCCTTATTTTACAACGAAAACAGCTGGTACGGGACTTGGATTAGCAATGGTAAAACAAATCGTTGAAAACCACAACGGCTCTATTTATTTCACAACTCAAGAAGGGAAAGGGACTATCTTTACGATTGAATTACCGTGTGTTGCTTAATTAAATCTAACTTTTTATTTAGCAAATATAAAATAAGCACTTATAATTAAATCGATTGCTACACTAATTGACCCTGCTGCTAAAATCCAACGAATTGGGGCAACAGCTAATAAAAAGCTCAGTGTAATCATCGTTGGAATAATAACCAATGATAATAAGAATGTGTTTTCAACTGCTCCCAAACCAGTTGTCACACCGCCTAAAATACCCACAACTGTTAATACGATTGAAATTACACCAAAACGGTTAAATTCTGCCTCCGCAATGAACTTTTCGAGTTTTGTTTGTGACGTTTTTAAAGTTCCCATTTTTCTGATTTTTTTGTTTAAACAAAGATTTGAAAATTAAGCATGCAATAAAATGAGTGCAATTAGTTCAAAAGCTGATTTTTGTCAGGAAAAAACATGACGGTAGGAGAAACGAGAAAAAATTAATAACGCTAAAACCCAAGTCAAACTATTGTCCTATCCAACCAACTTTCCAATTCAAATTATTCCTACCTTTGCTTTTATAAGAGAATGGAAGACTCAAAAAAAATAGCTGTTATTGGTGGAGGAAGTTGGGCAACCGCTTTGGCCAAGATATTATGCAATAATTTATCTTCTGTTAATTGGTGGATGCGCAACGAAGGCGCTGTAGCTCACATTTTGAAGTACCGCCACAACCCAAATTATTTGCAATCTGTTGAATTTGATTTAAACAAAATCAATGTCAGTACTGATTTA
>CANNKP010000076.1 GCA_947505255.1 Flavobacteriales bacterium
AATTCCGGGCAAGAAAGACGAAAAAGATAAATATGGATTTAAAATATTTGATAGTGAATTAAATGAAGTATCAGATGGTGATTACAAATTGCCTTACGAAGGGAAACTATCAACTATCAACCAACATTATCTTTCGAATACGGGTGATTATTTTATTTCGGTAACAGAATTTGAGCCTGCTGAAGAAAAGAAAATTTTCAAAAATTATTTGAATTATAAAGCAATGCATATTTTGCATATCACGCCAGATGATTTAGAAGATTTTACAATCGATTTAGAAGGGAAAAGGGTAGAAGCAATGACAATGAATTCCGACAACGACAGAATTTTTACGTTTACTGGAATTTATGGCGATCAAGGAAAAGCTGGTGTAACAGGATTGTTTTACATGCGTGCAAACTTCGATAAACAAGAAATTATTGATGAAGGTTTTGAGAAATTTGGAAAGGATTTCATTACACAAGACTGGTCTGACCGACAAAAAGAAAAAGCGGAAAAGAAAGAACAAAAGGGAAAAGGTGAACCACAACTTTACAATTATGTAATGCGTCAAACCGAAGTTTTAAAAGATGGAAGTGTAGTTGGGTCTTTAGAGCAATATTATGTTGTGGTACATACGTATAGAGATCCTAAAACTGGTGCTACAACGACAACATACACCTATTATTACAATGATATCATTGCTTTTAAAGTTGGTGTTGATGGAGGCTTTGATTGGTTGAAAAAGCTGAACAAATATCAAGTTTCTACAAATGATGGTGGGCCTTATAGTTCGTATGCTCGTTTTGTAGATGAAGGTAAATTGTGTTTTATTTTCAATGATCATGTTAAAAACTATGACGAACAAGGTAAATTTCTGGATGCTGATAAAACATACCCTGCAAATTTTGGTAAGAAAAAGAATGTTGTTGCTATTGTAGAAGTTGATTTAGAAGACGGAGCTATTTCTAGAAAAACGTTCTTCGACCGACAAGAAATTACAGCATTAGCAGTTCCTAAAATGTTTCACATCGATTACAAAACGAATGAAATGTTGCTTTACGCTGTTTATGGCAAAAAAGAACGATTTGGTATTTTGAAGTTTAACGAATAGTTTATTAAGCTCTTTTAAAATACCGAAACACGGTTGCAAAAAGCAAACCAATTGACATAAAAGCAAGAAATTTACCAAGCAAATCACCGAACGTGGAATAAAACGTGATGTCGTTGTTCAGGTTGATTTTTTGCTTCAATGCTGTCGGTTTCCACCAATTAGATTGTTCTATTACATCTCCTTTTTGGTTGATGAAACAGCTTGTTCCTGTGTTTGCCGAACGTGCAATTGATCTTCTGTTTTCAATTGCCCTTAAACGTGCAAAACTCATGTGTTGTTTGTAACCGGGTGTATTTCCCCACCAGCCATCATTGGTAATGATAAAAATTACTTGGGCACCTTTTTTACATTGTGTCCCGATGAATTCCCCATAAATCGATTCATAACAAATAGACGGTGCAAATTTTATTTTCGATGTGCTTAAAACTTTTGGTTGTTTCTCAATTCCTAATGTTCCAGAAGTTCCACCATTATTGATTGAAAGTTCTTCTAAAAAAGGTAACCAACTAGAAAATGGAATTTTTTCAACGCCTAAAACCAGTTTTGATTTGTGTAAAAAGGTTGAAACATTCTCCTCATCCATCAATAAAGAACTGTTATAACTTTCATAAAACCCAGGACCGCCTTCCATTTTACGAGAAGCATGTGAATGTTTTGTTTTAAAAAAACGTGCAGTCGATGCTCCAGTATAAAATGCTGCATGTCCCCATTTCTTTTTCCGCATGATTAAATACTTATAAAATGGCATTAAAGGTAAATCTTCCTCGAAAAATCCTTGACTAATTGCAGTTTCTGGAGCGATAACTATATCAGTTGATTTTGAAACTAGAGGATCTGCTAAATCACATAATTTTTTTAATTGACTTTCTAATGAAGCAACAAATTTCTCATTGTAAGGATCAATATTTGGTTGCAAAACAACAACTTCTATTGGATTGTATTTTTCAGAATAAGAGTAGTATTGAATTTGAGAGATGATAATAGGAATAAACAAAATGGCGATAAGTTGTATGATTAAAGAATGTTGAGTTTTTTTAGTTGCTTTTTTAACGATTTTCCCTTCTATTAATTTAAACGCAATAACGTTAATAATCAACACCCAAAGTGTTCCGCCTAATACACCTGTATAAGAATACCATTGCACAAAAGATGGCACAAGGGAAAAATTGTTTCCTAAATTTAACCAAGGATAAGATAATTCCCACTGATAATGGAAATATTCAAACGCAATCCAATATACAATTAGTGAAAAGTATCCAATTTTTGCCCCCAATTTTTTCTTCGTTAAATGGAAAAGTAAAAAGGTAATAGACATCAATAAGGCATTCAATGTAAAAGCCATAATTGCTCCACCAAGACTTGCATTCCAAATCCACCAGGTTGTTCCAATGTTGAAGATGAAAAATGCTAAATAGGCATGTATAAATACTTTTCCAGAACGGTATTTCTTTTGACTAATGTTACTTTCAACTAAAAGTAAAGGAACCCAAGAAAGAAAAACCAAAGGAGTTAAACTTCCTGTAAATGGAAATGAAACAATCATTATCAAGCCAGAAAGAATGCTTAGCAGGTAACGGTGCTTCTTGGTCAAATTTATCATGGCCTAAAATTATATCAAAAAAATTAGAAAGGCATAATAAAAAAAGGGCCGACTAAAAAGCCGACCCTTGTTACTTTGAAAAGTAAATCTTATTTGAATATGATTTTCATTTCCACACGTCTGTTTTTCTGACGCCCTTCAGGAGTATCATTTGTTGCTATCGGCATTGTTTCACCAAAGAACAGTGTATTCAATCTACTTGCATCAATTCCTTGATAAGCCAAGAATGATTTAACAGCCTCAGCACGTTTCTTTGAAAGAATCAAGTTTTTCTGATCATCACCAACATTATCTGTATGTCCTGAAATTTGAAGTCCCCAAGCAGTTTTCTTTTTCATTACTTCTGCTAGCTCGGTTAACGATGGCAAAGAATTTACTTTGATAACATCTTTACCATTTTCAAATTCAAGATTTTCAAATGCTGTTTTCAAAATCTCTTCAACTTCTTTTTCAATAACAGGGCAACCTTTGTTTGAAATAGGACCAGGAGTAGCAGGACAATCATCGTCTTTGTCTAATACACCATCATTATCAGTGTCTTGGTAAGGACAACCTTTATTTTTAATTGGTCCAGCAAGATTTGGACAATCATCATCTTTGTCTAATAATCCATCATTATCTGTGTCAGGCCATGGACAACCTTTGTTCTCTTTTGGACCATAGACCTCAGGACAATTATCTAAGAAGTCAAAAATACCATCTTTATCAGTATCAGGACAACCTTGATTAACAAGTGGTCCTGCAACATCTGGACAAGCATCTTCATCATCTTTAATTCCATCGCCATCTGTATCTGGACAACCTCTAAAGGCCGCTAATCCAGGTGTGTCTGGGCAATCATCATTTGGATCAATTATACCGTCATTATCTTTGTCTGGACAACCTTTGTATTTAGCGTCTCCAAATAGATCTGGACATAAATCCTCTTTGTCTGGAATTTTATCTCCGTCTTTATCTGGGCAACCATGAAATTCTGCCAATCCAGCTTCTTGTGGACAATGATCTTCCATGTCTTTAATTCCATCACCATCTGAATCGGGGCAACCTTTAAATGCCCATACGCCTGGTATTACTTGGCATTCATCGACTTTGTCAGAAACTAAATCACCATCAAGATCACTTGGATGAGAATAAAGAACAGGCACTCTTAAACCAGCATAAAATTCTGCTCCACGAACTTTTCCAGCAGCCATCAAGGTTTTGAAATCTGTAATTCCAATAGTTAAAGGCCCTAAACGTGTTGCAATACCTGCTTTAAAACCAGTGTATTTATTCATTGATATTGGCAAATGTAAACCGAACCAAGCATGATCAAAACTTGGTGTAATTGAAAATTGATTTGCAACTCTTACTCTATGAGGATTATTTCTATTTTGAACACTTAATATTCCGGTAGCGTTTACATAAAACCATTTCCAAATATGGTAATCAAATTGGAGAGAGATTGCAGTTGGAAGGTTCATAAAGAAAGTGTTACCAGATAGTTCCGTTCCTTTCCAACCTGCATCGTTAGTTGTCAAAGAATCTAAAATACTGTCAGCTGCTACCAATGAATTCGCTGAATTAAATGTTTGAAGGTTGAAAAGATTATTTGAATTGACGGTAAAATCACGGCTTAATCCTCCTTTTGTGAATTTCATCCCTCCGATGTCCAAAATGGAAGCTCCAGCTCTCATTTTATATTTTTCTTTGTCTTGTCTCCAAATATTCGTTTCACCATCCATATCATATTTGTATTCCTTCCAGTTTGGACGCCATTCATAGACAAAACCTAAATCTAATCCTAAACCAAATTTCGAAGCAGATTTAGGCATTCCGTTAACGGAAGCAGGATCATCTATTATTCCAGTTGAGTGACCATATGAAAAATCTCCTGAAAGTGAATTCGAAGAATCTTTATTATATAAGTCATAATTGAAGTTTTTAGTATGAACATATGCAGCAGCATAACCGGAAAGCCATTTCGCCTTTCCTCCAACTTTCATAAAATGTTCACCATCATCCTTAATTACTTGAGAGTATATAAAACCATATTCTACCCATGATAAATGATTGACGTTTAAAAGTTTTTCATTGAATTTTTGGTTCCATAAAGAAGGATAATCTAAACTGTTCTCTGCCAATACTGCCAGTTTCGGGTCAATGTCATCGATGTTTGTAATTGAACGTGCTTTAATTGCTAAACCAATCGCAATTGTTGGCTTAATATGAAACATAAAGTTCAAAACGTCAACTTGAATGTTGTTGTTGATCCCTAATACTTTTGTGGAACTTTCATCGTAGTTTTTGATAATATGATTTGTCATAAAGGCATTTGAAGTAGTATCATTTGCAGTCCAACTTTTGTAAATTGTTGTATCTGAAAAAGATTTTACCCACCATTTTGGTAAATCATTTGCATCGAATGCCATTGCATTTTGATAAAAATTGAAGTTGAAACTTGCTAAGTTTACATCCACTACAAATCTGCTGTCAACAAAACTAGCAGGTTGTAAATCCGTTCCCATTACTCCAGCATAATTGGAAGTAACAACGCCTAAATAATTTTGTGAATTTGCTTGAAAAGCAAGTGCAACACTAAAAAACAAAATTGCTTTTTGAATAATTCTCATAAAGTGTATTTTAAAGTTTTACTTTGTATTGTATTAAATAATTATCGACTATTGTCGTTAGAATTAAACTTCCATCTGCCCAATTGAGCATGCTTTTTTTCATTCCTTCAAATGATTGGTCGAGTAATTTTTCACCATTTAATTTATACAAATATACATTATTCTCCAAACCATCAATAAGTGACACATAAGTTCGTCCATTTATGGTTTGAACATCGCTGTATTCAAGGTCAGTGAAATCAATTTTTGTGATACCGAGTTGCAAGCCTAACGAACTAAAAACTGAAATCGTTTGATTGTTTGTATTCAATAAAAAACTTTCATTTCTACCTTGAGTTGTCTTCTTTAATTTCCCTGCTAGACTTGAATTCAATGCATGTTTAATTCCTTTTTGATCAAAGTACACCAAATTACCATTGTCTTTTGAGAATAGAAATAACTCATTTGACTTTGTGAATGATTGACTTTCTCCAGGAATATTGAATGATCTAAATTCCTTTTTACCATTGGCATCAATCATTTTAAAAATAGAGGAAGAATGAGCTCCAAAAAATAATTTATTTTGACTCGTCCAGGCATCAATTGGCGAACTAATATCACTTATGTTTGTTCTTATTGTTGACTGTTGAGTTCCTTTAGAATTGTACATTATTAAATTTCCACTTTGATCTGGATAAACGAGATACATTTTATTTTTCCATTTATAATATGTTGCAATTTGAGAAGGCGTTTTACCTCCTAAGTTAATTGGCCCTCCAAATACATAAGAACCTTGTTTATCAATTAGATGTATAGCGTTTTTACACGTTATTAAGAGAAGTTGAAATTCTTCAATATAAGTAATTGAACCAATTGCTTTTGAATTTAAATTCTTAATCCATGCTTGTTTTCCATTTGTGAAATACATTAATTCTCCTGTAGCAGTTAATACCGCCGCATTTCCCTTTTCATCGAAAGAAATAAAATCTTGAATTACTGCATCAACACTTATTGTAAGCGTTTCACCATTCGCGATAACAATTTGAGCATCTTCACTTTGATGAACCGCTAATTGGGTTTCTAAAATTTTTGATTTATAAATTGTTCTGCTTGATTTTTGTTTTGAGTTAACTATTCTTTCAGAAACTCGAGCTGGTAAACCTGCATATAAGTACTCAATTGCAGGTGGGTTTGATGACAGTGTGTTTCCAAGTTTATTTTGTGCAATAATCTCTTCACAAGCTGATTGATTTTCCGAAATCACTACATAATCATTTAATGAATAAACATAAATCCCAGTTGAGTTTCTGCTTGGAAAATCTTTTGTCAATTGAACATTTTCAAAAAAAGCATGGGCTTCGTTTTCAACATCTTTTTTTAAGAAGTCACACAAAACATTAATTGGATCTTGCCCAGCGATAAAATCTGAAACAAGTACTTTACTTCCTTTAAAATCTATTGTAACGAAGCCTTTATTTACCCATTTAGACATGATGTTAATTCTGAAAATAGAATCTGTGCTAATTGCATATTTTTTTTCTTTGAAATGATAATCTGTGATGTTTTTCGGTAAAACAGATGCAAAAAGATCCTGGTCTATTATTTGATTCCCGAGAATTTTTTTATCATTTTTAGTGTGAAACTCAACGGTGTTTGAACCTTTAAAATAGATTTCTTGAAGTGAAGGTAATTCTGAATTAAAATCAATTAATGCAGCACTCGATTTCCTATCAAATGAAAACCAATTTTCTTGAATGGTAGTTATGAAATCAGATTCATGAAAATAAAGAAAATTCTTATTAAAGTCAATTGTGTAATTGGTAATTTGAAAAGATTTCAAACCATTTGTTTCGTATTTAATGTGACTTTTTAGAAGTAATTCTTTGACTTTATTTTTCGTCCAATGAAATTTAGATTCTATTAAAAAATGCTTACGTTCTGCACTAATATAAATTGATTTTTCATCGTTTATAAAAGGTAGAAGAGTATTTATGATTTCGTGATTTTTAGGATTTGTTTTAAAAGGTATGAGATTTAAATCTACTTCCTTTTTTCTGTTAATAATTAATAACTGATGGTCTTCCTTTCCAAAAAGTTGTGAAGGAGAGTAGGAATCTTTTTTATCAATTAGATCAACAGCAACAAAGCCAATCCAGAAAAGACTTATTATTCCGAGTGAAATTAAAAGGTATCGTGCTCGCATGTTGATTCAATTTGTCCAAAATTAGCAGTTAATATGGCAAAGAATGAAGGATGCCATTAATTAAATGAACAATGAGTTGTTTAATCAAACAATGAAAGTTGATGAGGAGCTAAAAGTGTAAATGACATTCGATGATGAACAGTGGGTCCATGTTTTTCAATCGCTGCCCTGTGCGCAATTGTTGGATAACCTTTATTTTGTTTCCACGAATAAGCTAAAAATTCTTCGTTCAACTTTTCCATATATTCGTCTCTATAGGTTTTGGCTAATATGGAAGCAGCTGCAATATTTAAATATTTTCCATCACCTTTTATGATGCATTCATGAGGGATGTTTTCATATGGATTAAAACGGTTGCCATCAATGAGTAACAATTCAGGACGGATTCTTAATTGATCAACCGCACGATGCATAGCAAGAAAACTGGCTTTTAAAATGTTGATTGTATCTATTTCTTCTGGTGAAACAAAAGCAACGCCAAATGCAATTGCCTCTTTTTCAATTATTGGTCGCAATAAATCACGTTGTTTTTCAGTTGTTTTTTTTGAATCATTTAATAACGGGTGATAAAAATCTTTCGGTAAAATTACGGACGCAGCAACTACTGGACCCGCTAAACAACCCCGTCCTGCTTCATCGCAACCGGCTTCAATTTTGTGCTCGTCGAAAAATGCTAAAAGTTTAAACATGATAAAACAAATTTGGCAAAAAAATTGTATATTAGCTTTCAGAAGTCGATACAACTTTTTAAGAATTATTATCGTCTTCATAAAAACAAACATTATGAGAACATTATTTTTATCCGTTTTGACTGTTGTAAGCTTGGTAACAATGTCATATGCACAAGAAATAAACAGCGCAACTGCACAATCAAAAACTGAATTAATTTTAAGTAAAGAAACTGGTAACTATTCTTTTATTCTTGGGAATAAACTTTCCGCCGAAGAAGTAGCAAAAAATGCTCAATATTATATTCATTATTTTACTGTTGTTTATTCAGAAAAAACAAATGAAGCAAAAATAACAATGATTGAAAATGATGAAAAAAACAGACACATTGTTGTCCGATTCTTAACCGCTTGTGGTATTCAAAATGTTATAATTGAAGGAAAGTCAATTACAATAGACGAGTTTTTTGTTAATTACATGAGATAACAATTAAATTTTATTCAAAGGTCACTTGTCTGATGATGGGTGACCTTTTTTTATTTCCAAATATTATGACTATCGTCATAGTCTAGTCTCAATAAACTTCGCATATTTGCAAAAAAAATCAATAAAATGAAAAAAATATTATTAATTGCAGGTTTAGCTTTTTTTGCTGCTTCATGCGGAAATAAAAGTAAATCTGAAAACGCAGTAGTGTTAGGGAAAAGTTATGGACCAGTGAAAGTTGACACATCTAAATCTGTTTCTGTTTCAAATATGCTGAAAAAATTTGAAGGTCAAAAGGAAGAAATGGAATTTACTTTTTTTGCACCAATATCAGAAGTTTGCTCAAAAGCGGGTTGCTGGATTAATGTTGACAAAGGAAATGGCGAAACCTTCATGGTGCGTTTTAAAGATCATTTTACAATTCCACCAAAAACAAAAATTGGTACTGAAGCATATTTACATGGCGTTGCACATTGGGATACTGTAAGTGTTGAACTGTTGCAACATTTTGCTGAAGATGCAGGAAAAAGTAAAGAAGAAATTGCGAAAATTACCGAACCAAAATTTGAATTAGGTTTTGAAGCAGATGGTATTGTTCTGAAAAAATAAAGATTAATTTATTTATGATTGAAAGCAGGTTATTGATAGCCTGCTTTTTTGTTTAAGATTATCGGAACTATCACTTAACTTTACACGATGACCAAATCTGTTTCCATTGAGGAATTTATTGAATTAGCCGACCAGATGCCGATTATCGATGTTCGCAGTGAAAATGAATTTTTTAGTGGTCACTTTCCATCTGCTGGGAATATCCCAATATTATCCGATGAACAGCGGAAAATAGTTGGAACTATTTACAAACAAAATGGTCGAGAACCTGCTGTTTTTAAAGGGTTGGAATTACTTGGTCCATTTATGAGCATCCGTTTAAAACAAGGAGTTAAATTGGTGAAAGACAATCAAGTTTTGGTTCATTGTTGGAGAGGAGGAATGAGAAGCCAATTCTATGCATTTCTTTTAGAATTCTATGGGATTGAACCGATTCTTTTGAAAGGTGGATATAAAGCGTTTCGTGGAGTTGTGTTAAAATCGTTTGAGGAGCCTTTGAAAATTATTGTTTTAGGAGGAAAAACTGGCTCAGGAAAAACAATTTTATTGAATCACTTGAAAGAACACGGCGAACAAATTCTGGATTTGGAACATTTTGCAAATCACAGAGGTTCTACTTTTGGTGCTCTAGGAATGGAGGATCAACCTTCACAAGAACAATTTGAAAATAATTTATTTGCAACGATCCGTAAATTGGATAAAAATAAAATCATCTGGATTGAAGATGAAAGTCGAACAATTGGAGCTCGTGTGATTCCAGAAGGAATTTGGTCACAAATGAAAACGACAGAAAAAATTTATTTGGATCGCGATTTTGAAGAAAGACTCAATCAAATTATGGAAGATTATGCAAACTTTTCGATTGCAGACTTGAAAGTATCTATGTTGAGAATTGGAAAAAGGTTGGGGCCACAACATGTGAAACGAGCAATTGAATTGTTGGAAAACGGAGAAATTCGAGAAGCTTTTGCAATGGCCTTAATTTATTATGATAAAACATATTCATATAACTTAGAACAAAATACAACGAATAAAATAACGAAAATTGCTGCCCAAGGAATTAGTTATTTAGAAATAACAAAACAACTCATTTCTTTGAAAGATGGAAATAAATAAAACAATTCGATTAACTGAATTCACGAAAGGCGGAGGCTGTGGATGTAAATTACCACCGGCTGCTTTGCGAGAAATTTTATCCAATCAACATTCATCTGACGAATTTGGCTTGATTGTCGGCAATTCTAAAGGCGACGATGCTGCTGTTTGGGATATGGGGAATGACAGTTATTTGGTTAGTACTACTGACTTTTTTACGCCAATTGTAGATGATCCATATGATTTTGGTCGAATTGCTGCAGCAAATTCTATTAGTGATGTTTACGCTATGGGCGGAACTCCTGTAATGGCTGTAAGTATTTTAGGTTGGCCTACAGATAAACTACCAAACGAAATTGCAGCTCAAGTTTTAAAAGGAGCGTGCGATCTTTGTGCAAGTGTTGGAATTGCAATTGGAGGTGGACATTCGATTGAAAATCCAGAACCACTTTTTGGACTTGCAGTTAACGGGATTGTGGCAAAGAAAAATTTAAAAAGAAATCATTCGGCCAAAGCAGGAGATATTTTAATTCTGACAAAACCTATTGGATCAGGAATTTTATCTGCCGCAATGAAACGAGGAATGCTTTCCGAAGAGTTTAAATTGGAACTTGTTCAACAATTGGTGAAGTTGAATAAAATTGG
>CANNKP010000077.1 GCA_947505255.1 Flavobacteriales bacterium
AGGTCAAACCTATTGGAGATATCTCTATGATCCCTTTCATTTTGGTAGAGTAAGCATCGATTTATCACATGATTTTGATGTTATAAGAAGTTACGATGCGATTACTCAAATTTACAAACGTGAAAACTTTATTGAAACCACGCAAGGTTCGATTAATCATGATTATGAACTATTCAATGGTTTTTATTGTGAAGTTGATCTATCTTATGCTCAAAGAAAAAGTCTGGAAGGATATAAATTCTTAAATATTTTTGACAATGCAATTCCTAATTCTGACCCAACGGAATTTGAAAAATATCAAGCATTAATAGGTGAAATGACTTTAAGATATACACCTAAACAAAAGTACATGAGAGAACCGAATAGAAAAGTACTTTTGGGTTCCAGTTTCCCTACATTTTATACAACATATGAAAGAGGAATTCCTAAATTATTTGGAAGTGATATTAATCATGAGTATCTGAGAGTTGGAATTATGCAAACATTTAAGATTGGCACAATTGGCACATCTTCTTATCATATTACTTCGGGTAAATTCTTAAGTTCAAAAAATCTATATGAAGCAGATTTCAAATTCCAAAGAAGAAGTGACCCAATTTGGTTCTCAAATCCTTTGTATTCATTTCAAGGTCTAGATTCTTCTTTGCCTTCAAAAGATATTTTTTATGAAGCACATTTTGTCCACCATGATAACGGAGCAATAATCAATAAGATTCCTTTTATGAAAAAAACCGGAATAGGATTGGTCATGGGAGTTGGAGCATTATATGTGAAAGAATATAATTGGCAGCATTATGAGATTTTTGCTGGTTTAGAACGTAATTTCAAGTTTTCTAAAAGACGACTCAGAATTGGTTTTTATGGTGTTTTGTCTGATGGTAATCAAATGGCACCACGAGCAAATTACAAGATTTCTTTTGCTATTTTGGACGATAAAAACATGAAATGGAATTTCTAAATAGTATCACCAATTTTTCGTTACGCTTTTGTTATCTTTGAACAAAAAAAAGCGGGTTATGTACGGAAAAATGAAAGATCATCTTCAAGCTGAAATAAAAGCTATTCAAGAAGGAGGAATTTATAAAAGAGAACGAATTATTACAAGTCCACAAGGGGCAAAAGTAACAGTTAGTTCAGGCGATGAAGTAGTTATCATGTGTGCTAATAATTACCTAGGACTTTCTTCTCATCCCGATGTTATTCAAGCAGCAAAAGACACCTTAGATACGCATGGTTTTGGAATGTCTTCTGTTCGTTTTATATGTGGAACTCAAGATATTCACAAAGAATTGGAAGCAAAAATTGCGAAATTTTATGGTACGGAAGATACGATTTTATATGCCGCAGCTTTTGATGCAAATGGAGGAGTTTTTGAACCACTTTTTGGCGAAGAAGATGCAATCATCTCAGATGAATTGAACCATGCTTCGATTATTGATGGTGTTCGTTTGTGTAAGGCAAACAGGTACCGATACAAACATTCTGATATGAATGATTTGGAAGAACAATTGAAAAAAGCGCAAGCCCAACGTTTTAGAATTATCGTTACAGACGGCGTTTTCTCAATGGATGGCGACATTGCCTTAATGGATAAAATTTGCGATTTAGCGGATAAATATGATGCTTTAGTGATGACGGATGAATGTCACTCAGCCGGATTTATAGGTAAAACTGGTCGTGGTGTTCCTGAATATTGCAATGTGATGGACCGTGTAGATATTATAACAGGAACTTTGGGAAAAGCACTTGGTGGAGCAATGGGTGGCTATACAACAGGAAAAAAAGAAATCATTGAATTATTGCGTCAACGTTCACGTCCATATTTATTCTCAAATTCTTTAGCTCCAGCAATTGTTGGTGCTTCAAATAAAGTATTTGACATTCTTAGCTCAACAACAGAATTGAGAGATAAATTAGAAGCAAACACAAAATATTTTAAGGATAGAATCATTGAAGCTGGTTTTGATATTAAGCCTGGCGATTCACCGATTGTTCCAATAATGTTATATGACGCAGCACTTTCACAGCAATTTGCGGATGCTCTATTGAAGGAAGGTGTATATGCAATTGGATTCTTTTTTCCTGTTGTAGCAAAAGGTGCAGCAAGAATTAGAACACAAATATCTGCAGCACATTCAATCGCCGATCTAGATAAAGCAATCGCCGCTTTTATCAAGGTTGGTAAAGAATTAAAGGTGATAAAATAAAACAATTTAAATAATAGAAAGCCAATGAATCATCTGATTTATTAGCTTTTTTTATGAGTAATTCGACAATTGATGTTTTCATTTTGAATTAGTTTACTATTTTTGAGTATAATATTTTGATGAAAATAATTTTACACATATTTATTTTTCTAATTGTCGCTAATTCAGTTACTCTGTCATTCATTAATAGCAATTTGGATAGTGAAGAACTCACTGAAATGTTGAACGACAATAGCGAAGATGATAGTGAGGAAGAAAATTCTGATATGGAGGATTTACTTTCAATAGAAATGTTGACTCTGGCATTTAATCCTTTCTTTTCAACGAATGAAAAGCCTCTTTTGATCAATTCGAAAGACTTTTATACCAACAACTAT
Organism: Flavobacteriales bacterium; assembly: GCA_947505255.1. Lineage (GTDB taxonomy): Bacteria > Bacteroidota > Bacteroidia > Flavobacteriales_D > Crocinitomicaceae > M0103. Next base: position 2,585 of record CANNKP010000077.1, read on the forward strand.
TCAAAAAATCTTTTTTCTCCTCCAGAATTAACTGTTTAGTTTTTGCAAAAAATTAATTAACAGTTTTTAAAGTATATTAAAATGAAAGATGTTTTTAAGACTTTAAGGCAAGATTTGCCATCAAGTCTCGTTACATTTCTGGTAGCATTACCTCTATGTCTTGGCGTAGGATTAGCTTCCACAAGTGTTGAATCAATAAATGGATTACCCAATGTTTTTTCTGGAATAATTGCCGGTATCATTGGTGGTGTTGTTGTAGGTTTTTTAAGTGGAAGTAGAATTGGAGTTTCTGGTCCTGCTGCGGGATTAATCACAATTCTAATTGCTGCATTAACAACTCTAGGCAGTTTTGAAGGACTTTTGGTTGCAATTGTTCTTTCAGGAATAATCCAAGTAATTGCTGGTTTTGCTGGACTGGGAGTTCTAGCCAATTATTTTCCTTCATCCGTAATTAAAGGTATGTTGGCTGCAATCGGTTTGACTTTAATTTTGAAGGAAATCCCTCATGCATTAGGATATGATAAAGATTTCTTTGGGGATGACGCCTTTTTTCAATTTGATGGGCACAATACTTTTTCAGAATTGCTGTATGCTTTGAATTCATTGCAAACTGGTTCTATTATAATTAGTTTGGTTTCCATCACAATACTTTTACTTTTTGAAAGACCATTTTTTAAAAAAATTGCATTATTCAAAATACTTCCAGGCGCTTTATTTGCGGTAATAATTGCAATTTTATTAAATATCTTTTTCCAACTATTCATTCCAACTATAGCCGTAGGTGAAAAACATTTAGTTGAATTACCAGTTTTAAAATCAATCAGTGAAATTTCTTCGGTTTTGTCTTATCCCGATTTTTCTTTTTTAACGAACCCAAATGTTTACATTATTGCACTTACGTTAGCGTTTGTAGGGAGTTTAGAAACATTGTTAAGCGTTGATGCAACAGATAAACTAGATCCTGAAAAACATCATACACCAACAAATAGGGAACTTAAAGCTCAAGGTATTGGAAATATTATTTCAGGATTGATCGGTGGACTGCCAATTACGCAAGTTATAGTGAGAAGTTCTGCAAACATCAACGCTGGAGCAAAGACAAAAGCATCGACCATTTTACATGGTTTACTTTTGCTAGTTGCCGTATTATTTCTTCCTAAAATAATAAATCTCATTCCATTAGCTTGTTTGGCCGCAATTTTAATTCTAGTTGGGTATAAATTATCGAAAGTTCAGCTATATAAGCAACTTTATCACAATGGATACGATCAATTTATCCCTTTTTTAGCAACTATTGCAGGGATTCTATTTACTGATTTATTAAGAGGAATTGGAATTGGAATGGCATTTTCTATCCTTTTTATTCTGCGTAAAAATTACAAGAATAATTACTCAATTTCTGAAAAAGAAGAAAATCACCTTAAACATATTCAAATTATTTTGTCTGAAGAAGTGACTTTTTTAAACAAAGGTAGAATCATCGCTTCACTAGATGCATTGCCGAATGATTCATTTGTCACTATAGACGGAAGTCATTGTGAATCAATAGATTTTGATGTCTTGGAAATTATTCAAGAATTCAAATTAGTAGGTGCAAAAGAAAGAAATATAACATTAACAACAATCAATATTCCTGAAGTTGAAACTTTAGGTGATTATAAAAAATAATGCAATGGAAAAATATTATAACAATTTATTAGATAATAATAAAAAATGGGTTGCTAAAAATTTGGAGAAAGATCCAAATTTCTTTAAAAGACTTTCAAAAGGCCAAGAACCGCCTATTTTATGGATAGGCTGCTCAGATAGTCGTGTTCCTGCCAATGAAATAATTGGAGCTCCTCCAGGAGAAGTATTTGTGCATCGAAATATTGCAAACATGGTAATTCACTCAGATATGAGCGTCTTGAGTGTATTGGATTTTGCTGTAAATGTTCTGAAAGTAAAACACGTTATTGTATGTGGCCATTATGGTTGTGGAGGCGTAAAAGCGGCAATGTCAAACAAACAAATTGGATTAATCGATAATTGGATCCGACATATTAAAGATGTTTATCGATTACATCAAGATGAATTAAATGCAATTCCGAATGAAGAAGAGAGATTCAATCGTTTTGTAGAGGTAAATGTTAAAGAACAAGTTTTGGATGTGGCAAAAACATCAATTATCCAAAATGCTTGGGCAAAAGGACAAGAAATCCATCTACATGGTTGGGTATATGATATTCATGACGGTCTCATTGATGATCTTAAAATTACCTTAAAAAACAACAGTTCATTATCTGAGGTTTATCAATTAGATTTGTAAAAGCAAATTTGAGCGAATGAATAATGAACATTTAGTTCAGAATAGTACGTTTTTAGAGAGCGAATTTAAGAAGAATTCAAATTATGAATACGGTCTTTCCATGTCGAAATACATGAAAGGCCGTTTTCCATTTTATGGAATCAATGCATCTCTCCGAAAAGAAATTCAGCGAAAATGGATGAGTGAAATTCCGAAAGATTTAAGCAATGAAAAGCGCTGGGAAATTGTGGAGGAATTATGGGGAAGAGAAGAACGAGAATTTCACCATGTTGCACTTGATTATTTGAATAGTTGGAATAAAAAATTCATTTTTGAATCAGATGACCTGAAAATAAAATGGTTGATTTCTAATAATTCTTGGTGGGATTCCGTTGATTCTATAGCTTCCAATTATTTAGGAAAATACTGTAAATTGTTTCCAAATGAAGCAAATTCCTTAATTGAAGATTGGAGGTATTCAGATAATATGTGGCTAAATAGATCTTGCCTAATCTTCCAATTAAAATACGGAAATGATGTGGATTTTGAACTGTTAAAAAGTTTAATTATACAATATCAGCACGTTAAGGAATTCTTTATTCAAAAAGCTATCGGTTGGTCTTTAAGACAATATTCGAAATTCAATCCAAAAGCAGTTAGCGTTTTTGTTGAGGAAATTAATTTGCAAGGCCTAGCTAAACGAGAAGCAAGTAAATATTTGTAAGTCGTTGCAAGTTCTTAATTGCAAATTACTAGTTTAAGAATAGAAAAATAATTTATTGCTTTATAACATGTAATTCATAACTTGTCATTCAAAATTCAAAAGAATATGGCATTAATAAAAGCATGTAGAGGTTTTCAACCACAATTTGGAGACGATTGTTGGTTTGCAGAAAATTCAACTATTATAGGAGATGTGATCATGGGCGACCAATGTTCCGTTTGGTATAGTGCCGTTGTTCGTGGAGATGTCAACTCGATTCGAATGGGAAACAAAGTTAACATTCAGGATGGAGCTGTTCTTCATTGCACATTTGAAAAGACAAAAGTTGTATTAGGAAACAATGTTTCAATCGGCCATAATGCATTAGTTCACGGTTGCACGGTTGAAGACAATGTACTTATAGGAATGGGTGCAATTGTGATGGATAATTGCTATATCGAATCAAATTGTATCATTGCTGCAGGTGCAGTTTTACTTGAAGGAACACGCGTTGAATCGTGGAGCATCTATGCTGGTGTTCCAGCAAAAAAAGTTAAAACACTTTCCCCAGAATTATTCAAGGGCGAAGTGCAACGAATCGCAGATAATTATATCAAATACGCAAGTTGGTTTAAATAATCACAAATTAGTTTGGTCACTGAGCTTGTCTAATTAATTCCAAATTACTTTGGTCACTGAGCTTGTCGAAGTGCCAAATCACAAATTATTGAAAGTGATTCCAACCTTGAGCTTTTAATCCAATAGCAGAACCATTTTTATCGATAAAGTAAGTGCCTTCTTTTTCACTCGTCATGTGTCCGATAAAAGTCATATGAGGATTGCCTTTAACTTTATCAAAATCGGCTTGTGCAATTGTAAACAACAATTCATAATCTTCTCCACCATTCAATGCACATGTGCTAGGATCCATGTTGAATTCAATTGCTGTTAATGACGTTTTTGAATCAATTGGAATTTTTTCATCGTAGATATGACAGCCAACTTTACTTGCTTTACACAAATGTAAAATCTCTGAAGCCAAACCATCAGAAATATCAATCATTGAAGTAGGCACAACATCTAATTCTTTTAAATATCCGATGATATCAACTCGCGCTTCTGGCTTCAATTGGCGTTCAATAATATAATCATGTCCGTCTAAATCAGGTTGAATATTTGGATTTGCATTGAAAACATTTTTTTCACGTTCCAAAACTTGCAAGCCAATATAAGCTGCACCTAAATCGCCTGTTACGACCAATAAATCAAATTCTTTTGCGCCATTTCTGTATGTAATATCCTTCTTTTTTGCTCTTCCTGTAACTGAAACACTAATTGTTAATCCTGAAACGGATGAAGTTGTATCACCGCCAACTAAATCGACATTGAATTTCTCACAAGCGATATGAATCCCTTCGTATAATTCTTCTAACGCTTCCAATGGGAAACGACTTGAAACAGCAATAGAAACTGTGATTTGTTCTGCAACACCATTCATAGCACAAATGTCTGATACATTCGTTGCCACAGCTTTATAACCTAAATGTTTTAAAGGCATGTACATCAAATTGAAATGAATTCCTTCAATTAACATATCTGTTGAAACTAAAAGTGCGTCTTCTTCGGAAATTGAAATAACGGCTGCATCATCACCTACACCAACCAATGAAGTAGTATTTTTTAGTTTAAAATTCTTAGTTAAATGATCTATTAAACCGAATTCTCCTAGTTCACTAATGTTGGTTGTTTTATCGCTCATGTTCAATTTTTCCACAAAGATAAGCATTCTTAATTGCGAATTATGAAATACGATTTGTAAATCCTATTCTTCGAGAGGAACTATCTAGGATCCAAACATTATCCGTTAAAACATGAACAATTTGGAGCATAAAAAAAACCCGTTTCAACTAACGTTGAAACGGGTTTAGAACTCCTTGCGGAGAATGTAGGATAATTGATCCTTTAAGGGGAGGCTTAAGGAATTCTAAACCCGTTTCCCTCTGAAATAGAGGTAACCTGATTTTTTCATGCTCCAAATTTCTCTCAAGCAAGCTTGGTGAAATTTGGAGCATGAAAAAACCCGTTTCAACTAACGTTGAAACGGGTTTAGAACTCCTTGCGGAGAATGTAGGATTCGAACCTACGGTACCTTGCGGTACAACAGTTTTCAAGACTGCCGCAATCGACCACTCTGCCAATTCTCCGCGACAAAAGTAGTAATTCTTTGAATATTGACAAGTGAAACTGAAAAAAAAGCGAAATTTTTTAAAAAATATAATTGCTTTGCTTTTGATTACTAGCTTTTGTTTTGTCTTTACACTACATTATCAACAGTTTAAACAATAAATCAGCAATTATTAAAAAATAGCCTTTGATTTTCTTAACTTTACTTCACCAATCAAATAACATATGCGATTTATAAGTTTTTTTGTTTTTTCAATTAGTTTACTCTGTTGCAAATTTGCTGTTTCACAGGAATCTAATCTTCGTGCTTATTTAGATAATAAACAATTTTATGCACCTGAAACTGGCAATTATATTGAAATATACTTTCAATTTGTTGGTCATTCTGCAAAATATAAAGCAGTAGAAGGTGGATTACAATCTGAAATTGCTATCTCTATTCAAATAAAAACTGGTGATTCAACAATCGTAAATGACGTATATCGCCTGCAATCATCGATAATGAAAGATAGCATTATTGATGATTTTTATGACTTAAAAAGATACGTACTCGCTCCTGGACGCTATATGATGAATATAGAATTACAAGATCTGAATGCTACAAGTGCTTCAGTGAAAGCTAATCAACCAATTATTATTGAAGATTTATCTAAAACGATTTCGATTTCGGACATTGAAATTATTGAATATGCTACACCAGGAGATGAAACATCCATTTTTTATAAATCTGGGTATAAAATAATCCCAAGACTTTCTACTTTCTATCCATCACAATTATCCTCAATTCCTGTTTATTTTGAATTTTACAACATGAATATATTAGAAGATTCTGTTTGCGGTTTAAAACAAGCTATAATAAATACAGATACAGGAAAGGAATTACCAGAATTTACACTTTATACAAAACACGAAACACCAGCTGTTGTTCCAATTATTAGAAATATTGACATTACAAAATTGGCGACTGGAAATTACGCAATTAACTACACACTTTTGTCAAGAAGTATGGTTGAACTTACAACTCAAACATATTTGTTTCAGCGAAGCAATGACATTGAAGTGGAATGGGATTTAGCAACATTGGTATTGGATCCAATTTTTCAAGAATCAATTACGGATGATAGTGTTGAATATTATTTAGAAAGCTTTATTCCTATTTCAAAAGCCGTTGAAGTGAAAAATATTATTTCTACCTTAAATTCGCATGATATTAATGCACAGCGCAAACACATTCAAGCATTTTGGTTATTAACAGCGCCTAAAAACACAACTGAAGCCTGGTTGAAATATAAAGCACAAGTACAATTAGTTGAAGAATTATATTCAAATAATTTTCAAGAAGGGTTTGAAACAGATAGAGGTCGTGTTTATTTGCAATATGGCTCACCCACAACAATTGTTCAAAAAGAGACTTCATCCAATGAATATCCTTATGAAATTTGGCAGTACAATAAAATAGGTTCTTTCAGTAATAAACGATTCATCTTTTACAACCCTGATCTAGTAAATAATGGGTATAGATTGTTGCATTCAGATATGATTGGTGAATTAAAAAACCCAGGTTGGCCGCAAATTCTGGTAAATAGAAATACAACAAATGGGAATATAGACGACCCGAATGCAGATGTTCAAAAACACTACGGTACAAATGGAAATGATTTGTTTCGTCAATATTAATACCTAATATTGAGCATTATATTATTTGATATTTGTGGATTCATTAGCAATTGTAATTTTAAACTGGAACGGTAGAATTTTTTTAGAACAATTTTTACCATCTGTTTGTGCGTTTTCAAAAGATGTCAAAATAATTGTTGCAGATAATGCTTCAACTGATGATTCTGTCGAATTTTTAAGAAATAATTATCCAACAATTGAAATAATAATCAATGAATCGAATGGTGGTTTCGCTAAAGGTTATAACGATGCGTTAAAACTTGTCGACACCAAATTATATTTACTCCTGAACAGTGACATTGAAGTAACTGAAAATTGGTTGGAACCATTATTAAAAACAATGGAAGATGAATCAATTGCAGGCTGTCAACCAAAAGTATTGTCTTATAATGATAAATCTTTATTTGAACATGCTGGTGCTTCTGGAGGTTATTTAGATCGAAATTATTTCCCGTTTTGCCGTGGACGAATTTTTGATAAATTTGAGCTCGATGAGGGGCAGTATGACGGTGAAGCAGAAGTATTCTGGGCAACTGGTGCCTGCTTATTAATTCGCGCTGAATTGTACCATCGCATTGGTGGTTTCGATGAAGCTTTTTTTGCTCACATGGAAGAAATTGATTTATGTTGGCGTTTGAAAAAACAAGGTCATAAATTCATGGTTAATCCCGCATCAATAATTTATCATGTTGGTGGAGGAACACTGCCCTATCTTTCTCCACGTAAATCGTATTTGAATTTTAGAAACAGTTTATTCATGATTGTAAAAAACCATGAAGGTATTCTATTCTTTAAACTTGTTCACAGGTTAAATTTAGATGGAATTGCTGGAATTCGTTTCTTTTTAAGAGGTGATTGGAAACATCTTGCGAGTGTTTTGAAGGCTCATGGATCGATGTATAAGCATTTATCAGTGTTACTAAAACAGCGTAAAGCAATAAAAATTCAATCCACTACATTCAATTCAACAGGTTTATATCGAGGAAGTATATTATGGGCACGATATTTTAAAGGTGTAACAAAATTCAAAGAATTGAATCAACGTTTATTCATTTCAAAAAAATGAATTGCTAATTCATAGCTTTTCAATCCAAAGCCGAAAACACACCCAACTGCAACAGGAGATATTAAAGAAGTATGGCGAAATTCTTCTCGTTTCGTAATGTTGGATATGTGAACTTCTACAACGGGTATTGTTATTGAAGCGACACAATCTCTTAACGCTACACTCGTATGCGTATATCCTCCAGCATTGAGAATTATCCCGTCGTGATCGGATTTTTGCAAACAATTGATCAATTCTCCTTCAATATTCGATTGAAAATAGGTCAAATCAGCATTACTTTCAATTTTCAACGCATTAAAATAAGCATCGAAAGATTGATTGCCATATATTTGTGGTTCGCGCGTCCCAAGTAAATTTAAATTGGGACCATTAACGATTAAAATTTTCATATTCATGTCAACTTGGGAACGCTATATTAAGGATTTTGTTTCGTTTTTAAAAATAGAGAAAGGATTAGCTGCCAATTCTATTTTTGCGTATCAAAATGA
>CANNKP010000078.1 GCA_947505255.1 Flavobacteriales bacterium
AAGCAAGAAAGCCAAGTCAACCATTGGAGTCATGTCTATCGACGGTGAACTTTTAGGTATTTTAATTTTAGGCATTTCGCTTAATTATTTAATTAATTAATTATTTGTTTGATGCTGTAAAATCTTGAACGATTGTAAAACTAGCCTCATCAATACTATATGTCATAGAATCAATTTTTGTTGAGAAGAAGTTATACATGATAATCGCGATTGCAGAACCTGTAATACCTAAAGCAGTATTTATCAATGCTTCTGAAATACCAGCTGATAATTGAGCTGTATCCGGTGCACCTTGACTCATTGCAGAGAACGACTTAATCATACCAAGTACTGTTCCAATCAAACCAATTAACGTAGCAATAGATGCACATGTTGATAAAACAACTAAGTTTTTAGAAAGCATTGGCAATTCTAATGAAGTTGCTTCTTCTAATTCTTTTTTCAAAGATTCCACTTTTTGTTCTTTATCCATTGAAGTATCTGCTGCAACATGGTCGTATTTTTCTAAACCTGCACGAACAACGTTTGCTAGAGAACCTCTTTGAGCATCACACTCTTCGATTGCAGCAGAAATTTCTTTCGCTTCTAACAATCCTTTTACGTTCGCAACGAAATTAACAACACTTCCTTTTCCTGCCGCTCTAGACAATGTAATAAAACGCTCAATTGAAAAAACGATTATTATAATAAGTATTGCAACTAACATTGGTACAATGAAACCACCTTTATGTATTAATCCAAAATAGTGTTGTACACCTTCTGCTACAACTTCATTTTCCTGAAGTCCATCAACAAAATTTGCTTTATCTCCGAAGATAAACATGTAAATTAAAACACCAATTACTAGTGAAATTACAATTGCAATTGATGCCATTAAAGATGAAAAACCACCTGCTGTCTTTTGATTTTTGCTCATAATTTTAAATTTTTATTATTCTTTAGATTTCGATTTAAGCGCCAAACATAACAAAAAACTTTCAAATGAAAAAGATAAACTTGTTACGTTTTTATTAACATGTAACTGATTCTTTTTATTATGTCAACTTCACCGATTTAACGGTAAAGTTGACAGTGTTTTATTTGCTGTGACGCATTCGTTATTATAAACGTCTTAAGTTATTGTAAATCAATATTTATAGGTAGATTGAAATATGAACTAACAGCTTTGCCTTTTATTTTACCTGGCTTCCAATTCGGCATCATTTTCAATACTCGAATTGCTTCTTTATCACATTCTGGACAATTAGGTATACCTCTTTGTACCTTTATAGAGCCGATACTTCCATCTTCTCCTACCACAAATTTCAAGAAAACCTTTCCTGATGCATTGATATCATATGCAATAGCAGGAACTGTGAATTTATCTTGAATAAATTTCATCATTGCAGAGAAACCTCCAGGGTATTCAGCTTCAACATCTACCCAATCTGCTGGACCTTTAGGCTTTTCAATGTCAGTGGTATCTTTTTTATTGCCAATAATTGGAATAAAAGTTCCTTTCCCTTTTTGCTCCGCTTCAAGCGCTGCGGCCTTTGCTTTTTCTAATTCGTCTTGAATTCGAAGTTTTTCTTTTATCTCTTCATCTGTTGCTTCAGGGATTTTGAATTCCAATGTTGCTTCACGAGATTCTTCAATAACTTTTTCAACCTTAACTTCTTTTACGGGCTCCTCTTTTGTTAATATTTCAACTTTTGGATCGATATCAACTCCTACAGGCGGTTTGAAAGCAATAGGTTTCGGTTCATTTTTTAATCCTAAATAGCCTGCGAAAATTAATCCTGTACTAAAAACGAACGAAATCATAATAATCATCAAGGTTTTGTCATAATCTCTTCGGATTACAAATGCACCATAATCTTTGTTACGTTTCTCAAACACAGCGTCATTCCTAACGGATGATGTAACTTGTTGCCAGCTTCTTGATCCAAAATAATCGTAAAATGAAACAGCGGCAACCAATGCGATAATACTTAAAACAACAATCATAAGAGTAAGTTTAATAAATTAATACTAGTTCAATTATGTCTTTCAATATGTCAAACATTTAGCTAAACTGTTGGACAATTTGAAGTACACCTTTTCCATTTATTGGTTCATTCAAACCTATCAAAAGATTGAATAGATTAATAAGAAATTTCACCATATGTATATATCATTGATTGAAGTAGGTGAAAACTAAATTATTCTGCTTGCATAGTAATAAAATGTGTATTATCAATGTTAACCTACTGTTAATATATTGTTTACATAATGTTTGTAACCGATTACATTTACCTTACTTATACTTTCAAACTCTCCAACATGAAAAAGTCTCTCCATTTTTTCGTATTCCTATTTAGCGGAATCGGCTTGATTGTCTCTTTTACATCAAGCACCAATGAAATTAAAATCTCATTAAATGAAGCATTGCAAAAGGGCTTTATTGATTGTAAATCATCAAGTACAGGAAGTTTTAACGGCCAATGTGTCAAACTGCAGTTAGAGAATAATACTATTAGACCTTTTCAACTCTTTATTCCCGCAGGAACACTTTTTCATCCAACGGATCAAGGTGAACAAACTTTGATTACTGTTGAACAGCAATTTATTTCACTTGCTCCATCAAGTAATAAAGTTGAAAATATTCATGCATATTGCAGTGAACATTCAGATAAGTGTCCTTCTGGGGGAACTTATTTTACGATTGGAACCAATAAAAATCCGAAGTTTGATTCTTTATTCGTCTTTTTAAAAAATAAATCGTTGTCTTCTTCTCAACAAGATATTGTTTGGGCAATTAGCGATAACTCGCCTGTTTCAAACATTTCATTGGGTGTGAAAAATTTGAGAGAAATTCGGTCTTTTTTATTTAAACTAACTGGTCAAGAAGAAGTGAACTATTCAATGGACATGGCAACTTCAATAAATAATCAAGGTTTTATTGAGCAAAAGCCAATTCAATTAAAAGGATTTGTCAGTTTTGATGTTCCAGATTCAAAATGGATCCATCAAGAAGTATATGATGAAAATGGGAAATTGAAATTTAAATCTAATCAAGCATTTGAAATTCCAAAAGGAGCTTCAGAATACACCTTTAATATTGGCGTTAGAAATTGGAATTCAGGAAAATACACACTTAAACTTAAAGAAGGTTCGGAAGTCATTGAAACGTATCCATTTAAAGTATAGATTAGAATGACTCAAATGAATAAAATACAATGCTGTAATTTTAAACAGAATCGTTCAAAAAAGCCATAGTATCTATTCCGTCAGCATAATCACTCAGGCCAGGACATTGAGCTTGACCAAAAGGAATATAATTTGCTCCAACAATTGCTTGAAGATTTTCTTTTTGTAATTCGAGATAGGTTTCTAATTCTTCTTGATTTGAATAATATTGGTAATGAATAATTGATAACGGGCTGAATAATTCTTTAGATTCCATTAAAAGCACAAAGTTATTATCGAGCATTGGAATATTATTCATTAAATAAATGGCTTTATTGTAATCGTAATTATTAGCGTATTTATTGTGGTTAGCTACTTCAGAATGATGAATGATTCCCTCGAAAAATCGGTTCAAATTAAACTCTTTCGGGAAAAGCAAATGAGACACATTTCTGCATCCTAAACCAAAATAATTAAAGATATCGTTTCCCAAAGCATCAAAATCCTCGTGCGATTCATTGCCAGAGATTACTGCTAAAGAGGTTTTATTTTTCCGGAAAATATGTGGGTATTTCCCGAAATATTGCTCAAAATATAACAAAGTATTATTACTTCCTGTCGCTATAACAGCATCCATCTGCTCTATTCTTCCATTTGTAAAAACGATTCTATCTTTTAATTCAGGTAAAAATTGAATTAATATTGAACCTAAAGCAGGTAATAATGTTTTGTCATCAGAGCTCAATTTACAAATAGCTGTATTTCCAGACATTAAGACACAAAGGAAATCATGAAATCCAACAAGAGGAATATTTCCCGCCATTATTATTGCAACATTCTTCGGGTGCGAAGTGAACGAATAATTTTCTAACCACATTGACAATTGATCATCCGTTAATTGGCTTCCTAAAGCTTTCAATGAGTTATTTACATTCTCATTTGTAAACCAACCGTTTAAATGAAATTGCTTTTTAACGAGTAAAATCAGTTGTTCGTATTCCTCCTCTGTCACGCATGAAGTAAACCCAGTCCATTTTTCTTCGTTCCCAATTGACACCATTAGTCTGCCTAATTGTGTAAACCCTTTTATTAATTCTTCTCTCTTCACATTACAAAATTACTTTCAATCCTTCGATAAAGTTGGTTTTAGAGTGAAATTTTATAAAAAATGAACAAAAGAATCCGTTTAGCGTTGTTATATTTGCACTTTAAAAGAAAAATAATGGCAATTATAATAACAGACGAATGTATAAATTGTGGGGCATGTGAACCGGAATGTCCAAATAATGCTATATATGAAGGTGGTGCGGAATGGAAATATTCAGATGGAACAACATTAAAAGGAATCATTACCACTTTGAATGGAGAAGAGATTGAAGCTGACAAAAGTTTTGAACCTTTAAACATGGACGTTTATTATATCTCACATGATAAATGCACGGAATGTGTAGGATTTCACGATGAACCTCAATGTGCAGCTGTTTGTCCAGTTGATTGTTGTATTGACGATCCGGATTACAGAGAATCTGAAGATGAATTATTAGCTAAAAAGGATTTTATGCACTTATGATTCAAAGCATTAACAATAAAGATAAAAACGATTCAGATTTCCGGATCGTTTTTTTTATGCTTAAAAGATTATTTTTCTTTGAAAGTACCCACCAAATTCAGAATTCTCATTACCTTTGCAGCTGGGGTAAGTCTTGTACGACCAGCTCCCTCTGACTCCTCCAGGACGGGAACGTAGCAAAGGTAAGAGGTTGTAGCGGTGCGATATAAGTAGCTTACCCCTCTTTTTTTACTTTTTTTCTAGAAAATTCTGACTCAAAAAAAGTATTCTTAGTTTCAAGTAATTGTGGATAATTCGTTAAAACTCTATCCCTTTCGACTTCTACAAAACCGTTTCATTCCCTTATTTTTGTCAAAAAAAAGTTTATGAAATTCTTCATTGATACAGCGAATTTAAAAGAAATCCAAGAAGCAAATGATCTTGGGATATTAGATGGTGTAACCACTAACCCATCATTGATGGCAAAAGAAGGTATCACTGGAAAGCAAAATATTTTAGATCATTATGTTGCTATTTGTAATATAGTAGACGGACCAGTTAGTGCTGAAGTGATTTCAACAGATTATGCTGGAATGGTTTTAGAAGGCGAGCATTTAGCTTCGTTACATAAAAATATTGTTGTAAAAATCCCAATGATTCCAGAAGGAATAAAAGCGATTAAATATTTCTCTGAAAAGGGAATTGAAACAAATTGTACATTGGTATTTTCTGCAGGACAAGCATTATTAGCTGCAAAAGCTGGAGCGACATATATTTCACCATTTTTAGGAAGATTAGATGATATTTCTACAAATGGTTTGGATTTAATAGCTCAAATCAGATTGATTTATGACAATTACGCTTTTAATACTCAGATTTTGGCAGCTTCGATTCGTCATCCAATGCATATAATAAATTGTGCTGAAATAGGATCTGATGTTATGACAGGTCCTTTAAGTGCAATTAAAGCATTAGCAAAGCATCCATTAACAGATTTAGGTTTGCAACAATTTCTTGCAGATCACGCGAAAGGAAACTCTTAAAGAGTGATGAAATAGGAGTGATGAATTAGGAGTGACAAGCACTCAAAATTCATCACTCATCACTTTTTTTCATCTCTTAATTGAATAAACGCTTTCATTTTCTCATTTTCGATTAGGACTGTCAGATTATAATAAACTAGTTTCCACTCCCCTTTTTTCTTTATAAGAATACCACTTCCTCTGCAGTCGCGCATCCACGTGTCGAGATCTTCATCAAACCAAGCTGTTTTCCCGTTTTTAGAATAATTCCAATGGCGATTACTTGCTTTAAAATCCCATGCTTTTCCTTTGTCAAAATAAGGTTTTGAAAAATTCGAGAACTCGTCTTTCGACCAACGTTCGCCTGGCGCAGTTCCGAGAAAAATAAAGGAATCATCCATTGCACCAAAATATGTTTCATAATTAGCCTTGGTCGCTGAAAAATGCCAATCATCAATGAATTTGTCTAGTTCATTTTGGGTAATTGCGTTTGTGCAAATCAAAAGCAACAGTGTTACTAAAAAAATATTTTTTCTCATTCTTATTAAATTAAAAAGGCTACCCAAAACGGATAGCCTTCAAGTTAAAGTATTCTTGAATTATTTTACAGCTTTCGTTTTTTCCAATGCTAAACACATTTTAACTGCATTTTTCACGTTGATTACAGCTCCAGTTGTAGATAATGTTCCAAAATCAATAAGATCTTCAGATCCTGGTTTAATTTGTTTTGTTCCTTTATACGATTTAGCAGATTTAAGCATTACATCTTTAATCTCATTCATAGATAAAGTTGGGAAATAACTTTGAAGCATTGCCGCAACACCAGCAACCATTGGCGCTGCCATTGATGTTCCTTGCAGTTGTTTATATGCACTTTGCGGAACACTGTTGTATATTTCAAATCCTGGTGCAAAAACATCAACTTTCGTTTGACCGTAATTTGAGAATGACGCAGCTAATTTTTCTTTGCTAAAACGAGTTGAAGCTCCAATCGTCAAAAATAAATCTAATTTTTCTTGCTGAAAACTATATAATGAAGTTGGAAAGTTTGGATTGCTATCAACGTCAGCATTATCATTTCCAGCAGCGTGAACTAACAATACTCCTTTTGAATCAGCATATCTAAATGCATCGAAAACTTCTTTTTGATGTGGAGAATATCCTTTACCAAATGACATGTTTATCACTTTTGCACCATTATCAACAGCGTAACGCACAGCAAGTGCAATATCTTTATCTGCTTCGTCACCATTTGGAACTGCACGAACTGCCATTAAAAGTACATTTTCAGCTACACCGTCACCACCCAAATTATTACCTCTAATCGCACCAATAATTCCACCAACGTGTGTTCCGTGCAATGCATCTGGACCTTCAACATCAGGATTACCATATTTTGTATCTGAGAAATCATGTGGATTATCACCAATTAATGCACGGTCATCAAATTCAACATTCAAGTTGAAATTGACCATTTGCTCAATTTGCGTTTTTTGTTCAGCAATAACTTCTGGAGTAAGTTCACCAGTTTTCATTGCCATTGCAAATTGTTTTAATTGCTGATTTTGTTCATCTGTGGGATTCCATTTCTCTAAATCTTTCAATGTGTAATCCGTTTTACCCATTGCTGTTCCAACCATTGAAGGAACTTGTTCCATCATCATGGCAATCATATCCATCTGACCTAAATACGATGTGTAGTTATCCAATTCTGCTGCTACCTCTTCTTTTACTTTTAAGTATAATTCGTAGCTTTCTTTTTCAGAACTACCCAACGTAGCAGGATCAACTCCATCAAATTTCTTTGATAAATCTCTTAAAATTCGTGTTTTTTCAAGGTTAGCTTCATTCAGATTTTCACCTTTTGAATTACCAAGAAAACTCCAACCATTTACATCATCAATGTATCCATTTTTATCATCATCAATTCCATTCTTTGGAATTTCATTTTTGTTGACCCAAATTTTACCTTGTAAATCTTTGTGTTCAATATCTACACCAGAGTCAATAACGGCAACAACAACAGTTGAAGACTTTCTTTTCTTAAGCATTTTGTATGCTTTTTCAGTCTCCATTCCTGGACCTTTTCCGTTATACCAGTTTAAAATCTCTTTATTTTCCTGAGCGTAAAATAAATTCGTGATTCCAAAAGTGAAAACAACTAAACTTAAACGAATGAATCTTTTTTTCATATTGATATTTTCTGTAAATGTGAATTAATTTATGAAATTAAAAATAAACTTTTAAATCAGAGCGCTTTTTTTAACCTTTCGGTTTATATTTACGTCTTAAGGTTTAAATCAATTACAAATGGTACTATCGATTCGAGTAAAAGCGCTACTTATATTCTTAATAATTGGGAGCAATTCAACCAATTTATTCTCTCAGCAACATAAATTTGGGTTTCAGCAACTTTTAGAATCTTCTCCAAAATCGATTTCAACATTTTGTGTTCCTAACAATCAGGAAACAATTGACCTTTTAAATAAAGAAAATATCACAATTAAATATAGTTCATCCAACTGGTTGTTTGTTTCTTCAACAGCGCAATGGATCGATGATAAAACAAAAACTCACGAATTAAAAAACTATTATTTTGAATATGCTCCGCCAATGGCTTTATCGGATTCGGCTGTTGTAATTCACCATGTAAAACCTGTGCATGATGGAACTGGAGGATTAAACAATAGTTACACAGGAGATGATGTAATTATTGGATACGTAGACCAAGGTATTGATTGGAATCATCCAGATTTCATTGATTCGAATGGAAACACGCGAGTGATGCGTTACTGGGATCACTCAACTAATGTTGGAGGTACAATTCCTCAACCATATAATTATGGCATTGTTTGGGATAGTTCACAGATTAATAATGGCACTTGCACAAGTACAGAAGAAAGCACTGCACATGGAACAACTGTTGCTGGAATGGGTTCTGGTAATGGTTTTGCAAATGGAACAAACAAAGGTATGGCACCAAATTCAAGAATAATCATCGTTGAAACAAATTTTAACCTTCCGAATTGGTCGTTAACTATTGCTGATGCATGCGATTATATTTTTAAAGTTGCAGATACTTTAGGTATGCCGGCAATTGTAAATTTAAGCCTTGGTTCTTATTTGGGAAGTCATGATGGAAATGATCCGGCTACAGATTATATTGAATCGCTTTTGGATGCGCAATCTGGACGCATTGTAGTTTGTGCTGCAGGAAATGCTGGTGCTAAAGGAAAATATCATGTTACAGGAAATATTGATGCAGACACTTCTTTCGTTTGGATTCAAAATAATCCTAGTGCTGGTGCTGCATTTGGAGCGAATCATATCTATTTTGATTTATGGTCAGATCTTTCTGATGGTGTTTTTAATTATGCATTTGGAGCAGATTTACCTTCCCCAATGTATGGATTAAGAGGATCAACTATTTATAGACCTGCCCAAGCATCTGTTGGTACTCCTATTTTAGACACTATTTATAATTCGATTGGAAATAGAATTGCCACAATTGAGATTTACACAGAATTAGTTGATGGTAATTACCACATGGAAGCATATTTTAGTAATGTCGATTCAACCGCTTATAATTTCCGTTTCTCGACAACAGGCTCAGGGAAATATGACTTATGGAGTGGTGCTTGGCTCGGGTTAAACAATTTAATCACAACATTACCCTCACCCTCAGTTTTGCCAGAAATAATTCATTATCACATGCCTGATTCACTGCAAACCATCGTTTCAAATTGGGCTTGTTCAGAAAAAGTAATTACTGTTGGAAATGTCAGAAATAGACTTGGTCATATCGATAATAATGGGAATCCCTATTTTCCAGCATCAGATATGACACCTTCAGGGAAATTAAGTCCAAATTCGAGTGTTGGTCCGAGCAGACATGGTTTAACAAAACCAGATGTGAGCGCATCAGGCGATGTTTCATTAGCTGCGGCACCGTTTTGGCTATTGACAAATCCTGCATTCAATACTTTAATTGATTCAGGCGGATGGCATGCTAGAAATGGAGGAACATCAATGGCATCTCCTGGGGTTGCTGGGATAGCTGCACTTTATCTTGAAAAATGCAACAAGGCAACTTATGCTTCTTTCAAAACAGATTTAATAGCTACGGCATTTACAGATTCATATACTGGAGTTGTGCCTAACAATTCTTATGGATACGGTAAACCTCATGCATTGAATTTATTATTAACAACTGAATTTACTGCATCGGTTTTGGGCTCTAATGTAACATGTGGAAATCCACCTTCAGTTCTAACTTTAGCATCATCCTCTCCCCTAACGACGGCTATTTGGTCGAATGGAGGTATTGGATTAATAGACACCATTTCCGCTGCTGGTGAGTATCATGCAGTTGTTTATAGTGCTAGAGGATGCGCATTACAAACAGATACATTAACTGTTACACAATTACCATTATTACCAATTTTGCCAATTATTCAGTCAGGGAATACATTGGCTTCATTATCATTTACAGATTATCAATGGACACTAAATGGAACAGATATTCCTGGAGCTACGAACCAAACATTAGACATTACATCACCTTATGGAACATACACATGTTATTGCACAAGTGTTGACGGTTGCATATCAGAAACACCTCCAATGATTATCACTTTGGGATTAAATGACGAAGTTTATCATGATATCAAGCTATTTCCCAACCCAACAAATGATTATTTTACACTTCTTTCGGAACAAGATGTTGTTTCCATTAGAATTTTCTCTGAAAACGGTAAAGAACTTACAGTTAATTCATTAGGCGATAAGAAATATTCAATAGCTGGATATCCTAAAGGAATTTATCATCTAATTATTGAATTTGAATCAGAAAAGATTTATTCAAAAATCACAAGAATGTAATTTGAAAAAAATATTTTATACTTTTGACGCGTAAATAAATAAGAATGGATTTAACAGGTATAATTGCAATTTCAGGAAGACCAGGTCTTTTTAAAGTAATCGCACAAGGTAAAAACAACATCATTGTGGAGTCATTAATCGATAGCAAACGCTTTCCAGCATATGCTACAGATAAAATTTCTGCATTAGATGATATTTCTATCTACACATATGATGATGACGCTCCTTTGCGTACATTGTTAAAAGCGGTTTACGACAAAGAAGGTGGTAAAGAA
>CANNKP010000079.1 GCA_947505255.1 Flavobacteriales bacterium
CTCCATTTCGGATTACTTCACCTTGTTCAACAATGTATTTTGCCTGTCCGCCAGTTTCAGCGATTCCAAGTGCTTTCAATAATTGAATAAGCTCAATGTATTCACCTTCTATTTTAAATTCTTGTTTCATTTTTCTTTATTATAATACGCGTATAAAATTTCCGCCGCATGAAATGAGCTTATTTCACCAGAAAGAACTTTTTGTTCCATGTTTTTTAATTCATTCATGGAAGCCTCATTTCCAAAAAAATCATTTAAAATCAATTCTTTTAATGATTCTGACAACCAATATTTATCTTGAATTTTTCGATGTTTATCAAACCATCCATTGATTTTTGTTTGATTTGAAAAAGATTCTATTGTTTCCCATACTTTATCGATGTTTTCATTCGTATAAGCACTACAAGTATAGGATGGAGCAATCCAATCACTTGTTTTTGGAGGAAAAAGATGCATTGCGTTTGCATATTCTCGACTGGCCATTTGTGCTTTTTTCTCATTATCGCCATCCGCTTTTGTAATTACTAAAGCATCAGCCATTTCCATAATACCTCTTTTGATACCTTGTAATTCATCTCCTGCTCCAGCCAACATCAGCAATAGAAAGAAATCAACCATAGAATGCACCATCGTTTCAGATTGCCCTACGCCAACAGTTTCTATAAGAATCACATCAAATCCAGCAACTTCACATAAAAAAACACTTTCTCGCGTCTTTCTTGCAACTCCACCTAGGGTTGAACCAGCGGCTGAAGGACGAATAAAAACATTCTTCATAACTGACAAATCTTGCATGCGCGTTTTGTCGCCTAATATACTTCCACCGCTTTCACTGCTAGAAGGATCAATAGCCAAAACTGCAACTTTCATCCCTTTTTGAACGAGGATTTTACCAAACGCTTCTATGAATGTACTTTTTCCAACGCCAGGAACTCCCGTAATTCCTATACGAATTGATTTCCCAGCATGCGGTAAACTTAACTGAATTAAATCATTGGCCATTTCCTTGTCAATAGGCAAAGTGCTCTCCAATAAGGTAATACAAGAACTCAAAGTAACAAGGTCACCCTTCAATAGTTGCTCAAATAAACTATCCACAGTTCGAGATGTTCGTCTGAGTTTTCGTTTATTCAACCAATTTTCTAAATGTTGCTGATCCATTAAAACAAATGTAGAAAAGAAAAAGAACTTTTTGGAAAAGGAAAAAATTAGATTGTTTAAATAAAGTAAAAAGGCAGAAGGAAAAGTAATTTGATTCTTGAGATTCACACTTTTTACTTTTTACTTTTTACTTTTAAATTAACTTTACTCCATGAAACGAATTGGCTTAATGTCTGACACACATGGATACATCGATCCTAAAATATACGATTACTTCAAAGATGTTGATGAAATTTGGCATGCAGGTGATGTTGGCACTATCGATGTTATTGATGAATTAAGAAAATTCAAACCACTTCGAGGGGTTTATGGGAATATTGATGATTATATCATTAGAAAAGAACTTCCTGAATTTAATCGGTTTAAGTGTGAAGATGTGGAAGTATTAATAACACATATTGGAGGAAAACCTGGTAATTTTTCCATTCCAGTAACAGCAGAATTGAATAAAAAGGCTCCAAAATTATTTATTTGTGGCCATTCACATATCTTACTAGTTAAAATGGACCCACGGTATAAAATGTTGTATATGAACCCTGGTGCTTGCGGTTTTAAAGGTTTTCATTCAGTAAAAACAATTCTACGTTTCTCTATAATTGGCGATCGAATTCATGATTTGGAAGCAATTGAAATAGGAAAAAGAGTATAAAATAAAATTTTTAGCTTTTCTTTGCGTTAATTATCACGTATGAAAATTATCTTTTCTTTTTCCTTAATATTAATTAGCTTTTCTTCGATTGCTCAAACTGGCGGAACTACAAGTTTTGCTCTTTTAGACCTCACTTATAATGCTCGTGCTGCAGGACTTGGAAATGATTTCATTTCTGCAAAAGATCAGGATATAAATTTGGGCGTTGCTAATCCTTCTTTATACAATGATAAAATGCATAACACATTAAGTGTAAATCAAGCAATATTATCTGGAGGTATCAATTATGGTCAAGTAGTTTATGGTAAAAAACTAAAAACTGGATTTTTAGGAACATCAATTCGTTATGTCAATTATGGCCAATTTAGAAGAACAGATATCAATGGCAATGATCAAGGGGCATTTAATCCATTTGAATGCATTATAGGTGCAGGATATGGAAAACAATTAAATCCAAGAATTTCAGTCGGAACCAATTTGAATCTCATTTATTCTCAATTGGAAAGTTATAGTGCTTTTGGTGCAGCTATAGATCTAGCAGGAACATATACCAATAAAAATGAAAACTTTCTTGTTACTGCAATGGTTAAAAATGCGGGTATACAGTTTAAAAGTTATTATAATAAACAAAAAGCTCCTCTTCCAGCAGAGTTTCAAATTGCTGCAGCATATAAATTGAGTCACGCTCCTTTTCGTTTTTCAATCTTAGCGCATCATCTAAATAAATGGAACATTACATATGTTGACCCAAATTTAAAACCAACAATTGATGCTTTAACGGGAGATTCAATTCCTGTCAAATATGCTGGATTTGGAGAAAAATTAGCAAGACATTTTACGTATTCGGTTGAGATTTTAGCGTCCAGTAATATCCATTTACGATTCGGGTTTGATTATCAAAAACGCCAAGAAATGAAGTTGGAAACAAGACCAGGTATAGCAGGATTAACCTTTGGACTTGGTTTGTATTTCAAAAAGATATCGATTGATTATGGGTTTTCAGTATATTCAAAAGCAGGTTTTAATAATATGTTGACTCTTTCCACTAATTTATCTCGCTGGAAAAAATAATTTTTGAAGTTTAAAAAAAATAGATTTCGAAACAATAATTAAGAAATATTTATCCTGAGAAAATCGAAAATATTACAGGAAGCAGATTACTTCCTTTTTTTTTGAAGAAAACATTCTGTATCTTCGTTTCATGTATCCAGATAAAAAAATAACAATTGCGATTGACGGCTATTCCTCTTGTGGGAAAAGTACCTTAGCAAAAGCACTAGCCAAAAAACTTGGTTATATTTTTATAGACAGCGGTGCAATGTATAGAGGCGTTACTTTATACTGCATGCGGCATCAACTCATTTTAGATGGAAAGCCGTTAAATGAAAAAATTGAGCAGGCTTTACCTTTCATTAAACTTTCCTTCATTTACAATGCTTCAACTGAAAAACACGATCTTTATTTAAACGATGAAAATGTTGAAGAATTAATTCGAATGCCGGATGTAGCCTCGAATGTTTCTCACATTGCAACAATAAAATGTGTAAGAGAAAAATTAGTTGACGAACAACAAAAAATGGGTCAATATGGTGGAATTGTAATGGACGGAAGAGACATAGGATCCGTTGTTTTTCCAAATGCAGAATTAAAACTATTTGTAACTGCTTCGCCTGAAATCCGAGCAGAAAGACGGTTAAAAGAACTTACGCAAAAAGGAGTTTCTGCCAATTTTAAAACAGTTCTAGCTAATTTAGTTGAAAGAGATTTAATTGATTCTACCAGAACAGAAAGTCCACTTATTCAAACAAAAGATGCTGTTTTCATTGATACCTCTAATCTTACACCAACAGAACAACTGCAACTTTCATTAACGTTTGTTAATCAAGTTTTAGAAAACTGCAAGGATAAAACAAATTGTTAAAATTTAAACTTTTTTTCTTTAAATCAAACAATTTTAGGTAGACTTGTGCTTTCTTTAAAAGTTGATACATGAACTCAATAGGCAAAATCACTGAAGATTTAATAAATCGAAGTCCATTTTTACGAGAAGCAATGACTGACGATTTAATCAATATTTCTGCATTAGCTCGAAAATTAAAAAACGAAATTGAAGATTTAGCGGGCAAAGAAGTCAATGAAGGAGCAATAGTGATGGCTATAAAACGCATGACTCCTGGATTATATCATCGATTAAATATTAAGATAACAAATGTGATGGGAGATCTTGGGGATTTCTTAGTTCGAAGTAATTTAGAAGATTTTACTTTTGAAAATTCTGACGCATTTAAATCTAAACAAGCATCTTTAATAGAAGAAATCAACAAAGACAATGATACTTTTTTCACTTTGTGCAAAGGAGTCACTGAAACTACTTTTATAGTAAGCTCTCAACATTCTGAAACTGTTTCACGTATATTTAAGCATGCAAAATTAAAATCACACACCAAAGATCTTGCTTCAGTAACAGTTAAACTTCCCACAATAAATACAGAAATTTACGGTATTTATTATTATATACTTAAACACTTAGCTTGGGAAGGAATAAATATTATTGAGATTGTATCAACTTCAAACGAATTCACTGTGGTAGTAAAACAAGATGACGTTGACAAAGCATTTAAAATCTTAATGCAGTTAAAAAGAGGGAACTAATTGCAATCAGTTTGCATCAATTAAAACTCCTTTACCGAACTGATTAAATTTTATTAGTGTAGGAGTTCCTTTGTAGTAAATATCACCGTCTAAATCTATTTGTGATTTAAATTTGACTTTATTTGCATTTACCTTAACATATCCTTGTGTATTAGAAATTACAGTTAATGAGTCTTTTACTTTTAGACCGTAGGTATCACAAAATCCATTGCTTCGAACGTTCAAATTTGCATAATTAACTGTTCCGTTAAAGGTGAAATCTCCCCAACCATGGCTCACTGTTGCATAAATTACATCCGCATTAAAGTTCAAAGCTACCGGTCCGGCACCATCTCGAATTAAAAAGGTCATCCAATTAAATTGCAATGTATCCTTGTTGGTAAGCGATTCTGTTCCCTCAAAATGAATGTTAATCAATTCAATAAAATGTATTTCAACTCTTATTTTTTTCTTATATGACCTTAGAAAATTACATTTATTCGTATTACTAATATCCAATAAACCGCTGGACACATCAACGATTACAAAATTTAACAAGTTCTTACCGCCAATTAAAACAACCTTTTCAACAGTATCTTGAACTAGAACATATTCTAAATGTTCATGAAGAAACAATCGATCAATTTGAGGAGTTAATATCTCTAAGGTCGTTTCTTCCCCAACTGACTTAACGCAAGCTCTATCTTCTACTTTTGAACAAGAAATCAACATTAAAATCCCGCCAACAATGAACTTTATATTCCTCATTTTTTTGATTTATAATTAAATGTATAACCTAAACCCCATTCAACATAATCAGCTCTCGCCCAATGCGATTTCAAAACTACCTGTGCATTCAAACCATTTTTGAAATAATAACGCATGCCAACTCTATGGTAGAAATAATCTTCAGGACGATATTTATCTTTTATATAAACTCCCATTCCGATTGTTAAATGAAATTGATCTAATGGTAAAAGATATCCAGTATATAAACCTAGTTGCACTATTTCCCACTGACTTTTAGGAATATCTTCTTTGTATTTCATAATAATTTGTTTTGATATAATATCAAAGGCACCCTCAAACCCAACTTTAGGTCTGTCAAACCATCTAAAATGAGCACTAAATGCATATACTGGATATTTCTTTTGTCCTGTTGGAAAAATTTCTTTAGCAGAACCAATTGCTGTAATTCCAAACAACCATTTCTTAAATGGCGCACTATTTTGATGAGGAAGAGAATCGTTTTGTGTTTTTCTAATCGTTCGAGCATATCCGACAGAAAGATATGGTAAATTAACACCTAGATTCGGAACTTTGATTGCACCGTTGCTAAAATGCGTTAAATCAATCCCTAAGGAAATTTTATTTCGATTAAAAATAAAAGAACTTTTCAAACCAAAACAAATAATTGTATTGAAATGTGTGCTCATTGCAACATTTTTGGGATTCAAAATTGGGTCATACACTTTTGTACCATAGCCCAGTCCTGAACCTAATTTACCAGCGAATTCATAATGTTTCGTTTTGACAAATGGAAATTCAATGAAACTATAAGCTCCCCAAAAAGTTCCTAATATTTCATTATTTCCCACCGAACCACCAAATAGCGTTGCTCCTACTATTGGGTAACGACAGGCTTGGTGCCATTGTTTTCGTCCTTTAGTTTGAAAAAACACAGATAATTCGCCAGCATATGCTTGATTATTAGGTAAATGAGCCATTACACCACGGTGTGCTGCTAAAAAACCTGCCTTTTGACTATAATCAATACCCCACTCTTTCTTCGATTGAGAAAAAGATGAAAATGCATTAAAAAGAGTCAAAAAAAGAAATATATTTTTCATTCAAGAACAAAAGTAATCAATTGACTTTGACAAATAAAAAAAATTTACTTTTGATAAAAAAAGAATGGACGAACGACTAATTGCATTTGAACGCTTATTGAACATAATGGATGAATTGCGGGAAAAATGCCCATGGGATAAAAAACAAACATTTGAAACTTTGCGTCCGTTAACCATAGAAGAGACTTATGAGCTAGCAGATGCCATTACTGACAATGATCTGGCATCACTTAAAGGTGAAATAGGAGATTTGTTTTTACACATGGTTTTTTACTGCAAATTAGGCGAAGAACAAAAAGCATTTAACGTTACATCTGTATTGAATGCAATTTGTGAAAAATTAATTAACAGACATCCACACATTTATGGTGATGTAATTGCTGAATCTGAAGAAGAAGTTAAAAATAATTGGGAAAAAATAAAATTAAAAGAAGGACGAAAATCTGTTTTAGAAGGCGTTCCATCTTCACTTCCTGCAATGGTGAAAGCGAGTCGAATTCAGGAAAAAGTCAAAGGAATAGGCTTTGAATGGGATAATAAGGAGGACGTTTGGGATAAAGTGAAAGAAGAATTAGAAGAGTTTTATCAAGAACAACAGAAAAACTCAAAAGAAATGGAAGACGAATTCGGTGATGTTCTTTTTTCTTTGATAAACTACGCTCGGTTTGTCAATATTAATCCTGAAAATGCCTTAGCAAAGACGAATACAAAATTTATTAATCGTTTTAAATTGATGGAAGAATTGATTCTTAAGGATAACAAAGGGATTGAAAATTTGAATCTATCCGAAATGGATGTTTATTGGGACCAAGCAAAAAAACAACTTCGCAACTAAAACCATACACTATATAATCTCTACCATTTAAATAGTTTTGCCGACTTGCCTTCTTCAATTGACGAGAATGTTTTATCTTCGATGCTTTGAAATGAACTGTTAACCTTATGAAATTATTTTATTTTCTCCTTTTTACCTTTTGCTTTGCTGGCATTGCTCACTCTCAAGATTATAATATTCGTGGATTTATCCGTGATAAATCAAACGGTGAAGTTATTGGCTTTCAAAAAATACGACTTTTAAAAAGTGCTGACAGTTCTTTTGTGACAGGAGCTGTAACTGATGTTGATGGTTTCTTTTCTATACCAAAATTGAATAAAGGTTCATATATTTTAAAAGTTGATAACTCTGCTTATAAAAGTTTTATACAAAATATAGAAATTACAGAAGCAAAAGGAATTTTTGATGTGAATATTACGTTTGAGAAAAAGAATAACGTCAAAGAGATGGGCGAAATCACCATCACAGCGGAAGGCAACAACAGAAAAACAGAGGTTTTGATTTCTCAAATAAAACTTGACAAAAAGGGATTGGAAAGAATTCCAAGTATGGGGGCTGAGAATGATATTGTTGGCGCTTTATCCGTAACTCCAGGAATTATTACTACTGGCGATCAAGGTGGCCAATTGTATGTTCGTGGAGGAACACCTATTCAAAATAAAGTTTTATTAGATGGTATGACAATTTACAATCCTTTTCACTCGATAGGTTTCTTCTCGGTTTTTGAAACTGAATTAGTGAAAAATGTGGATGTCTATACTGGAGGATTTGATGCAAAATATGGCGGCAGGATTTCGTCCGTAATGGATATATCATATCGAGATGGAAACAGAAATGAATTTGGAGGCAAAGTTTCAGTTTCGCCATTTTTAGCTAAGTTAGTTTTAGAGGGTCCAATCGGAAGTAGAAAAGGAAAAGACAGTATACCAAGTCCTGTGTCATACGTATTATCTGCAAAGCATAGTTTACTCGATTACACATCTAAAAGATTGTATCCATCGATAAATGAAGGTAATGGTTTACCATTTAATTTTACTGACTTATATGGTAAAGTAACTGTAAACAGTAAGGGAGGTTCAAAATTCAGTGCTTTTGGATTCCATAATCAAGACTCTGTAAATTACACAGTTGCTGATTTGGATTGGAAAGCGTCTGGAGGAGGAATGAATTTTTTACTTGTTCCTTCAAGTACACCGATGATGATAAAAGGTCACGTGAATGGAAGTACCTACGAAACTACATTCTCAGAGGCCGCTGTTGAACCGCGCACAAGTAAAATTGGAGGTTTTGATCTAGGTTTTGATTTTACACGTTTCTTGAGAAATGAAAGTGAAATGAATTATGGATTAAATTTTAGTGGATTCAATACCTCTTTTGTAACTTATAATGAAGCAAAAAGAAAAATTGAAGCAACAAACTTTTCTACGGAGATTGGAGCATATTTTAATGTTCGAATTGTTAAAAATCGCTGGGTAATTCAACCAAGTCTTAGAGCTCAAGTGTATGCCTCTCTTGGAACTATTTCTCTTGAACCTCGATTTGGAGCTAAATATAATGCAACGGAAAAGTTGAGATTTAAGCTTTCTGGAGGACGTTTTTCTCAAAATTTCACATCTGCTTCTTCTGATAAAGATATTGTTAACCTGTTTAATGGATTGTTATCTGCACCGAGTAATGTTCAATCGACTTTTGTCAATCAATATCAAAACGAAAAAGCAATTAAAAATGGAATTCAATACGCATGGCATGCAATTGTTGGCGCTGAATATGACCTTGCAAAGAACTTAATGCTAAACGTTGAAGGTTACTACAAATATTTCTCACAATTAAGCAATATTAATCAGAATAAATTATATGAAGATGTTGCTCAATTTTCTCAAATAGACGATGTATTCAAAAAAGATTTTATCATAGAAGATGGTGTTTCTTGGGGAGTTGATGTTTTGATAAAATACAGCAAGCAACGACTATTTTTATGGGGAGTATACTCATACGGGCATTCAACACGTTGGGATGGATTTACAATCTATAACCCTGTTTTTGATAGACGACATAATGTAAATTTAGTGGGAACGTATTTGTTTGGTGAGAAAAAAGACTTAGAACTTAGTATAAGATGGAATTTAGGTTCTGGATTACCATTTACTCCGACAGCAGGATTCTATCAAGGAGAGAATTTTCAAGGCGGCGTAACAACCGATTATACGACTTCGAATCCAACTACTGTTTCAACACTTCTAGGAAACTTCAATAGTAATCGCCTACCATATTACCATCGTTTAGATATTACAGCGAAGCAACGATTTACTTTTAAAAACAAGGATGTAATTGAGGTAATTGCAAGTATTACAAATGTATACGAAAGAAATAATATATTTTATGTTAATAGAATTACAGGAGAGAAAATATATCAGTTCCCAATATTGCCTAGTTTAGGAGTAAGTTATAAGTTTTAAGAAAATTACTAGTTATTAGTTGCTAGTTGCTTATATACAAAATATTCCGTTCTTAAATCATATTGGAATTTTAACACATATACTTTAACTAGCACCTTGTAATTTGAAACTAATTACTTTTTAATCTACTTCATCCAAGCATTCAAAGCACTTTTTTGAGAATTATTTGGGACAGCTACTTCGTTAATAGTATATTCTGAATAGAAATTTCTATTCACCTCAGGAAGTATTAATTCTATCAATTTACCAGCACGAATGAGTGAAATGTTCTTGGGCGAATGATCTACAAATAGCAACCATTTTTCTAGTTCTCCTTGACATATAAAATTATTTACAGCAATTATTTCATCGCCTATCATCATTCCTCCAAGATCCGCTGGACCACCAGGATACATGGCTGAAACGATAAAATTATTTCCATTTTGTGCTGCTTTAAAGCCCAATCTACTGGCAGAATATGCTTTTGCTGGAACTTGTTTCATTTCCAATCCTAAATAGTCGAAGCTTTCCGTTAATATTGCTTCATATGAATTTGTACCATGCACGAATTCTTTGAAAAAGGTTGTAAGAGAAATTCCAGAGATATTTTCAAGTTCTTTGAGATAATCTGCTTCTGAAACTCCTTTCCCATTCAAAGCATATTGAAAATACAAGCTTTTCATTACATCATCCAAACTCGATTTATTGTTCGTAGCGCGAAGAATCATCACATCTGTCACAAAAGCCAACAAACATCCTTCCGTATAAATAGACACTTTACGACCAGGTGTTCCAGGCACATAACCATCTAACCACGTATCAAATGATGAATCTCCAACAGAATAATTGAAACGAGCGTGGTTATCAAAATGCTTTTGCAATTGAACATTCATTTCTAACAAGTAGTTAGGCAAATCAAAAAACGAACTTTTCAATAAAAACAAATCACCCATATAGGTTGTCACACCTTCGCAAATATATCCTAAACGTGAATAATTCTCTTTTGTAAAGTCATACGGAAACATTTCAATTGGTCGAATTGCCTTTACATTCCATGTGTGATATAATTCATGGGATGAAACACCCATTAATTCTTTATATAAAGGCCCGAAAAGGTCGTAAGTTGGTCCAAGTGTAATAACAGTTGATTTACAATGTTCAACACCATGATAGGCCTTAATTGGAAGTATTTGGAAAAGAAAATGATATTCACTCACTGGAAACTCAG
>CANNKP010000080.1 GCA_947505255.1 Flavobacteriales bacterium
GGATTCTAAAAGATCACAATAGGTTATAATTTTTAACGAAAAATCAATGGTCTTTTCAAGAATTACATTTTGTTTTACAGGTTCCATCCAATTGTTACATTGATAATTTATTACATTGTTTCATTATTTTTTCGTGCGAACAGTTCGTTGTTCAATGCGTTTCTCAAACTTTTCTCCTTGAAAAATGCGTTGTACAAAAATTCCAGGTGTATGAATGAAATTTGGATCTAATTCACCAGCTGGCACTAATTCTTCAACCTCAGCAATGGTGATTTTACCTGCCATTGCCATCATTGGATTAAAATTGCATGCTGTTGCTTTGAAAACGAGATTTCCTTCTGTATCTCCTTTCCATGCTTTAACAATTGCAAAATCTGCTGTTAATGCACTTTCCAGAATATGTGGTTTACCATTAAAAACACGTACTTCTTTTCCTTCTGCTACTTCAGTTCCGAATCCAGCTGGCGTAAAAAATGCTGGAATTCCTGCTCCACCTGCCCTGCATCTTTCAGCTAAACTACCTTGTGGAATCAGATCAACTTCCAATTCCCCGGAAAGCATTTGTCTTTCGAATTCCGCGTTTTCTCCTACATAAGAACTAATCATTTTTTTGATTTGCTTTTCTTGCAATAATAATCCCAGTCCAAAATCATCAACTCCTGCATTATTCGAAATGCATGTCAAATCCTTGACCTTCATTTTCACTAATTGTGCAATTGAATTTTCTGGAATTCCGCACAATCCAAAGCCACCAAGCATCAAAGTCATTCCACTTTCGATTCCTGTTAATGCTTCTTCTACGTTCTTTACTACTTTGTTCATAATTTCTATAGTCCTCCAAAATTTTCTTCCTCCGCTGGAATGTCCAAAATATCACCTCCCGAACAGGAGAACATGTTAGGATCGTAGGATTCTGGTTGCGCAAAATCCGTTGTGGAGAGCGCAACAACCGGATCTTTATACACTTTTTGCATGTAATATCCATATATCGGCAAAGCCATTCTACCTCCTTGTCCCCAAGTCATTGTTTTAAATCGTACTGATCTATCTTCTGCCCCAACCCAAACTCCCGTAACTAATTCAGGTGTTAAACCAACAAACCATCCATCAGCATTACTTTGAGTTGTTCCTGTTTTCCCCGCAGTTGGAGCTAAAATATTACCCCAAGATCTGCCGCTTCTTAAACTTCCAGCTG
Organism: Flavobacteriales bacterium; assembly: GCA_947505255.1. Classification (GTDB taxonomy): domain Bacteria; phylum Bacteroidota; class Bacteroidia; order Flavobacteriales_D; family Crocinitomicaceae; genus M0103. The sequence continues at coordinate 1,196 of CANNKP010000080.1, forward strand.
TTCCTCTCGTAACAACTTGTTTCATCATTTTCAACGTTTCATATGCTACATTCTCATTCAATACTTCCTTAGAATATGGTTTAGCGTTGTAGATAACATTCCCATTTCTATCCTCAATTCGAAGAATAGTTGTTGGGCGGTTATAAATTCCATTGTTGGCAAAAATCGTTTGTGCTCCAACTAATTCAAATAAAGATAAATCCATGATTCCAAGACACATCGCTGGTACTTCATCTTCTGGACGCATATTAATATCCATTTGCTTTAACAATTTAGAAATTGTCTTAGGACCTGCATATCCGCCCATTTTTGACATTACACCAACTGTGATGTTGTTCATCGACATAGCCAAACCAGTTTCAGCGGTTACAACACCAGCTTCGGAACCGCCAGCATTTCTTGGGCACCAGCGACCATCCACATCACCGTCCGCATTTTGAAGGTCAACACAATAAGCTGTATTTGCAAATTGTGTACATGGTTTTACAACTCCCATAGCAATTGCAGTTCCATAAACAAATGGTTTGATTGTTGAACCAACTTGCCTGCGTCCTTGTTTTACGTGATCAAAAGCGAAATGATTAAAATTTGCTCCACCAACCCATGCTTTTACAAAACCAGTTTGAGGCTCAATTGAAATTAAACCAGCATGTAAAAATGATTTATAATAGCGAATTGAATCGTTTGGAGACATTGTTGTATCAGATTCACCTTTCCATGAGAAAACCCTCATCTGAATTGCTGTGTTAAAGTTTGAGCTTATTTCACTTTCAGACAATCCCTGAGCTTTCAACGTACTATATCTTGGTGAATTTTTTCTGGCTGAATTCATTATAGATTCGGCTTCCGTATCATTAATAGAATTCGTGAAAGGATAATTACGCAAATTTCGATTGTTTTGATCAAAGGCTTTTTGTAATTCATCCTTCAAATGTCGTTCAACAGCTTCTTCCGCATATTTCTGAAGATTGGCGTCAATCGTTGTATAAATTTTCAATCCATCACGGTAAATATCATAGGTCGTTCCATCCTGACGTTTATATTTCCAAGAACCGTCCGTGTTTTTTTCTTTGAATAACGCTGTTAATTCTTTTCTAACATTTTCTCTAAAATAAGGAGCCATTCCTTGTTTGTGATCTACAACTTGATAATCAATAATCAAAGGTTTAACTTTTAGAAGGTCAAAATCTTCTTGCGTCAATTTATTTCTCAGCGCTTCATTATTGGAATTACTGTTTTTTAACCACTGAAACAATACTTGATTTCTTCTTGAGACTGCTCTCAATGAATCAGCGGCGCGACTTTCAGCAATTTCCACTTCTGTTACGGCATCTAATGCTATTTCTTTGTCGGCTGCGATAGAACGGCGATAGTTTTTAATCTTATGGGAATAAGGGTTAAATAAAGAAGGGTTTTTACACATTCCAACCAACATTGCTGCTTCTTCTCGCGTAAGATTTATTGGTTTTTTATTGAAATATACTTTAGCTGCGTTTTCTATTCCAACAGCATTGTACAAGAAGTCAAATTGATTCAGGTACATTGTAATAATTTCTTCTTTTGTAAAACGCTTTTCTAAACGTGTAGCAATAATATTTTCCCGTACTTTTTCGTTTAGTCTTCTAAACATTCTTCCTACTCTACCGCCAGAATTTCCACCGATAGATTCACCATTAGCACGGGCTTGTTCTTCTCGTTCTCGCTGTTGGAGGGTAAATAATAACTTAGCTAATTGTTGTGATATCGTTGAAGCTCCTCCAGCTCCTCCCACATTTACAATGGCACGACCTAAAGCTTTGAAATCTACACCAGAGTGTTCTATAAATCGCTCATCTTCCGTTGAGATTAACGCATCTGTAACGAATGGGGATATTTCTCTGTATTCAACACTTGTTCTGTTAACTTTCCAATATCGACCAAGTTCGGTTTCACCATCGTCTGCAAATACAACAGAGGCTAATAATTCAGGTGGATTATCAAGCATTTCAACAGGTGGGAGATCATCCTCAGATTGAAATAAAAATAAAAAACTCACTATTAGAAATGGAAGCATGGCAGCACCCCAAAAGGTGTATGTCATTTTTTTCTTGCCTTCTTCAGAAAAAGTAACTTTTGTTTCTTTTCTATCCTTCATATCAAATTCTTTTTTGTAAAAATAAAGATTTCTTTCATTCGATGTGTGTTTTATCGTTATTGAAGATCTTCTCTTCTCTGACTATCTAATTTCAATAATATAAACATCATCATTGAAAAAGACATCATAGATGAGCCACCATAACTAAAGAAAGGTAAAGGTATTCCGATTACCGGTGCAAAACCGATATTCATTCCGATATTGATTGCAAAATGATAAAATAAAATCATGGCTACACTATAGGCATATATTCTATTGAATGCGGACCGTTGACGTTCAGCAATAAATACAATTCGCAACAACATGAACATGTATAAAAATACAAGGATAATAGTCCCTAAAAAGCCCCATTCTTCAGCAAAAGGACAAAAGATAAAATCTGTTTCACTTTCAGGTACGTGATTGCTTTCGACACTTGAAACTGAAGCTTTGTTGTATCCTTTTCCTAAAAAACCACCTGATCCAACAGCCGCCATTGCGCGGTTACGGTTATAATCCTCACCATCAGGATCTTCTTTTAAACCTAGAAATAATTCAATTCTATCTTTTTGATGGTCTGCCAAACCTTGAAAACCAAAATTCACTGTTGATACCAATCCAGAAGCAAGAATATAACCAATAATAACAATTAAAACCACCCTGTTTCTATCCCGTCTTGATGACATGAACCTTAAAATTAAAAAGAAGAGAATTGCCAATAGTGTTAAAGAAATCATGACAACCCAATATCCAGCAATCTTCAAATTTGAAAGGGAATCAAATTGAATTACTTCGTTGCTCATTAATAAAGTGACAAGACTCAAAAAGACAACTACAAACAACAATGGGATAAAATGAGTTCCAACCCATGTTTCTTTAAATTTTATTCCGGGGATACTGTTTAATGCTTTTAGAATTATTGGATCATAGGTAATTCCTTCTCGATACATCACAAAAAGAAAAGATGTAAAGACGACAAATGTTCCAGCATCTGGCTGTAGTAAAACCAAAACCATCGGAATAAGAATGATTGAATTGGCTAATAATACAGTTCTAACCGTTTGTTGTTTAATATTGACTGAACTGATTACTCTCGACAACAAAAGCGCCGTACCAATTTTTGCAAATTCGGCTGGTTGAATACCCATTGTTCCAATACCTAGCCATGCTCGCGCACCATTTACAGGAGGCATAAACAATACGATAACGAGTAAAATCAATGTGAATAAGTAGATTGGGATTGAGAATTTTCGGTAAATATCTGAATCAATTAGAAAGACTAATAAACCAAGAAATAATGAAAATCCAACCCAGATTACTTGTTTCCCATATTTTTGAGAAAAATCAAAGAAATTTGGGTGATCTTCATTATAAGCAGTAGAATATACCGTTGATAAGCCCATTATCAAAAGTATAATGTAGACAACAAACAATGCCCAATCAAAATGAGCTACTATTGATTCCCCTTTTCTCATTTTATACCTGAAAAATTTGCTTCAAGAATAATTTTTTCTCTGTCTTTTTCCGTGATTTTCCGTGTCAAATACTTCTCAATCATAAGTCCAGCAGTTGGCGCAGCCCATAATCCACCACCTCCTTTTGCATTCTCAATAAATACTGCGATTGCAATTTTCGGTTTATACATTGGGGCAAATGCTACAAATACAGAATGATCTTCACCATGAGGATTTTGAACAGTTCCTGTTTTTCCACATACGATATAATCCTTCAATTTTGCTCTTTTACCTGTCCCTCCTGATTCATGTACAACACGTCTCATTCCTTCAACAATCACTTCATAGTGCTTAGCATCAACCATTGAATAATGCTTTTTCTTGAATTGCTCAAGCGGACCATCTTGTCCGATTGATTTGACAAAATGTGGCGTATAATACCACCCTCTATTTGCTATAATTGCAGCAATATTTGCCATTTGAAGTGGTGTCAACATAACTTCTCCTTGACCAATTGAAATTGATCGAATCGTAGAAAAAGCCCAACGGTGATGCCCATACCATTTATCGTAATAATTAGCGTCTGGAATAGATCCAGGACGAAGACCTGTGATATCCGTTTCCAAATTTTGTCCTAAGCCAAAACTGTGCATGTATTTTGCCCAAAGATTCAACCCAATTTCTGCATCTACAAAAACGCTTTTTTCTTTATTTTGTTGAATTATTCTTCTCGTAACAGCGTAGAAATAAGGGTTACAAGAAAACTTGATAGCGTCGGCTAAATTCCCTGCGCTTGGGTGATTATGGCAACCAACAACAGATTTATTACATGGGAATCCAGACTCTGGAGTAATGACTCCTTCTTGTAAACCAATTAAAGAATTCAATAATTTGAATGTTGAACCAGGAGGATATTCAGCAGCTAATGGTCTTGGATATAAAGGTTTGCTAGGATCTAATAATAGTTTAGGGTAATTTTTAGAAATATTTCGTTTACCGATAAAAAGATTAGGATCATATGTTGGTGCAGAAACCAATGCTAGAATTTCACCAGTTGCAGGTTCGATAGCCACAATACACCCTCTTTTATTCGCCAATAATTTTTCACCATATGCTTGAAGAATAATATCAATTCCCAAATTCAATGGTGGACCTTGTTTCGCAATTGTATCGTACTTGCCGTCAGCGTATGATTCGATAGCATTATTTAAGGCAGAAGTTACGATGTATTTGATCCCTTTTCTCCCGCGTAATTCTTTTTCGTAAAAGCGTTCTAAACCTGCTCTACCGATGTTATTACCTGGCTTATAAAATGGGTCTTCGTCAATTTCTTCTCTATAGACTTCCGATAAATAACCGACAATATTTGCACCGTTGGAATAAGGATAACTCCTCATACTTGTTACTTCTTCATAAAAACCAGGGAAATCTTCTAAATGAGCTGCAATTGTTGCAATTTCTTCCAAGGTCATTTCCTTTAGAAAAGGATACGCTCGAATTTTTTGATAATTGGATGAACGCTTACCAGTATGTTTATTTCGATAAGTCCCTTCGCCTTTTACAATTTCTTTGAATCGTTCACGAACTTCTTCTCTTGTCCAGCCAATCAATTTAGCAAATGCCACAGTATCGAAGTTTTTCATTTCGGACTCTTTCATCATGAGATTGAAATACGTACGATTGGAAACTATTTTCTTTTTATTTCGGTCAAAAAGCACTCCTCTTGGCGGTGTAATTTCTTTCCGTTTTTCAGCGATTTCTTGCGCTCGTAGCGTCCAAGTTTCATCCACTACTTGCATGTAGAAAAGTCTAATAGAATAGATGATTCCTACTAATAAGGTAACTGTAATAATTACATATTTTCTACCGTCAAGATTCATCGTGAATTCGGCTTAGTGACGAACATTGCTTGAAAAAGAAGACAAAACAAAAAGGACAATGGGACACTAAATAATGTTTTTCTAAGGACAAAAAGCATATCATCAAATCGGAAAATTTCAAGTGTGAAAAACCATAAATGATGAATTAAAAGCATGAGTCCAAAAACGGATATGAACCATCTCGTTCCCATTTCATACATGTTTCCCTCTTTTAAAATATCATAACCATCTCGCGGTCCAAAGAGTTTAAAAATGGCTGGTCTCAAATAGGTAATAACCAAAAGAGAGGACGTATGCAAGCCATAAGTATTTGAAATGGCATCAATTGATGTGCCCATTACAAACGCAATCAACAACATATAAATAATTCCTAAATCAAATGGTAAGAGAACAATAAATAAAGGATAAACCATAAATTGAATTCCGAAACCAATTTCCAATTGGTTCAGCACTAATACTTGCGCCGCAACTAAAACGATGAATCGTATGATATGTTTAACAACTATATTCATTCTTCTTTATCTTCTGGTATGAGCAATTCCAATTTGTTTTGTTCTTCTTGGAACAGATTTTTTATAACATAAACGCGTTGAATGGTTCTATAATCTTCTGAAAAACGAATTACCACATCCCAAAGAGGTTTCCCTTCAACAGGATTTAATTTTTCTACTTTCCCAACATTTAAACCTCTTGGAAAAATTCCAGAGCCACCTCTAGTAACCACTTTAGACCATCTTTTTATTTTAAGATCATTGGAAATTCCTGTTATAGAACCGCGTCTTGGATCTCTTCCGTCCCATTTCATCAAACCAAAAAGTCCAATTGGTTCAATCATCACGTCGATATTAATGTTTTCTGTAAGCACCGTTTTTACAACAGCAAAGTGTGCGCTTGATGTATGAACGATTCCAACTATTCCTTTATCAGAAAATACTCCCATTCCTCTTACAACTCCTTGTTTAGAACCAATGTTCAAGGTAAAATAGTTATTTCTTTTTGTGCTTGTTGAATTTATAACGGAAGCTGGAATATATTCGTATTGCTGATGAAAAAGTGTATCATTAATTTTTGCCCATCCATTTTGCATTCTTTGGAAGCTTTGAGGTAATCGATTACGTAAACGTATATTTTCTTTTTGAAGTTTATCGTTATTCAGGCTTAAGTTAAAATGCTTAGTAATATCATTTTGAACGGTAAGAATAAGTCCTGATACCTTTGATGCGCTTGTTAAATATTGAGATCGAGGAAAGTTAAGAAACGTGAAATAAACTGACAGTGCAACAACCTGTAGCAGCACGAAAATTAAAAATACACGGAAACGCCTAAAGAAGGCTATCAAGTTGCGCATGCACAAAGATAAAAAAGTCCCGATAATAAATTAGCGGGACTTTTAAATTAATCTCTTATCAAGAATTGGAATTTATCAATATTTTTCAAAGCGATGCTTGTACCTCTTGCAACAGCTCTTAATGGATCTTCAGCAATATGAACTGGTAATTTAGTTTTAGCTGAAATTCTTTTATCCAAACCTCTCAACATTGAACCTCCTCCTGCAAGGTAGATTCCTGTTTTGTAGATATCTGCGGAAAGTTCTGGTGGAGTCATTTCCAATGCACTTAGAATCGCTTCTTCAATTTTTGAAATAGTTTTATCTAAAGCATGTGCAACTTCTGAATAGGTAATGATAATTTCTTTTGGAATACCCGTCATTAAATCACGTCCACGTACCGCATAATCTGGTGGTGGATTATCCAATTCAGGAATAGCTGCTCCAACTTCAATTTTAATTTGTTCGGCAGTACGTTCTCCAACAAGAATGTTGTGTTGACGTCTCATATATTCTTCGATATCACTTGTGAAATCATCACCAGCAATACGAATAGATTTATCACAAACGATACCACCAAGCGCTATGACAGCAATTTCGGATGTTCCACCGCCAATATCAATAATCATGTTTCCCATTGGTTCTTCTACATCAATTCCGATTCCGATAGCAGCAGCCATTGGTTCATGAATTAAGTAAACTTCTTTTGCTCCAGCATGCTCAGCTGAATCTCGAACGGCACGTTTTTCAACTTCTGTAATCCCAGAAGGAATACAAATTACCATTCTTAAAGTTGGGTTGAATAAACTTCTTCCTGGATTGATCATTTTGATCATCCCACGAATCATTTGTTCCGCACTTTGAAAATCGGCAATTACACCATCTTTTAATGGTCGCACAGTTTCAATTAACTTATGGGTTTTCCCATGCATTTGCTGCGCTTTTTTTCCAATTGCAACAATTTTCCCAGTTTGAATGTCTCTCGCAACAATTGAAGGTTCGTCAACAACCACTTTATCATTCATGATGATAAGTGTATTTGCTGTGCCTAAATCAATTGCAATTTCTTGCGTTAAAAAGCTAAATAATCCCATTTTCCAGTTCGCTTTCTTTATAGTAACTTATAATAATACTTAGTTTGTTCGTAAAAATCGACTTTTTGTTTCATTTTTCGACAAAACTTATTTTTTTAATGTTTAAAATGTCGATTTCCTGTAAATACCATTGCCATTTTATTAGCGTTACAGTAATCGATTGATAATTGGTCTTTTATAGATCCTCCCGGTTGTATGACCGCCGTGATACCTGCTTTATCCGCTATTTCAACACAATCTGGAAAAGGGAAAAAGGCATCAGATGCCATCACTGCTCCATGCATGTCAAAATTAAATGATTTCGCTTTGTGAATTGCGTGAACTAAAGCATCAACACGTGATGTTTGACCTGTTCCACTAGCCAACAATTGCTTGTTTTTAGCTAAAACGATGGTATTCGATTTCGTATGCTTCACCAATTTATTCGCAAACAACATGTCTTCAATTTCAGAAGCTGTTGGTTGTTTTTTTGTTTTGGAGTCAAGATTTTTTGCCGTTTCGGTAATTAAATCTTTTCCTTGCACTAAAACGCCGTTTAAGATTGTTCTAAACTGACGATTCGGTAAAACAACCTCTTTTTGAGCCAAAATTATTCTATTCTTTTTTGATTTTAAGATCTCCAAAGACTCATCTGTAAATGCCGGGGCGATAATTACTTCACAAAATAAATCATCCACTAATTCAGCTGTTTTTTTATCGATGGTTGTGTTTGCAATCAATATTCCGCCAAAAGCACTTACTGGATCGCCTGCTAATGCATCGATATAAGCTTTTCTCAATGTCGAACGAGAAGCAATTCCGCACGCATTGTTGTGCTTTAAAATTGCGAATGTTGGCTCGTCATCTTTAAAATCCGCCATTAAATTTACAGCTGCGTCAACGTCCAACAAGTTGTTATAAGAAAGTTCTTTCCCGTGTAATTTGTCAAACATTCCATCCAAATTACCGTAAAAAATTCCGCGTTGATGTGGATTTTCTCCGTATCTTAAAACATGCGATTCTTGAATACTTTCTTTGAAAACTTCTTTTTTACCTTGGTTGAAGTATTTGAATATTTGAGAATCGTAATGTGAAGTAACATTGAACGCTTCTTGTGCGAATGTTTTTCTTTGACCTAACGTAGTTTCACCCTTTTGAGTAATGATTAAGTCTAAAAAAGAAGCATATTCTGCTTGACAAGGAAGAATGACAACATCCTTGTAATTTTTAGCAGCGGCACGAATTAATGAAACACCGCCGATATCAATTTTTTCAATTATTTCGTCATGACCAGATCCAGCAGCAACAGTTGCTTCAAATGGATATAAATCAACAATTACTAAATCGATTTCAGGAATTTCAAACTCAGCGATTTGTGCTTGATCTTCTTCTAAATCTCTTCGGTTTAGGATTCCACCAAAAACTTTAGGATGCAACGTTTTAACACGACCACCCAAAATTGATGGATATGAAGTCAAATCTTCAACGCGCACAACTGGAATTTTCAATTCCTCAATAAAGGATTGTGTCCCTCCAGTGGAATAAAGGACAACTCCATTTTTATGCAATTCTTGAACAATTGGTGCTAAACCGGTTTTGTCAAAAACAGAAATTAACGCTGATTTAATTTTTTTTGATGTACTCATCTCCTGAAAATATAAGAAAGTGCAAAATTAGTCTAATTTTTCTGACCTTCA
>CANNKP010000081.1 GCA_947505255.1 Flavobacteriales bacterium
AGAAAATTGCACGATTCACATGTTTCCAGGAACGACTGTCACGTTAAAAAAAGGAGCGCATATTGGTCATGGGGCAATTATACACGGTGGAACAATCGGCGAAAACTGCTTAATCGGCATGAACAGTGTTATCATGGATGATGTTGTCATGGAAGACGAATGCATCATTGGTGCATTGTGTTTTGTTCCTGCAAAAATGCATTTACCAAAAAGAAGTTTAGTTGTTGGAAATCCAGCGAAAATCATCAAAGAAGTTTCTGATGAGATGATGGAATGGAAAACCAAAGGAACTGCGCTGTATCAAGCGTTGCCGAAAGAATGCCATGACTCGTTAAAGGAATGTGAACCGCTACGCGAAATTGAAGCGAATCGTCCGAGTCAAGATGCGATGTTTGTAACGTGGGAAAAGATAAAGCGTAGCTTTTGATGAGATCAAGCGTTCGCGCAGATTATCAAGAAATTTAATTGCGAATTACTAGTTGCGAATTACTAGTTATTGTTTCATGATTCTATCTTGTTTGATAATTTCATTTTCCTCATTGACGATGGCATAAAAATAAATTCCACTTTCCAAATTTGAGCAATTCACTTTTGTGCTGTTCAATGAACAATCTCCTTTAAGGACTTCTTCTCCTTCAATTGAATATATCACAAATCGATGATTTAATGCATTTGAAGCATTCGTTTCAATTACTAAATCATCAATTACAGGATTTGGATATACTTTCAAATAATTTTCTAAGTCTACTAAAGGTTTAACTGCAAGCATTCCATCTTGATGATACAAAAAGATAATATACTTTGCCGGACCAGCATAAAAAGCTCCTACTGCTGGAGCATAAAAATATACTGCTGACTTAAACCCCAAAGAAGAAAAAACTTTTGTTATCTCCAAATATCGAATTGCATTCCAAGAAAGTAAAGCATCGTTAACTGGATTTTGTCCTTGCATAGGGCTTCCATCATAATCAAGTATTAAAAAGTCATTTGGTGTGGTTATATTAGTTGATGAATTGGCAAAAGGCAAATTACTTCCAAAAGTTGTTGGGTAAAAAATTCCTCCTTCTCCTGCCCAAACAATAGAACCATTGAAGATGACATCCAATGATGGGTCTAATTTGAATTTCATGTAACCAAAATCACTTGGATTAACATATTCTGATTGTAAAGGAAAAGTGTCGTTTGAGCAACTCGGACAGTCGTAATAGGAAATATTTCCACCATCAAAATTGTAGGTTTGATAATCAATAACCAACGTTGCAATTGTCACTTGTCCTGGGTGAATTATCGTGTCATATTGACAAAAAGCCTTGGATAAAGAAAAAAAAGATACGATTAGAAATAAGGCTTTCATAATAAATTATTTAATTCATAAAGAGCAGATTACAAATCTAAGTTATTTGCATCAAACCTTTTATACCGATTAAACTATGAATTGATACTTTGAATAAATAAATTAACGTTTGTTTCTTTTTGAATTCAATCAATCACTATTTCTGAATAAAATACTTTTCTAACATACCCGATGAAGGCACTTGTGCTATTGCATCAATAATCTTGAGATTTTCATCTACAACGATGCATCGAGGTATAAAATCAATGTTGTAAGCTGAACAACTCCTTTTGCGTTTCTTAAGTCCTTCACTTCTACTTTTAATGATTATGTTTCCGTACTTGGAGTGGAGAATGAAGAAAGTGTCAATGCGAATGTTAAAAATGTTATGATTACTAGTTTCATTTTAATTAAGTTAAGTGGTTTTACGGTTTACTTTTTCTTTAATAGTATCCACTAAATAATAGACCATTGGCACTAAAAACACAGTCAAAACCAATGAAGAGAGAAGTCCACCAATAATTACCCATGCAAGACCATTTTTCCATTCTGCGGCTGTACCTGTAGCCATTGCAATTGGAAGCATCCCAACAACCATTGAAAGCGTTGTCATTAGAATTGGTCGCATTCGGCCTTTTCCTGCAATAATTAATGCTTCTTTAAAATGTTTCCCTTCTGCTTTTAGTTGATTCGTGAAATCTACAATTAGAATAGCGTTTTTAACCACTAATCCCATCAGCATGATTAAACCAAGTAAAGCGAATAAACTCAAATTACTCAATGATAAATTCAATGCTAAAAATGCACCTATGATTGCTACTGGAATGGAAAACAAAACAACAAACGGGTAAATAAAACTATCGTAAAGTGCTACCAAAATCAGATAAATCAATAAAAATGAAATGAGTAATACGGACCCTAACGCTCCAAAACTATCATTTTGTCTTTTTATATCACTTCCCCAAGTCATTTGAATTCCGTCTGGTAATGGATTGTCTTTAAGATAAGCAACAACATCATCTGCAACAGTACCTGATGGTCTACCTAAAGCGTCGGAAGTAAGTGTTACCGATGGTTGACGATCTTTTCTTTCTAATAGAGATGGTGAATTATCTTGTAAAACTTTAGCAAATTGACCAACCTCCATCGGTAATCCCATAGGATTGATAATGGAAAGTTGTTGCACGTCTTCAAAGTTTTGTCTACTAAATTCATTTAACCAAATTCGTACAGGATATTCTGTTCCATTTTCAATTAGCGTAGCATCGTCGTTACCCGTAAAAGCCGTTCTAAGATTCATCCCGACATATGCAGTGGTCAATCCTAACCGTTGCATTTTATCTTTATCAGGAATAATTTTATACTCGGGACTTCCTGCTTCAACGGATAACCTCACATTATCTGCACCTGGTATTTTCTCTACAATGGCTTTTAGATCATTTCCGCTTTTCATCACCAAATCTAAATTACTTCCACTTAATGTAATCTCAATCGGAGCTGAACGAGGAATCAAACCCAATGCAGCCATTGAATAATTTATGCTCGGAAACCTTGATTTTAAATCTTCACGAAGTTTTATCATAAATGTTTCGGTCGGTAAATCATTAAGTTCTTTTTTGGACTTTAATTGAATGGTAAATTCTGTTTTGTTTGCCGAACCAACGCCTAAACTTCCTATTCCTGTGCTTGGTCCACCAATGTTACTGAACACAGTTGCAACTTCGGACTGCTGAATGATATACGTTTCTATCTCTTGTGCAATAGAATTATTTTGGTGAATGGAAGTGGATTTATCAAATTCAAGAGCCATTCTAAATTTCCCCTGATCACCAGTTGAGATAAGTTCTTTACCAATTATTCCTTGTTTAATTATTCCTAAAGTCATCACAAAAAGTAAGACTACTATTCCTGTGAAAATGAGTTTATGACTTAAAACCCATTGTAACTGTCTACCATACCAATTCGTAAATTTTTCTAATTGAAATTCAAACCAGAGCAAGAAACGATTGAAAAAATTAGTCGCTTGTAAATCTTCCTTTTTACCAATTCGTGAGGCCAACCAAGGAGTGAGCGTAAAACCAACCAATAAACTCGTAAGTGTAGAAGTTACGACTACGACAGAAAATTGTTTTAGCATATCAGCGACAAATACTTGAAGAAATAGAATCGGTAAGAAAACTACAACGTCAACCAACGTAATCGATAAAGCTGCAAAACCAATTTCCATTCGCCCATCCATAGAAGCAATTCGTTTGTCTTTTCCTTTGTCTAAATGTTTTTGAATATTTTCTAATACCACTACAGCATCATCAACCAAAATTCCTATAATTAAAGACATAGCGAGTAATGTCATCAAGTTTAATGTGTAACCGAATAGCCACATTACTGCAAAAGCGGTAACTAATGAAGTTGGAATGGCAACGATTACAATTAATGAATTTCTAAAACTTCTTAAAAATAGAAGCATTACCATTGAAACTAAGATTACTGCTAAAATCAAATCAAAAACTACCGAATCAACTGCCGCAATTGTGTTATCAGTGCTGTCATCAGCAATAATAAATTTCACGTTTGAACTTGCATTTTGTTCTTCGATTGATTTGAACTTTGCACGAACTAATTTTGAAACATTTACAGCATTTGCATCACCTTGTTTCTTTAAAAGTAGACCAATTCCATTTTTCCCGTTATAACGGCTGATTGATGTTGTCTCTTTTATGCCATCTATAACATTTGCTATATCTTTCACATAAACCGGACTTCCAGAAACTGGCATTGCAATTTGAACTTTGTTAATGTCTTCAATAGTCGTAAACTTTCCTGTTAATCGAACTGAATTATTTTCTTTGTCTGTTTGAACCTTTCCAGCAGGTAAATCTAAACCAGAACGATTAATTGCTTCAACCACCTGTAACAATGAAATTTTATACAATCTTAATTTATCCTGATCAACTTTTACCTGTATTTCCCTTTCTTCGCCTCCCAGTATGGTTATTTCAGCAACTCCTTTAATTTGTTGAATTTGAGGAAGATAATCATCCTTCATTTTTTGATAAAACTCAGTAGGTGTCATACTACTTGTTCCACTTATTGACATGATTGGTAAATCATTTGGAGAAACCTTACTCATTACTGGACTTAAAATATCCGTTGGTAAATCCTTGCGGATATTATCAATATAGCGCTGAGCGTCTTGCATCGTTTTATCTAAGTCAGTACCATATTTTAGGTTTGCAATAATTATTGAGGCATTGGGCAGCGACTTCGTTACTAAATAATCAACGCCTTCCAAATTTGCCAAGGCATCTTCTAATTTTCGTGAAACGGATGTTTCAACTTCATTAGGTTCAGCTCCAGGATAAACAGTTTTAATCACGACCACTGGTTGATTAAAATCAGGCATTAACTCGTAACTCAAATTATTATAGCCAATTACACCTAATAATGTTAACACACTAAAAAGTACAATAATCAGCGAAGGACGTTTGATTGAAATTTCTGTAAGATTCATGATTCGCTGGTTTTAATTGATAATTACATTTGCTCCATCAAATAGATTGATAAAGCCATTTGTTACAATCACATCTCCAACTTTCAACCCGCCAGACACAACTGACCTATTTTGAATCTTTTTTGAAATTGTGATGTTTTTTAAGGAAGTTTTTCCATTTTTCACCACATAAACTTGAGGCTGATTCACGGATCCAACAACGGATGATGAAGAAATAAGTATTCCCTTTTCTTCAATAGCTGATTTTAACCCAAGGGATTTCGATGTGACTTTCCCAAACATTCCAGATTTTATTTTAAAATCCGCAGTATTTTTAACAATAAACTGAATTGGATAGCTACTCCCCATGTTTGCTTTACTGCCAATCATGGAAACGACAGCATTCAATGAAAGATCAGAATAAGCATCAGCTGTAATCGAATAATTTTTATTGAGTATAAATTGTTTTAAGTCATTTTCAGAAACATTTAAAGTGAACTTTAAAGTTGAAATGTCTGTAATTTGAAGCAATGGAATACCTGGTGATGCAAAAGATCCTTCTTCACTCAATTTGGCTGTTACAACACCACTGAATGGCGCTCGAATTGTTGTTTTATTAATTTGTTCTAGCAGCGTTGCTTTTTGAATTTTTGCAGATTTCAAACCAAGCTCAGATTTCTCGAGTTGAATTCCTTGAATGGCATCAGCTTTCGCTAAAATTGAATTGCGATTTACATCAGCTACCAAGCCTTCAATTTGAACGTCAATTGCTTGTAATTGCAGTTTCAGCAACGAATTGTCTAATTGTATGAGTAGTTGTCCTTGTTTAACAAAACTACCAACATCAACCAAAATCTTGTTTATTTTCCCTTGAGATTCAGCGCTAATTTTGGTTTCCTTGTTTGGTTCAAATGTTCCTGAAAAATTAAATTCAGCATTTAAACGCTCAATTTGGATAGTGTCCACTTGTACATTAATCGCTTGTTCTTTGTCAAATTGATATACTTTTTGTTGCGTAACTTCCTTGTTATTTTTAAGTTTGATTGCAACCAAAGCTATTAAAAATAGCACTACTATAATTCCGATTATTTTTTTCCAATTCATATGCTTAATTTTTAATTAAAAGATTTCCTGTTATTTTTTTAAGTTCTAAATCTGCTTTTAGGTACTCAACGATATTCGATAAATAATTTTGTTGAGCTTCCCTTAACATGTTGTCGGCGAATAAGACATCTGTTAAAGTTGCCATTCCCTGTTTTTGTTGAATCACAGTTTGTTCGTAAATACTTTGAGCCAATTCAATTTGTTCAGTAGTTGTTTCAATTGATTTCAACGTAGCCATGCGTTGCAGTTTAGCATTTTGAACTTGAAGGTTATTTTGATCTGTAACCAAAGCCAATTGAAGATCATTGTTTTGCAATTCAAGTCTTTTCTGGTTTATTTTACGGAGCGTTACCGTTCCACTAAACAAGGGATAAGACAGCTGCATCCCAGCAAACCCGATTGGATAGAACTTTAAAAATTCATTCGGCTGTTTGTTGTATCCGAACCCTGTCGTGCCAAATGTTCCAACAAGATGAAGCGACGGTAAAAACCTTGATTTATTTAACGTACGAAGTTCACTTGATAACAAACGATTTTGAGTTGTTGCGAGGCGCATATCTAAAGTCAATGAACTCACATATTCAATGAGCATTTCATATTGAATACTTGATTCAATCGAAATATTTTGCTCTATTGAAAGACCCATTGCATATTTCAACCCATTTAAAACTTGTTCATATTTACTTGTGATGGTTACTTTTTGTGCTGTTAATTGAGCTTTTTGAAATTTCACCTTATTTACATCTGTACCTTTCGCCAGCAATTGTTCATTGAGCAGTTGAATAGTTGATAATAGCTGTTCAACATTTACAAGATTGCTATCAATAAAGCCTATTTGATGCTGTAAAATTTGTGCATTATAATATAGATTAGAAATTTCAAAATAAATTTGTTCTTCTGTTTTTAGGTATTGTATATCTGTTAATTCAGCCGCTATTTTTGTTGTTTGAATTGCGCCATAAACTTGTGGATTATACAAAGGCATTGAAACTTGTAGATTCGCATTAATGTTATGAGGAACACCAAATTGCGCTTCTTTAAATTGACCTTCAGGGCCTCCAAAAATAGAAAGAGGCATGAGTTGATATGGCAAATTGGTATAATACTTATAATCTGCATTGGCCGTAATTTTTGGAATTAAATTAGCTTTTGCTTCGAGCTCTTTTTGCTTTCCAATAGAAATGGAGTTTCTACTCATTTGAAGGTTTTTGTTGTGGACTTGTGCTGTGTCAATACACTGTTGCAATGTATAAACCTGAGCTTGAGCAGAATTTAATCCTAATAATGTTAAAAACAGGATAACATATTGTTTGTGAATGTTTACTAACTTCATGTGTCAAATTTTTTTATTTAATACTACGCGTACCGCCATGTCCGCCTGCTACAATTTTCAAGATTTTCAAACTGAGAAATATGTACTTAAAAAATTGTATAAACGGATTTTGCATTTTTGAATGCTCGGATTTTGAAATTATTTGTGCCATATCTTCATGTTTATTTAATTACAATTTCTTTCTAATTATTCTGGAATTAACCACCAAAATGGTTTCATTTTAGCTTTATAAATAAAGGCATAATGTAACGTCAATTTTAGCCAATGACCTGCAAGTCCAATATCTCGAAAGTTTTCTTTAAATCTCGTCCGTGAGAGGTTGGATATTTAGTGTAATTAGGTACAATTGGAAAAGTTGTAATACTTATTCCACTTCCCTTAGTCAATCCATAACCAGCAGAAGCAATACAAGCTGCTCCCATGTTGCCCATGGAGCCTTTATGATCAAGTGAAATCTCCCCCTTTCTAATTGAATCAATAATATTATCAGCCACTAATTTTGCGGTAATTCCAGAAGGCATGCCTGTTCGTGGAGGTGATGGAAAAATATCAGTTCCATTTTTGCTTTTTCTTGGTCTCGAAATACTATGAGGTGGTGCGAAGGCAATTCCAGGTGCAAAAATATTAGCATAACTTGGGTTTTGGTAAGTTTCAGGCCAGTCCTGCACCGACCATTCTTCATAAGGTTTTTTCGTGTAATCGGCATCAACTATCATAAATCCGTTAAAAAGTTTGGCAGTAATATCTGACTCATTTTTATCAAAAGCCTTGAATCCATGACCAGAAAAAGAAGGAATTAACATAGCAAAATCATAAGATTCTGTTTTGAATTCACCATTTAAATTTTCATAATAAGCTTTGCCGTCTTCAATTTTAGAAACACCAGCACCTAAGATCCATTTTATGCCGCGATCTGCAAAAACCATTTCAACCATTTCACTGGATTTCATCGTTTTCTTTCCATACGTTAAAAGCATTCCATCCATGCCAAAATCACCCAACTCATTTTCATTAGAAATCCATGTCAACTCTATTTTATCCCGAACTCCAAACCTGACTAATTCTCTTTCTACATTCAAAATATATTCAAACGCAGCGCCCTGACAAGTAGCTTTAGCATGACCAGTACCAATTAATATTTTGGCTTTTTTATTAGAATTTTTAATGTCATCAATTAATTTATGTAAAGCAATTGATGCATGTGTTGCATGTTCATAAGTGCAAACTGAATATGCTTTATTTGTTCCTGGACTCAACCCTTCCGTTAATTCAAAAGCAAGTTTTGGTCCAGTAGCATTTATTAAAAAATCGTAATTCACTTTCTCTTGAACTCCTGTTTTTTCTCCAAAAATGTATTCAACAGTTACGAAAGGTTTAGTTTCAAGAGCATCACCTTCTGGATGAAAAGAAATTACTTTTGCTTGCTTATAGCCAATACCTTTTCTTTTATACAATGGCTCTAGTGGAAAGAAAACTTTTTCCGGTTTCATTCGTCCTGTTCCAACCCAAATATTGGAGGGAACCCATTGATAATTTCTGTTTGGAGAAACAACCAAAACTTCATGTTCTTTTGAAAGTTTTCTTCTGAGATGCGCAGCAGCCGTGTGACCAGCTATACCTGCCCTAAGTATGAGTATTTTTGACATGATAAATTATTTAAATAATATTAATTGACTTTCAAGTATTCCTTCTACCCAATGTTTCACCATCGGTTCAATAGCTACAAAATCACCAGCTAAAAGTATTTCTTTGTTACCTTTTTCGTTTTCAAAAACAGCTTTTCCCTCCATACAAATTAAAAGAGCTGGAGTTTTGGTTATATGTTCTTTCAGTGTTTCACCTTGTAAAATTTTTATTGCAGTTGCATTTCCAAATTCACTTTTAAAAAGCGAAATTGCAGAAATAGGTTTTTCTTGAATGTGTAAATCCTTTATATTCATTTTGTCTAAATTATCGAAGATTAAAAGTTCTTGTTGCGTCTCTATTTTCAGGTTTAGTATGGCAATGAATACACGATTCACCTTTATATGAAACAGAATATGAGATTGTACCATTAGCATTTATTTCTGCCCAAAGCCAATCTTTTTTTGCATATTTATTAGTAGGATCTTTCTTCATAATCGCATATTCAATTAATACACCATTTGAATCAGAGTATGCTTCTTTTACAATGATTGAACCATCCGGAAAAGTACTTCCTGCTGGCAACCTTCCATTTTCATCCAAAGCCCCATTTGCTATATTATTAAATTTCAATCTCTCCCAACCTCGAGGACTATTTGCCAAGCCCTTAACAATAACAGGTGTAAAATTGGAGTATGTAAACTCAGAATTAATTATTTCATTATACAATAAATTATCCGTTTCAGTTATTTCTCCTTTTCGACATGACGAAATAATTAAAAGAAGAAGAACAGATATATAAATTGTGGTTTTCATATTGATTTTATTAATTAAAATAGGTGTTAAAAAGAACAAAGGATTCTTCTAATTTCTGAAAACAATTCTCTTGATTCTTTATATCTTTTGCTTCCGAAAGGTCAATCGTAAGTGCAATAAAAGGTAGTAACCATTTGTGCAACTCATCATGAGCCTTGCCTGTCATTGTGCAATTAGAAGTCAATAAATCTATATTCTTTTGAAGCTTTTTACTCAACAACTTGTAGTCTTTTGAATAGACTTTAGGTAACGCAGTAATATCGCTTTCCATGGCACGAATGATAACCAACATTTTTTCAGTTACTTTCCATTTTTCGCCCTTATCGAGTTCGATATTTTGTATTTCAGAATCGTGGTGATGACCTACTTTATTAACAGTTTCATTTTGTTTTTTTGCTTTATCATCAAAAGAGTCATCACAACTAAATAGAAACAAACTAATCATGGAAAGTGAAATTAATATCTTTTCCATATTATTTACTTTTTATTAAAGTCAATACAGACTGAATCATGTTATCCCCAATTCGTGCAATATCGAATTGAAATGCTGACACTCTCCACTTGAACATTTGCAGTCTAAATGTTCCCATTACGATATGAATTAATTCATCTGAAGTAATTTCATTAGTAAAAACTTTCTTTTGTTGACCTTCTACAATAATGGGCATTAAGTGTTTAATTTTTACGGCCATTATTTTTAAAATGGTTTCGTTAATTCGTTCACTTTCTTCCAATAATCCGTCAGAGAATACTGCAACAACAAAATGTGGATTATTCTTAAAGAAATGAAATTGATTTTGAAAAAGCGTTTTAAATTTTTCTTCTGGCGATTGATCAGAAGTAATTGCACTCGTATATCGATCATCCATACTATGCGCTAAATACTCAAG
>CANNKP010000082.1 GCA_947505255.1 Flavobacteriales bacterium
ATTAAAAGAAGAAATAAATGAATATATAAGCTATTATAATAACGACAGAATCAAGTCGAATTTAAACAAAATGAGCCCGATAAAATATCGAGCTCATTATTATCAATAATTAGTAATAAATTTGTCTAAACTTTTGGGTTCAGTCTATTGTTATCAGCGCTTTTTTTGTATCTTCAAGAAGGCAATATTAAATCCATGCAAGAAAAGTACCTTCATTATCTCTGGAAATACAAACTTCTTCCTTTTCATAAAATGTTACTCGCAGATGGGCGATCATTTAAAGTTGTAGATATTGGAGAATATAATAGCTATGAAAGTGGGCCAGATTTTTTAAATGCGAAAATTGAAATTGATGGCTTAATGTGGGCCGGTAATGTTGAATTACACGTTAAATCAATGGATTGGTTCGCACACAAACATCAACATGATCTTGCTTATAATAATGTGATATTACATGTGGTTTACGATTTTAATGGTGACGTAATTATCAATGGGGAAAAAGTACCAACGTTGGAACTAAAACATGTTATTCAGAAAGAACATTATGAGAAATTTGAACTACTATTAAAAAATAAAAAGACAATTCTTTGTGGGTCACTCCTATATTCAATCCCAGATATACAAATTGTTTCGTTACAAGAAAGAGCATTAATTGATCGATTAAACCGCAAAACAAGAAGTATTGCTGAGTTTGCAGGCTCAAGTGATCCTATGCAAATCCTCTATTTTTTAATGGCTAGAGCTATGGGGGCTAAAATTAATCAATTACCATTTGAGGAATTATCTCATAGATTGCCTTTAAACCTTTTGAAAAATAACAACGTAAAAAATCAATCAGATTTAATAATGATTTCTAGTGGTTTGTCAAATCCAAAATCGATTACTGATTTAAATGTTTATAGAAGGATCATCCAAAATGAAAAATCTCTTGTAAATGGTTTTGTGTCTAAACAATCTTGGAAGTTTGGTGGAACACGACCTGGAAATTCGCCATTGATTCGATTGGAACAGTTTTCTGAAATAATTGAACAGTTCGATTTTGAGGTAAGTTTTGTTTATTTGGATAAAGATGAATTATACCAATATATTTTGAAGCTTTTAACGTTGAAAAATGATGCATCTTTTCAATTAAGTAAATTTCATCAGCTCTCAATTTCTTTTAAGCACCAGCTTATTATTAATTGCTTTGTTCCTTTTATATATTGGTATGGAGAGCAAACAGAGGATGAAAAACTCATTCAAAAATCGATTGATTTATTAAGAATAATTCCCCCAGAAGTTAATTCTACAATAGATAAATGGATTAAAAATAAGATAATACCTAAAAATGCTGCAGAAACACAATCAATGTTAGAGGTAGTTAATGAATTGTGTTCAAAAAAAAAATGTTTATCTTGTGAAATTGGAATACGACTTTTAAGTAAATGAGAACAATTCAAAAAATAGTTTTTTTCTTCGAAATGCGATCATTTGGCGTTTGTGCATGGTGGGCTAGAAAACTGGGTATTAATATTTCTAAAGTGCGACTTTGGTTTATATATGTTTCATTTCTAACCGTAGGTTCTCCTTTAATACCATACTTAGCAATGGCTTGGATTTTAGAACATAAACATTATTTTAAATTGCAAAGGAAACGCAAGAAAACTATTTGGGAGCTTTAAGATGATTTTTAATTATAAATTTTTTAAAAAGATTTTTTTTTTTCTAATTCTCATGTTTTTGATAATTGGAGTAGGTACCTTGGGGTATGTTTTGATAGAAAAATGGAACTTTTTCGATTCATTTTATATGACAATTATCACAATGTCAACAGTTGGTTTTGGTGAAGTGCATGAATTGTCTGTTGAAGGAAAAATGTTCACAGCGTTTTTACTCATCTCGTGTTTTGGTATATTTGCGTATACAATTTCTTCTCTCACTAGATATATTGTAGGTGGAGAATATGTAGCAAACCTTCGTGAATATAAAATCATGAAAAAAATGAAAATAATGGAGAATCATGTAATTATTTGTGGATTTGGTAGAGTAGGTAAACAAGTTGCGTTGGATTTAATTCAATTTAAAATTCCTTTTGTCATAATCGAAAATGATGAAATCACAATTGAAAATGAATCAAAAGAGAACTTTTTATTTATAAAAGGAGATTCAACAAACCAAGGGATATTAGAGTCCGCGAATATTAAAAATGCGAAAGCCATCATATCCTGCTTACCAAAAGATGCGGATAATGTATATGTTGTTTTATCTGCTCGAGAAATTAAAAAGAATTTGAACATTGTATCAAGAGCAACTTTGCCATCTGCAATCTCAAAATTAAAAATGGCTGGCGCTAATCATGTTATAATGCCAGATTCAATCGGCGGATCACATATGGCTTCTTTGATCAATAATCCAGATGTAATTGAATTCATGAATGCGATTAAAGTTCAAGGTTTTAGTGGTGGAATTAATATAGAATCGATAGCATTTAATGAATTACCACTTGAATTTCAAAATAAAACAATAGGCCAATTAGAAGCGAAAAGATTGACTGGAGTTACAATTGTAGGTTTCAAAACTCCGGATGGAGAATACATTATAAACCCGGATTTCGAAATTGAAGTAGTACCGAAATCACAATTATTTGTTTTAGGTTCTGCTGAACAAATTCAAAAACTAAATGCTATTTTCGGAATAAATCAAAATAAATAATGCGAATATTAATTACAGGTTCAAATGGATTATTAGGGCAGAAAATTGTTGCACGTTGTTTAGCGAATGAAGTTGAATTTTTAGCAACATCTCTTGGTGAAAATAGAAATCAAGATTGCCCATCAACGAACTATCATCAACTAGATATAACGAATGAAACAGAAGTTAATCACATTTTTAATTCGTTTAACCCATCCCATGTTATTCATACTGCGGCGATTACAAATGTAGATTATTGTGAACTTAATCAGCAGGAGTGTCATTTAGTGAATACAAAAGCCGTTGAATTTCTTTTTAATGCTACAAAATCAATAAAAGCTCATTTTCAATTACTTTCAACTGATTTTGTTTTTGACGGCGAAAAAGGAAATTATAACGAAGAAGATGAAGTGAATCCATTAAGTATTTATGCAGTATCTAAAGTAAATGCCGAAAATATTTTGCTTCATGATGATTATAAAGATTGGTCAATTGTTCGAACAATAATTGTTTATGGTACTGGAAATAATTTGTCGAGGTCCAATATTATTTGTTGGGCAAAAGAGGCTTTAAAAAAAGGTGATAATCTTTCGATTATTGATGATCAATTCCGCGCTCCAACGTGGGCAGATGATTTGGCTTGGGCTTGCATAGAGATTTGTAAGCTGAGTAAAAATGGGATTTTCCATATTTCTGGCCCGGAAACAATGTCGATTTATGAAATTGTAAATCGTATTGCGAATCATTTTTCATATTCAACGGAAAAGTTAAATAGGTCAAATAGTAAAGATTTAAATCAACCAGCAAAAAGACCACCAAAAACGGGATTTGACTTGTCAAAAGCACGAAAAGAGTTGAATTATAATCCTAAAAAAATCGAAGAAACCTTGGATTTAATCTGAGTTTTGTGTTAAAATAAAAAATAGTATATTCGTCGTTCATTAAAAAAACAAAAAAAATGGCAGGAAGTGTATGGCGTAAAAAGCCTATGAGCGCATTTGAAGCAGATATGAAGAAAAGCGAATTAAAGCGCGTTCTTGGTAAATGGAGCTTAACAGCAATTGGTGTTGGTGCAATTATTGGAGGAGGGATTTTCGTGTTAACTGGAACAGGTGCTTATTATCATGCAGGTCCAGCTTTATCTTTATCTTTCATTATTGCAGGAATAGCTTGTGTTTTTGCTGCATTATGTTATTCTGAATTTGCATCGGTTTTACCTGTAGAAGGATCTGCATATGCATATGCTTATGGTACAATTGGAGAAATTTTAGCCTGGATTATTGGCTGGGGACTCGTTCTGGAATATGCAATGGGGTCCATGACTGTCGCTGTTTCTTGGTCTGGGTATTTTAATAAATTCCTCAAAATGTTTGGGATTGTACTCCCTGATTGGCTTACAACTGATCCTTCAAGTTACACTGGTTCAGGTTTTTCAATGAATTTACCTGCTTTCTTTATTGTACTATTGGTTGTTGGGATCCTTGTTAGAGGAACTAAAGGCGCTGCAAAAGCAAATAATTTCATCGTTATTTTAAAAGTTGCAGCTGTATTGTTTGTAATCATTGCAGGTCTATTCTTTATTAATACCGCTAATTGGTCACCATTTATTCCAGATGTTAAGAAAATAGTAAGTGACAATGGTGTGCAGGAGGCTTATGGAATCACAGGTGTAATTTCTGGAGCTGCTGCAATTTTCTTCGCATACGTTGGTTTTGACGCTGTATCAACGCAAGCTGGTGAAGCTATTAATCCTAAAAAAGATGTGCCTTTTGCTATCGTTGCTTCGCTATTAATCTGTACTTTTTTATACATTCTTGTCTCATTGGTCTTAACCGGAATGATGAATTATCAGGATTTTAATCCAAAAGGAGCATATCCAGATGCGATTAAAGCACCAGTTGCATACGCATTTGATATTGCTGGTCAAAAATGGGCTAGTTATATTATTACCTCTGCGGCTACAATTGGATTGATTTCTGTTTTAATGGTAATGATTATGGGACAATCTCGTATTTTCCTTGGAATGTCAAAGGATGGATTACTGCCTAAAGTTTTTTCTCGAATGAATAAAACAACAGGTACACCCCAACGTAATTTATATATCCTAGGAGTTGTAATTGCTGTTGTTGCTGCATTTACGCCTATCAATAAATTGGCAGATATGACGAGCTTTGGAACGTTATTCGCTTTCTTGATGGTTTGTATCGCTGTTTGGGTATTAAGAGTAAAACAGCCAGATTTACCAAGATCTTTTAGAGTTCCTGCTTTACCTGTTATAGCTGTATTAGGGATTCTAATTAACATTTATTTGATGTGGTATCTTAGCTTGGAAGCTCAATTACTTTCTTTGAGTTGGTTGGCTATAGGAATTGTAATTTACTTCTTGTATGGTCGTAGAAAAAGTAATTTAAATCACTACAACTTGGATGCAGCAATTACGCATCATGATGAAGAACCAATTGAAGAATTGAACGAAGATTAAACGATCTTAACATTTATATTCCTTCTTCTTTGAATTAGGTATTTTATTTTATTATGGATAACAATCTGAAAAGAACACTTGGTCTACTCGATGCTACAAGTATTGTTGCTGGATCAATGATTGGTTCCGGAATTTTTATTGTGACAACACTAATGATGCGAGACATTGGTTCAGCTGGATGGATGATGGTCTTATGGTTGTTGACAGGCTTAATTACTGTCTTTGCCGCATTGAGTTATGGCGAATTAGCAGGTATGATGCCAAATGCAGGAGGCCAATATGTTTATATTCAACGAGCATATGGACGAATGATGTCTTTTTTATATGGTTGGACTGTATTTACAGTTATTCAAACTGGAGTGATAGCAGCAGTCGCCGTTGCCTTCGCAACATATGCAGCAGTTTTTTTTCCTGAATTAGATATAGTTGTACTTTCTGTTGGAAAGTCATTTCAAATAAATTATGGACAAATTCTAGCAATTGTAAGTATAGTTTTTTTGACATTTATCAACACAAAAGGAATCCAAAACGGTAAAATTATTCAATTGATATTTACTTCAGCAAAGTTGTTTGCTCTGTTTGCATTAATCGTTTTGGGATTGGCAATAGGATTAAAAACGGATACAATCAGTCAAAATTTTACTGATATGTGGAGTGCTAGTAAAACCACTATTTCTGATTCTGGAATAATTACTGTTGTCCCCTTAGTTGGATTCGCTTTAGCAGGTGCAATGGGAGCAACAATTATCAATTCATTGTTTTCATCGGACGCATGGAACAATGTTACCTTTATCGCAGCTGAGATAAAAGACCCCAAGAAAAATATTCCTAGAAGTTTATTCTTGGGAACATTGATTGTCACAATAATCTATATTTTAGCCAATCTAGCTTATTTGGCTCTTTTACCTATTCATGGGGATCCAGAAGCAACTGATGCTATTGGCCAAGGTATAATGTTTGCCAGTAATGATAGAGTTGGAGCAGGAGCTGCGTCCGTTATTTTTGGCGGATTAGGGGTTAGCTTAATGGCTGTATTAATCATGATTTCAACTTTTGGTTGCAACAATGGATTGATATTAGCAGGTTCAAGATTGTTTTCTGCTATGTCAAAAGACGGACTATTTTTCAAAGAAGCTCAAAAATTAAATAAAAATAAAGTGCCGGGAAGTGCATTATGGATTCAATGTGTTTGGGCAGGTGTACTTTGTTTATCGGGCAAATATGGAGAATTATTAGAATATGCAACTTTTGCCTCATTGTTGTTTTATATTTTAACTATTGGGGGAATTTTTGTCCTCCGTAAAAAAGAACCAGAGACAGAAAGACCTTATAAAGCATTTGGTTATCCTATAATTCCTATATTATATATACTTGTTACTACAGCAATATGTGTTGATTTATTAATATATAAACCAATAAGTGCAGGATTTGGATTGGTGATTGTTTTAATCGGAATTCCTGTTTATTACTTAACGAATAATAAGAAACAACCTTCTGAGGAATTGATAAATTAGAAATTCCTGTTTTTTTGTGTAAAATGATGAAAACCGATAACCCATTATATATTTCAAAAAGAAGTAAAAATGGAGTGTTGATTGTGATTTCAATTGCACTGTTTATTGTTTTTGTCCCGAGAATATTACAAGCTTTGTCGCAAAAAGAAGTCTATGAAATTTCTTCGGAGGAAATTAAAGTCCTTAAAGAAGAACAATTTCATAAAAAAAACAGGCAGAACCACTATAAAAGTCGATACAATTTAAAAAAGTATTCTCGCCCACCGCATAAATTTGATCCGAATACTTATTCTGAGCGCGATTGGTTGAATTTAGGCTTAAGCCAAAAACAAGTCGCTATTGTTTTGAAGTTCACGAAACGGGGTATTTACTCAAATGATCAACTTCAAAAAATATTTGTTATTCCACCTCAATTATTTGAATTGATTAAAGATTCTACAATTTATACCAAAAAAGTATTCGAGAAAAATCAATCGCAAACTTTTCAAACAGAGAAAAAAGCAAAAATTATTGTTAACGTTAATACAGCTGATCAAGAAGAGCTTGAATCAATTCCTGGTGTTGGTTCCTTTTATGCAAAGAATATTATAAAATATCGAGATCGCATAGGTGGCTTTGTTAAAAAAGAGCAATTGTTAGAGGTTTGGAAAATGGATCTAGAGAAATATAATGCAATTGAAGAATTTATGGTACTAGATGTAAATGAAATTCGAAAAATTCACATTAATACTGCTACTGCTGAGGAACTTAAACAACACCCATATTTTAATTGGAACATCGCTAATTCAGTTGTTAAAATGAGAATTCAAAAAACTGGATTCAAAAGAATAGAAGAAATCAAAGAATCTGTATTAATTGATGAAGAATTCTTTGAAAAGATAAAACCATATCTATCTTTGTAATATGACATTAGAACAACGCCTTATAAGTACGATTCGTGACGTGCCTAATTTCCCTAAAGAGGGGATAATTTTCAAAGATATTTCAACAATCATGTTGGATCCAATTCTTTCAAATGATGTTCTGAATCATTTGGTTGATCTTTATAAAGATAAAGGCATTGAAGCGATTGCTGGGATTGAAAGTCGTGGATTTTTGTTTGGTTACCCATTAGCAATGCAATTGGGCGTTCCTTTTATTCTAATCAGGAAAGAAGGCAAACTTCCATACAAGAAAGTAAGTTATGCTTATGAGTTGGAATATGGACAAGCTACAATTGAAATGCATACTGACGCTATTACGGAAGGTCAAAGAATTCTAATTCACGACGATTTATTAGCAACAGGTGGTTCCGCAGCAGCTTGTGCTTCCCTTATTTCAAGTTGTGGAGGAAATGTAGTAGGATTTAATTTTCTTGTATCATTAGATTTTTTAAACGGAGAAGAAAAACTAAAACCATATTGCGACAATATTATTAATTTAGTACGCTTTTAAATTAAACATCATCAATAAACTCTATTAAACCAAACTTTACAATGAATTTTGAATTGAATGAAAATCAAAAGATGATTACGCAAATGGTGCGTGATTTTGCGGAGAAGGAAATTAAACCCAATATGAAAAAGTGGGACGATGAGGAAATATTTCCTATTGAAACAATGAAAAAAATGGGCGAATTAGGTCTTTTGGGTATATATCTTCCAGAAGAATATGGTGGATCTGGTTTTAGTTATTTGGAGTATTCTACTGCATTGATGGAACTTGGTAAAGTTTGTGGAGGTATTGGATTAAGTGTTGCTGCTCATAATTCGTTGTGTACAGGTCATATTTATTACCATGGAAATGAAGAACAAAAGAAAAAATATTTACCAAAATTAGCTAGCGGAGAATTTATTGGTGCTTGGGGATTGACGGAGCCAAATACGGGTTCTGATGCAATGCGAATGAAAACCGTTGCAAAAAAGGATGGCAATCATTGGGTTATTAATGGCGCTAAGAATTGGATTACACATGGTCTATCTGGCGATGTTGCTGTTGTTTTGGTTCGAACTGGAGATCTTCTTGATAGTAATGGAATTACAGCATTTATAATTGAAAAAGGAACGCCTGGTTTTTCAGCTGTTAAAATAGGTGATAAGTTTGGTGTAAGGGCGAGTGAAACAGCTGAGCTTATTTTTGACAATGTACGAGTGCATGAAAGTCAAGTTATTGGTGAAGTTGGACAAGGATTTAAACAGGCCATGCAAATATTGGATGGTGGGAGAATCTCAATTGCTGCTTTAAGCTGCGGTGTAGCAAGAGGAGCATATGAATCTGCCGTAAAATATTCAAAGGAACGAGAACAATTCGGACAACCTATTTCAAATTTTCAAGCAATTGCTTTTAAATTAGCGGATATGGCTACTGAAGTTGAAGCAGCAGAATTATTGACTTTTCAAGCAGCAGATTTAAAAAACAGAAAACAAAACTTAACTAAACAAGGTGCTTTCGCAAAATATTTTGCGAGTGAAGTTGCCGTTAAATGTGGTAATGAGGCAATGCAAATTATGGGAGGTTATGGATACACGAAAGAATATCCTGCAGAGAAGTTTTTGCGTGACGCACGTTTAATGACAATTGGTGAAGGAACATCGGAAATACAAAAAGTTGTTATTTCTAGAGAAATTTTAAAATAATTAGTGTGAATAAATATTTTATATATATATTTGCAACCCAATAAAGAAAAATTTAATATTCAAAATATGTTA
This sequence comes from Flavobacteriales bacterium, assembly GCA_947505255.1. Lineage (GTDB taxonomy): Bacteria > Bacteroidota > Bacteroidia > Flavobacteriales_D > Crocinitomicaceae > M0103. Next base: position 9,354 of record CANNKP010000082.1, read on the forward strand.
ATTATCCCGGTTAAAGAAGGCGAAAACATTGAAAGAGCTCTTAAAAAGTACAAGAAGAAGTATGACAAAACGAATGTCATGAAAGAATTACGTCGTCGTAAAGAGTTTGTAAAACCATCGATTATTAATCGTCAGGGAAATATTAAAGCAGCTTATATTCAAAGATTGCGTTCTGCAGAAATGTAGTAACTTTTTTTTAAAAAATACGTTAAGGAGCCTATGGCTCCTTTTTTTGTGCTCGAAAAATTCATAAACTACCTTCAGGTTGAAAAGCGTTACTCAGATCATACAGTAATTGCTTACAATAAGGATGTTCTGCAATTCATAGAATTTTCAGAAATAACCAACATCGAAGAATTTAAAGAAATTCGTTCAAACTTGATTCGATCTTGGATAGTGAGCCTTATTGAAAACCTCATAGAGAACAAATCTGTAAATAGAAAACTGTCGTCACTTCGAACATTTTTTAAATGGCTAAAAAAAGAACAGTATATTGAATTAAATCCATTACTTAAAATTTCTGGTCCAAAACAAGTGAAACGACTTCCTTCGTTTGCAAAAGAATCTGAATTGTCTGTCGAAAAAACGGAACAGTATTTTAGTCAAGATTTCGATGGAATTAGAGATAGGCTAATCGTAGAGTTTTTTTATCAAACAGGAATTCGTTTAAGTGAATTAATCAATCTAAAAGATAAGGATATTCAAGCCCAAAGTATAAAAGTATTAGGTAAACGCAATAAAGAAAGAATAATTCCTATTTCAAATGGTTTATTTGATTTGGTTAATGAATATAGAAAAGCGAAGAAAGAATTATCTCTTAGTTCAGATGTTTTTTTTGTGTTAATTAATGGTAATAATCTATATCCTAAATTTGTTTATAGAAAAATAAATATATACCTTGGTAATGCAACAAGTTTGGATAAATGTAGTCCACATGTGTTAAGACATACTTTCGCTACTCATATGTTGAATAATGGAGCTGGATTAGAAACATTAAAAGACATTTTAGGCCATGCGAATTTATCAGCAACACAGATATATACCCATAACTCATTTGCAAAGCTTACCAATATTTATTCACAAGCCCATCCCAGGGGGCGTAAAACTAATTAGTCATGGAAGTACAAGTGCATGCAATTC
>CANNKP010000083.1 GCA_947505255.1 Flavobacteriales bacterium
CAAAAAGGTGATGTGATAGAACCATCTAACTGGTGGGAACCAATTGCTTTGAAGCAAAAAATCAACCTGAACAATGACATCACGTTTTATTCCACGTTCGGTGATTTGCTTGGTAAATTCCTTGCTTTTATAGCGTTTGGGTTACTTTTTGCAACCGTGTTTAGGTATTTTAAAAGAGGTTAAAATGAATTCACTTCTTTTTACGAAAAGATGCTAAGTTGAATGTATATCCGATTTCTAAAAATAAATTTCTTGCGTTTCTTATTTGATTTGGGTTTTTACCATATAAAAAATCATATTTCAATCCAATATGTATTTTTTTATAACAGCAATCCATTCCTACTTGCAGTCTATATGGAACTAAAGTCAAATTATTATTAGGATTCACAAAAAAACCATACGCAATTGAAGGTCCAAAGAAACTATAAGGATACATTTTGCGACTTAACATATTTACACCACAATTTAATGATAATGAATTAGATAAGTAATTTTTTGATAATAATGGTTGTGAATTTACACCCAACTTCAATCTATATGTTCTGTAAAACAAACCAACAAATAAATCCACGGATAATTCCATTTTTCCTACATAACTAGAACCACTCGGTGAATTGTATAATTCTGAATAACGTAAAAAGCCAATACCTGCATTCACTTCTAAAAAAAACTTATCTCGAATTAATGTAGAATCTTTTTGAGAGAAACACATTTGCACTTGAAACAAGAAAAGTAAAACTAGAAGCTTCATAGTACAATTATTACATTAACGAATCTAAGTCATTTTTTTCACTTCTTCTTACGAAAGGTTTCTAGGTTGAAGGCGTAACCGATTTCTAGAAAAATGTTTCTTGGCTTAATATAAAATATACTATTATAATTTGGTTTTATCCAATCATAATTAATCCCAATATGAAATTTTTTGTAATGAAAAGACATTCCCATTGAAAAACGTGATAAAGTTGTATTATTATACCCCCTTATTATATACCCATATGAAATTCTTGGTCCAAAAAACAAATTTTTATTCTTTACTATATCCAAGATGTTGAATTCTAAAAAAGGAGACAAAGACGCAAATGAATCATCAGTAAAATGTAAATACTGACACGAAAAACCTAAAGAGAATCTTTTTATTTTATAAAACAAATTTCCAGAAAAATTTATGGAAACGTCATCAAATTGTATCAAATCAGACCCACTTGGACTTTGATAATACTCAAAATATCTTATTTTTCCAATTCCACAATTTAACTCTAAATGGATGTTATTGATGAATTTTGTACTATCGTTATATGAGAAAGACTTGAGAGGGAAAAACAAAATAATGAAAATTATTATTCTCATAAAATAATTATTTTTTTGTTAATGTAAGAATTATTCTGTGTTTGAATTTGAACTAAATATATACCAGGTAATAAATTCAGTTTCACTTCATAAATTAATGCATTTACATTTGATTTGTTTAAAACGTTTTCACCTTTTTCATTAAAAACATTAATACACCCTATCATGTCCGAGGAGTTAATAGTGAAATCTCCATTGTTAGGGTTTGGCGAAATATTAATTAAGCATTGTGTATTTACTCGAATATTCAATAAATGATCATTTTCCAAATAATTAATTGTGTCAACATTCATAACTTTACTCTTATAATGTCCCAAATAAGTAACTTTATAAGCATAATCTGGATTCAAAACATCTAAATTTTGAACATATGGATGTAAATTCCCATTTAAATTTGTATGTATAACTTGCGCAGGTACAGGAGCAAATATTGTCCCATTAGTACCGAAAAAATCAATCTGATACCAATGGCGCTTGAAAAGGGCTAAAGTCGATTTAAGATTTTTTATTTCAAATGGTGTCTGATAATTTATAGGATACACACCTCCATTTTCTGTAAAATGGTCTTTATAATCATCATTATTATACCCGTTAATAATATGTTCAACAAGTGGATCATACATTTCATGAAAAGGACGAGGATAGTAACTTTCCCAAGGATTGTAACTTACGGGAATTCCATAAGGGTCTAAAGCTACATGACATTCAGAATTTAGAGAGTAATTATTATCTACTAAATTTTGAATGCAATTCCCTTCAGCAGCCAAATTGCGCCAATAATAAGTTGCATTATGAATCCAACCTACTACACGCTCTTTATTGCCTTGAACTAAAGCAAAATTTTCTAACTTTCTATTTTCCCAATTGATGGCATCGTCCCATTTTTGAGGTTCAAAATTTCCAAATCTTAAATTTTCATCTTGAAAAAATGTTTTTAAAAGCGACAAATCAACTTGATAATTATTGTCAAAGGTTCCCCTATCCCACCACCAATCCATGCCTGCTCCAAAATCTCCCATCATGGCAGTAGACCAAAGGTTATTATGATAATCAATACCTGTACAACAATACATTGCTGGAGGATCTAATCCAATTTCTTCCATCATTATGGGTTTGGAATAATGATTCCAATACTTCTCAATTTGATCATATCGGTGTTTGAAATTTCTATTTTTATCCAAACCATAATTGTGAAGACCAATTATATCGCATATTTGGAAAATACTAATGTAATCTTGAATATACGCATTATTAGATAATTCATCTTCAGGAATAATTGAATAAGAATGACTAAACAAAGTGTTGTTATTGAGTGTGTTTTTTATATAAACTTGTTGAAGTTCAATCCAATTTTTAATTGTTGCCATGGCTTCTTGTAGATTGAGGCTCTCCTCTTCAATTAGTTTTTTATACCAACTATTAACTTCTGAATAACCATAGATTGCCATATTCGGGCTATACCCCCATCTTGAGAAAATATAACGCAATGTTTTTTTCTGATTTTTTATTATGTCTGTACTTGTAAAATAAGCATATATATTATCACCAAATGACATATTATAAGGGTTATTTTGCCAACGAGCAATTGCCCAATCGTCTCTATTTTCTACCTCAACATGGTGCCTAAAAAGTGTAAAGTAAATATCATTGTCTTCACATTTATTAACCATTCGGTCAAAAGCATACATTTCATCCATCTTGGTGTTATAATTATTATAAACATCCCAATCTGGCAAGGCATTTTGCCCTCCTAATTCAAAACGAGTGAAATTGCCTCCAGCATCAATTAATTTTTGTAACCCAGCTAAATGGCGTCTGTTTACTGAGGGAACATAATGTCCTTCTCCTGCATTGGCTAAATTTTCTGAAATTGCAAAAAATGGTGCATTGGTAACACTGTAATACATCCAACGATCTTTATTGTTATCACCACCACTACCTGTTTGGTGTGATACTTTTAACGTTCCTTGATGGGTTGATGGCACACACACAAATGTAATTCCTGATTCGTTGATGGTTTGTGTTGCACCACTTTGAGTAATTATTATTTCAATACTTATTTTCCATAACCCTTCATTTGGAGGTGCAAATCTAAATCGCCATGGATAAGATGTTGTATCTTGAACAAAGTCATTTTGAATCGTTGCAGGATTGGCACTTGAACCAGATAAATTCTCATTATAAGGCTTGTAGTAAAATGCAAAACGGGTTAATGTACTTCCATCGGGTGCTGTGAGGTTTACTCGAAAATCAATTTGGTCGGGATCAAAAGGATTTATTCCTCCTGCACCATTTGTAATAAAATTAGTTACTTGTTGGTTTACTGCCGCTGGAAGTCTAAATCCTAATTCTAAACGGTTAAATTTTCCAACAAAACCTGGAGTTGAATTGGGTTCAAACCAAACTACTTCAACAGGGTCAGTGGCAATATATGCATGAACTTGACCATTTCCGTAAGGTTTTACAGAAGTGTTTGGTGCAACATGTATTTCTTTTCCAGCTTTTAAGTTGATTTGATTGTTTCCATAAACATTAATAGCTGTTTCAGTTGCTTCACCGCCTACTTCAATACATTTTTGATTGGTGTACAAGCCATTTAAAGAAGGGGCATTTTGACTATTAATAAGCAAACAAGGAAGTGGCTGAGGAACTAAATTTTGTTGTGAAAATCCAGTCAGAGAAACTGAAAATACTACCACAAATAATCCGAAAGATTTATAATTTACCTTTTTCATATTTCCTGAACAAATCATTTCTTACTACTTTTTTCGATTTGCTCTTCAAGAAGTTCAATCCGTTTGTTTTGTTCAATCAAATAAAGTGTTAATTCTTCCACTTTTTCAAGTAGTACTTTATTCATTTCGCCCAATGCTAGCCCTTCTTCTTGAACAGTTTTAGCTGAAGGTACATTTGGAAGGCGACCGTTTTTCTCAATATATCGTTCTATATCTCCAATTGGTTGAAGTTTATATGTTTTACCGAAGACATAATCGGGCCAATTCGTCTCTAAATTCACTATTACTTCTCTGGTACGTACAATTCCATCATTGTTAATTTGGAATAAGCTTCTCTGGGTATTTTCTATTAAAAATATTGTGGAGACATTTGAAGGACTCACTGTCATTTTCATATGGAACTTTGGTAAACTATTTTCGGGATCTGGAACCCCAATGGTAATTCGATTTACCGATACAGTTCCTATAACGTCCAATTTTACTCTTGGAGAATCAGTTCCAACACCTACGTATACAGGTGGACAATCATTATAAATTTTATTGAGTCCATTACCCCATAGTGGATGAGAAACGTTTCCTGAAGCATCTGTAAAACAGGGGATAGAATAAATTAATTCACCTAAATTTAAAACGGGTGTTTTTAACACTTGTCCATTTTGACCTTTTACTAATAAATCGGTATTTGTTAAACCATTTGCATATTCAATATTTGGAAAATAAACTTGACCTTCAACCTTCAAATCTTCTATTATTCTTGCATCTTTTTGAATTAAAACTGAATCTTTGATTAACAATGTGGAATCTATGCGAACATGTCCATTAACATCAAGTTTAGCACTTGGGTTTAAGGTACCAATTCCAACGTCACCATTTTGTGGCAGTGTATTTGTTTGAGCAATAGCAACACCTCCGAAGATATTAAGGCCAATAAATAAAGTTGTAAATAGTTTTTTCATAGTAGTATCAATTTGAAGGTACAAGCCTACGACTATTTTATTCATTAAACAATAGGTAAAACAAGTATTTTACCTGAGGAAAACCTCAGGTTAGAAAGAATTGACTTATAACTTTAATTAGTTATTTCATTATGTTTCTATTATCTAACTCCCTATTCGTTAAACTTCAAAATACCAAAACGTTCCTTTTTACCATAAACAGCGTAAAGTAACATTTCATTCGTTTTGTAATCGATGTGAAACATTTTAGGAACTGCTAATGCTGTAATTTCTTGTCGGTCGAAGAACGTTTTTCTAGAAATTGCTCCATCTTCTAAATCAACTTCTACAATAGCAACAACATTCTTTTTCTTTCCAAAATTTGCTGGGTACGTTTTGTCTGCATCCAGAAATTTTCCTTGCTCGTCATAGTTCTTTACGTGATCATTGAAGATAAAACACAACTTTCCGTCATCTACAAAACGAGCATACGAACTATAAGGTCCACCATCGTTTGTTGACACTTGGTATTTGTTTATTTTTTTTAGCCAGTCAAACCCACCGTCAACACCAACTTTAAACGCTATAATATCGTTGTAATAATATGTGTAGGTAGTTGTTGTTGCTCCTGTTTTTGGATCACGATACGTATTTACTACAACATAGTATTGTTCTAAGGAACCAACAACACTTCCATCTTTTAAAACTTCGGTTTGCCGCATGACATAATTGTACAATTGTGGTTCACCTTTCCCCTTTTGTTCTTTCTTATCTGCTTTTTCTTTTTGTCGGTCAGACCAGTCTTGCGTAATGAAATCTTTTCCAAATTTCTCAAAACCTTCATCAATCACTTCTTGTTTGTCAAAGTTTGCCCGCATATAAAATAAGCCTGTTACACCTCCAACTCCTTGTTCTCCATAAATACCAGTTAACGTAAAAACCCTATCATTATCTGAATTCATAGTCATTGCTTCAACTCTTTTTCCTTCAAGATCTATGGTAAAATCCTCTAAATCATCTGGTGTAATATGCAAAATATGCATCGCTTTGTAATTCAAATAATTTTTGAAAATTTTCTTTTCTTCAGCAGGTTCAAATTCTGTTACTGAGATAAAATAATCACCCGTATTCGATAAGTAATGCTCATTTATCGTTGACAATTTCCCTTCAAATGGCAATCTATAATCACCGTCAGACACTTCATTTAATTCACTGTCAAATATTTTAAATCCATATTTATCCTTTTCTTCCTTCTTGCCAGGAATTTCCCAAACAACACCAAAGAATTCATTATCTCGTGAGCTAATAGAATTAAAAAAACCTTTTGATTTACCTTTCTCTAATTCATAATGTGCCAATTCTTTTGACGGACCTTTGGGCAACATATCGTTTCCATACTCTTGCATAAAAAAATGATTTGACCCTTCTTTTTTATCAGAAAGGAAAACAAATAATTTTTTTCCAACAACTTGAGCACTTTCGAAATTTGCCATGCCACCATCAGCTTTCATTTCTAATTTTCCTGTTGCTGTGACAGTAAAATTTTCATGATTGGAAAACTTATATGAACCTAATAAAAAGCCTCCAGTCCATCTTAACGCATAAAAATCTTTACTCTCTTTTGGGAGTATCGAAACCATTCTTCCAGTTCCATTTTCCAAAATTCCCCATTCGATATTATAACCTTGACCAAAAACAGAACTAAGGGTTGCAATACAAAAAATTAAAGTGGTGATTTTCATGATTTAATTTTAATTAACTAATTGAATTCCTGTAAAATTTTCTGGTGTAATATTTTTTAATTCAAGTTTTAGATTCTCTGAAATTGGCAAAGTTTCTATAAATTCGTGAACAGTTTCTTTTGTAACCGCTTCATTTTTTCGCGTCAAACCTTTCAATGCTTCATACGGTTTAGGAAATCCTTCTCTACGCAATATTGTTTGAATTGCTTCGGCCACGACTGCCCAATTATTTGCTAAGTCTTTCTGGAAAGCAGCTTCATTTAACAAGAGTTTTTCTAAGCCTGCATAGGTTGATTTAATTGCAATAAACGTATGAGCTATTGGCATTCCTACAGTTCTCAAAACAGTTGAATCGGTTAAATCTCGTTGCAATCTTGACACTGGTAGTTTTGCTGCCAAATGTTCAAAAAGAGCATTTGCAATTCCAATGTTTCCTTCTGAATTTTCAAAATCAATAGGATTCACTTTATGTGGCATGGCTGAAGAACCAATTTCACCTTCTTTCAATTTTTGTTTAAAATATTCCATTGAAATATACGTCCACATGTCACGGTCTAAATCTAAAATAATCGTGTTAATACGTTTCATTGTGTCAAAAAGCGCAGCTAAATTATCGTAATGCTCAATTTGAGTAGTTGTTTGACTTCTATCTAATTTAAGAATAGTATTGACATAATTGTTAGCAAAAGCTACCCAATCGTGATTTGGAAAAGCAACATGATGCGCATTTAAATTTCCAGTTGCGCCCCCAAATTTTGCGGAAAACGGAACAGCTTTTAGTTGTTTTAATTGAATAGAAAGTCTTTCAGAAAAAACTTTAATTTCTTTTCCTAATCGCGTTGGAGAAGCTGGTTGACCATGCGTTCTTGCGAGCATTGGTATATCTTTCCAAGTATTTTGTAAAGATTCCAATTTTTCAATCAATTTTTCAATTAGCGGATAATATTGCTCTGTCAATGCTTCCTTTAAAGATAATGGAATTGATGTGTTATTAATGTCTTGAGACGTCAACCCAAAATGAACGAATTCTAGGTATTCAGTTAAACCAAGTCCAGTCAATTTTTCTTTTAAGAAATACTCAACAGCCTTCACATCGTGATTCGTAACTTTTTCAGTGTCTTTGATCCAGTTTGCATCTTTTTCAGAGAAATTGGTGTATAACTCGCGTAATGCTGAAAAAGAATCTTCAGGGAAAGATTTTAATGGTTCAATACCAGTTTGTACCAATGCAATAAAATATTCTACTTCAACGAGTACTCTATATTTTATAAGTCCAAATTCTGAGAAATACGGTTGTAATTCTTTTGTTTTTGCTTGATATCTTCCGTCAATAGGAGAAATTGCTGTCAAACTACTGAATTCCATTTTAATTTAATTAGATGATTGATAACCTTTTAGGGTGCTTTTTTTCTTTAAAATGCAAAGATAACAAAACCCTAAGTATTCTTCGTCTTATACTTTCAGTTTGATTATTTTTGACTATGAAATTTTTGACTCATTTTTTCTTCGGACTGAAAAGCTATTGGAAGGCTATTCTTTTCATAAAAGAACAAAAATTCTATTGGTATATTCTGATTCCTGCGATTTTCATGCTTGGGGTTTATAAAATTGGTGCAATTATTCAACAACGAACATTTGTTCCTCAAGTTGAAAATATGAATGAGATTGTATGGCAAATGATTCAACTACTTTTTGAAATTTCTATCGCCTTGCTTTTAATGAACTTCGCGAAATATGTTGTAGTGATAATACTGTCACCTCTTCTTGCCCATCTCAGTCAAAAAACAGAAAGAATATTAACAGGAAATAAATACCCATTTGATCTGAACCAATTTTTAAGAGATATAAAGCGAGGAATACGAATTGCTTTAAGGAATTTCTTTTGGCAATATCTCTTCTTTATTATCATTTTTTTAGTCTCAATGATTGGCTGGCAAGATCCTAAAAGCTCACCTGTTTTTTACCTGATTTTTGTCATCGCTTTCTATTATTACGGCTTTAGTTTCATGGATTATGTGAACGAAAGGAGGAAATTAAATATAAATGAAAGTATCATCTTTGTTAGACAACATAGTGGATTTGCCATTTCAATTGGGCTCATTTATTCTCTTTTAATTCTTGTGCCGGTAGATATTCATATAATTTTCAATTTATCTGGATTTAAACAGAATGGATTCTTCTTTGGATTAGGACAATTTATTTTACATATTACGCTTTGGATTTCTGCTTCCACAGCACCAATTTTAGCAATTGTTGCTTCAACTATTGGCATGAATGAACTTGTCGATTTAAAATTAAAAAGAAAGTCAAAGTGAAAAAACTGAAACACAGTAAAATAGTAGCGCTCAAATTTCCATGAGACGTAAAAATTGCTTTCTTTTGTAAATTCTTTTAAAGAATATAACGATCACGCAATTCAGAAAACTATGTTTAAAATTTGTTTTTCCTTGTTTATATTGGTTTTAACCACTCAAACACTTTTTTCAAGAGATTTTGTTTCACCACCAGATACCGTGAGTAGTATTGTTGATAAAACAACAGCACTATTAATGATTGAAGAAGGAAAGACACAGTTTAATGAAGGTAAAGTGCGTGATGCTTTGGTTAAATTTAGAGAAGCAGCAGTAAAAGATCCATTTAGTTGGAGAGCACCATACTGGGTAAGTCAGTGTCATTATGCCATGAACAATTATGGATTGGCGTTAAAATATGCAAGCGAAGCAGTAACTTTAGATGATGATGAAATTGATGCAGATGTCTATGAATTACTTGGTAGATCTTATCACCGAATTGGTAGTCTTGACTCAGCGATGGTCAATTACAACATTGCTATTACGAAACTTTCAGCTGGTCGCTCAAAAGACTTACAATTACAATTAAGAATTGAGCAATGTCTGTTTGCCAAAGCAGAATTAGCGGGTCCAAATAAATCAAAACGAGTTGATATTAAAACGATGAATTCTGGTTATGGTGACTATTGCCCTATCATCACTGGAGATGGGAAAAACTTATATTTTACATCTCGAAGAAGTGACACAAAAGGAGGTAGTATGAATCCAGATGATCAGGAATTTTTTGAAGATACTTATTGTGCTGTTTGGAATAATGATACGCAAGATTGGGACAGTTTAACCAATGAGTTAGGCAGAATTAATTCTGACGGTTTTGATGCAATAACATTTATTTCTAGAGACGGTCTGCAAGGTTTAATGACTGTCAACACTACTGCTACAAACGCGAAAAAGACGACCAAAGGGTCAGATATTTTCACCTTTGAAATGAGTTCTAAAGGAAAATGGTCAACACCACACAGAATAAGTAGTAAGTCTGTCAATACCTCTTTCTTTGAAGGATCTGCAACAATGACGGCTGATGGAAATACGATGTATTTCGTTTCGGATCGAAAAGGAGATAAAAGTTCAACAGATATTTATGTAAGTCAAAAAACAGGAAAATCTTGGGGAGATGCAAAACCGTTGCCTTTCACTATTAATACTATCGGTAGAGAAACGACTCCATTCATTTCTGGCGATGGACGATATTTATTTTATAGTTCAGATGGTCTTCAAGGAATGGGTGGATTGGATATTTATGTTGTTGAAAATTTAGGTTCAACTTGGGGAGACCCAATCAACCTAGGGATTATCGTAAACACAGTTAATAACGATTCACATTTTCAATATTATCCTGAAATGAA
>CANNKP010000084.1 GCA_947505255.1 Flavobacteriales bacterium
ACAATTAAAGAATTAGATTTGTTAAATCATTTGTTCCAAGAATGTGAAACAGGTTCACCAAGTGAATATTCGGAAATTGAACAAACTTTTTCGCCGGTAGCGTTGGGATTGGTATTGAATTGGATAAATGAACAGGTGAAATAAGCTATATACTTATCTCAAAAAATTGCGAATTACAAATTACAAAACACGAATTACAAATTACAAATTCTATATAATGAAATTAAAATCACTTCTCACGCTTCTATTAATTACACTAAGTACATCTGCATTTTGTACTATTTGGACTATTAATACTTTAGGATTTACATATAATCCAGCTACTACAAATATTCTTTTTGGAGATACTGTTGTCTTCACAATTGCGGGGTCGCATGATGCTCGTGAAGTAAGCTCAACTACTTGGACCGCAAATGGAAACACGGCATTGCCAGGAGGATTTCAAACTGCTTTTGGAGGAGGAATGGTTTTGCCAGCGCAATTAGCAGTTGGAACACATTATTTTGTGTGTACACCGCATGCATCTCTTGGAATGAAAGGTACAATTGTCGTTTCTCCTTGCCCTACACCAGTTCAACCGGGATTGATAACAGGAAACTCTGCAATTTGCTCAGGAACATCGAACACGTATAGTATTTCTCCAGTCGCAGGAGCAACATCTTATACCTGGACATTACCTGGAGGTTGGTCAGGAACATCTTCAACAACTTCAATCACCACAACTTCAAGTGCAACAAGTGGGAATATTTCAGTTACAGCAAATGTAACATGCGGTTCCTCTTCGGCTCAAACATTAGCGGTAACGGTGGCTAGTATCCCTCCTACTCCAGCTCCAATAACTGGAAATACAACTATTTGCGCAAGCTCTTCAAATACGTATTCGGTAGTATCGATACCTACAGCCACTTCTTACACATGGACGTATCCCGTTGGCTGGACAGGCGCATCAACAACTAATTCTTTTTCGACGATGTGCGGCAGTTTAAGTGGGAATATTACCGTTACTGCCAATAATAGTTGTGGGTCATCTCCTTTAAGAATATTAGCAATAACTGTTGTGAACGGCACACCCAATACTCCCTCAATTGTGAATGGTAATTCTGATATTTGTGCTTTAACAGTGAATTCGTACAACGTTGTATCTGTTCCTGGAGCAACTTCCTACCTTTGGTCTTTGCCGTTGGGTTGGACTGGAAATTCCACGACGAATACAATTTCGACAACTGCATCTATTACGAGTGGGAATGTTTTAATCTCTTCTGTTAACGTTTGCGGCTCCTCTGCTCCACAAACACTCACTATTAATGTAGCAAACGGTGTTTTATCGCAACCGGCAGCAATAAACGGAAATGCTGGTATTTGAGCTTCGACAGCAAACACGTATGACATTTTACCAATTGTTGGAGCAACTTCTTATACTTGGACGTTACCTATTGGTTGGACGGGCAGTTCAACCACAAATTCAATCAATACAACATCAAACGTAACAAGTGGGAACGTAACTGTAACGGCAAATAATAGCTGTGGAGCGTCTCCATCTCAAACATTAGCAATTAACACTACCTCTATTCCCTCAATGCCAAGTATTATTCAGGGAAATGCAATTATCTGTGAAAATAGTTCCAATTTCTATTCTGTCACCAACGATCCAAACGCTGTTGATTACTCGTGGACGTTGCCTGCATCATGGACAGGAACTACGACAGTGAATTCAATTCCGACCGCTTCTTTTTCAACTGGTGGGGACATTTTAGTTACTGCTAACAACATTTGTGGATCATCAGCATCTCAGATTTTGAATGTTACTGTTACCATTATCGATACTTCTTTAACCCAAAGTTTAGGTATTTTAACTTCAAATTCTTCAGTTGGAACGTACCAATGGATTGATTGTTTTGATAATTCATTTGTTATAAATGCAACAGATCAAGTTTTTATTCCTTCAACGAATGGCAATTTTGCAGTAATCAATACGCAAGGTGGTTGTGCAGATACTTCTTTTTGTTTTACAATAAGTGGTTTAGGATTGAATGAAAACGCTTTAAAAGGAATAACTATTTCACCAAATCCATCAAACGGAATTTTCTCAATCAATTCAGCTAATTTGAACTTAGAAGATGTTGAAATCGAAATCTATAATTTACAAGGGACCGTCGTTTATAAAGCACGTTCTGCGAATGGATCTATAGATCTTAGTAAGGAGCCAAAGGGGATTTATTTGTTAAAAGCAAATTCAGGAAATAAGCTTCTGACTAATAAAATTGTACTTGAATAAGTTGATTGAGAATTATAAATCATCTTCAAGAAATTAGTTTTTAAGGTTTTAAAATTCTAAATTAAAAAGGAAGCGAAAAATTGAGATTTATTTAGTTCAAATGATTTCCTACTTTTACAATCATGACTAAATTAACGCTTTCTAACAATCAAATTCAAACGGTCACGAATTTTCACGACCTTGTTTCAACACATTTTCTTGGAGAAAATAATGCGTTCTGTTGGAACCGTGAATTAATCGGTGATTTCTCTGAGATTGTAAAAAAGGTTGACTTTGAAGGAAACATGGTAGAACTGGGTGAAGAGGAACTTCGTGCATTTCAGTTGAGTGAACAAGGAAATCTTGCTCGTGAAATTCTTATCACTGATTTAAAATTATTGAAAGCTCATGGTGCTTCTCCAATTCTTAATTTGATCAAATATTATGAACGAGATGATGCGTTTCCGTTTTTTCCAACCGATGTTTACTCGTATCATGTAGATCGCTCCCCTATTCCAACAGATACGTTTTTATGCACCTATCATGGCGATTCAAGTGAACTTATTCCCAACTCACAAGCAGAACAAAAAATTCTCATTCCCGAAATTCGGCACGAACTTCAAAAACTCTATGGAGCAGAAGACGGTGGTTTTCAAGCCTTTTTAAGTGAATATTTCTTTGATTTACATTATCAAGCGAAACCTACGGCTACTCCTGTCAACTTAGGTCTTGGACACATATGGAGATTGGCGATTGATCATCCTGAGAGTAAGGTTCTTCCGTGTGTGCATCGTGCACCATTAGAAACTAATGGACAAGTAAGATTGATGTTGATTTGTTGAGGTAAAGAAATAGTCCTTGTCAAATAGTGATTGGAGATAATTTGGTTCGTTTATTTTGTTATTTCGAATTATCTGTTTGTTTAAAAAAAATATGTGATTTTTTATTGAATGATCTTGTTGAAACATAAATTGTTTACTTCGCGGTGCGTTTCAATGCTGAACGGTATAGGCCCTAAAGGACAAAAAATACGCAAATTGACATTTGCTATAGCTATGTACTCCCGATGGGACATTATTGGTTTGGTAGTTTTAATTGACAGTTGTTTTCTCAACAACATCCACTTTCTTTCCCAACCCATTGCGCACATTAAAGATTATTCCTAGATTTTACTCGTTTTTAGATTTAACAACTTTAGCAAGACAGTGGAACGGTATTGGTTATTGCTTTATTAAAACTAACATGGTCAATATAGCTGGAATATCCAGTAAAGGATATTTTTGATTTTTTTACGATTAGCCTATTGACATCCGCACGAAAAAACAGTATCCTTGTTAATCGAAAGTTAAATATTATGATTCTAGTAACCGGAAGTTCGGGGCATATAGGAAATGTTCTTGTTAGAAAATTGATCGAAGAAGGCAAGCCTGTAAGGGTGATGACAAAATCAGGGGAAAAGCCCATGTGGTTAAATCATCTCGATTTTGAAGTGGTGAAAGGTGATTTACGGAATGCTCAAGATGTACTTGCCGCAGTTCAAGGTACTGAGATTGTTTTTCACCTAGCAGGTATAATCTCTATTTCTTCTTTTAATTCAAAAGAGTTAACCGACACAAATGTATATGGTACACAGCATGTTGTTGATGCCTGTTTGAGCCATGGAGTAAGGAGATTGGTCTACACAAGTTCTGTTCATGCTTTACCGGAAGGGAAACATGGTGCAGCTATTATCGAAGATAGCGATTTTACAGGAAAAGATTTATTTGGTGCTTATGCCAGAACGAAAGCTGCTGCAACAAAACGTGTTCTTGAAGCGGTTGATAAAGGCTTGGATGCTGTAATTTGTTTTCCATCAGGTGTAATGGGGCCACACGATTATCGTGGCTCAGAGGCTGGAAGATTGATTCGCGATTATGCAGCGAATAAGTTACCAGTTTACATTGATGGAGAATACAATTTCGTTGATGTTAGAGATGTTGTTGATGGCTTACTTTTAGCTCTGGAAAAAGGGCGAAAAGGTGAGGGATATATTTTAGCAGGAGAACGAATGACTCTTAATCAATTCTTCACTATTCTATCTAGTCATGAAGAAAAAATGAAAAAACCAAAAATTCGGATTCCATTGCCAATTGCAATTGGGTCGGCTTGGGTTTTGGAAAGTGCTTGCCGATTGATCAAAGCAAAACCAATGTTTACAGTTTATGCAATTAAAGTGCTGCAATCGAATTGTGAAATTTCCAGTGAAAAAGCAAAAAGTGAATTAGGTTATTCGGCGCGTTCTATGAATGAAAGTATTCGTGATGGACTAGAATGGTTGAAGGAACATAAAAAAATATAATGGCACAAAAGGTATTGATTGTAGGAGGTTTGGGGTTTGTTGGCTACCACATCGTTCAGGAATTAAAAATTCGTGGTTATGAACCTGTTATAGGCAGTAGAAACAACAAACATGATGAAAATGCTGAAGCTCCAATCATTGAAGTGGATTTAAAAAAGATGTCGGATCAAGAATTGTTGCAAGTGTTAGCTCCTTTTGATTATGTCATTTTTGCCGGTGGTGCAGACGATAGAACAATACCGAAAGAAGATGCAGCAACTTTCTTTTACGCCGAGAACGTTTTGCCTTGTGTCCGATTAGCTGAATTAGCAAAACAATTGCCCTTACAAAAAATCATCATTTTAGGATCTTATTTTTCTCATTTTAACCGAACTCGTCCGGAATGGAAAATGTCAGAGCGTCATCCATACGTTCGCAGTCGATTGCTGCAACAGGAAGAAACAATTGAAGCAGCAGGAAATGAAACTGCTGTTATCATTTTGGAGCTTCCTTATATTTTTGGATCGAGTCCAGGGAAAATTCCTCTTTGGAAACCGTTGGTAAAATACATCAAAAATTCACGTCTGGTTTTTTACACAAGTGGTGGAACAAATATCGTATCTGTTGAAAAAGTTGCTAAAGCAACTGTTGGAGCAATTGAACATGCAAAGCATTCTGAACGCTGGATTGTTGGTGGCGAAAATGTTAGTTGGAAAGAACTTATTTCGAAAATCAGTAATGCACTGGGTAAAAAAAGAATAGTTGTTACTGTCCCAACATTTATCGTGAAAGTGTTTGCTCTTTTGACATATGGATATTTTCGTTTAATCAATAAACAAGTTGGATTGAATTTGTACCATTTTATCACAACTCAAACGTCATGTACATTTTTAGACACAAGTGATTCAATGCGCCATTTAGGCTATGAAAATGCGGATATGCAAGAAGCAATAAATGATACGGTTAAGGCATCCTTATAATAACTATTTTCAAGAACTACTAACAACTATTAATGAAATAATTTAATACTCAGCGCCCGAGCTTTGTCCAACCTGAATTTGGTTTCATGGAAAGAAGGGGCAGATAGAAAAGGTTTGATATTGTTTGAAAAACCATACGATTCCGTAGGAACCCCAAAGAAATTCGCATTACAAACACCATCAGAATTCTCATCGTGAAATAATGCAATTGCATATTCTCCTGAAGGTAAATTCTTGATGGTATACTTAAATGTACCGTCTTCAACTTTGATACTAAATGTCTTGTATTCTTTGCCAATTTTCGGAAAGTTTTCCTTTGTATTGTACAATCCAATTTGTATTTTTCCCTTCACCTTGTTGAGATTTGGGATAACAATATTTATCTCCCCATTTTTGGTTTCATTAAAACTAGTGAAAAGTATAAACGGACCACAAAAAACGAATGGTAACAACAATATTCTGAACAACGAAGAGAGCATAGTCAAGTTTTGAATCGGGTTATATAAACTACTTTTAAAAAGCACATTCCGAATTTACATTATTTTTTTTAGAAAAACCAAAATTTTAAGCAACTTATAACGAACGGCAGATTCAACCACTAAATGCAAGTTTATTGTCGTGAATACATTTATAAAAAAGATAATTAGGTGTTTTAAAAACAAAAAACCTTTCTTTCTCCCAACCCATTGCATACTTTAAAGATTATTCCTAGATTGAACTCGATTTGAGAAATATCAATAAGATGATAAATTTCTTTTCTTATCTGGTCCAACGATTGGTTTATATGTTGTTTTGAACTAATAATCAATTTTAACACATCGGAGATAGTGCATCCCTTTAATGAATTTCGGAATACAATTTGGTTTGAGCATCTGTCCCATTGGGACTGCATAGCTCTAGCAAATGATTTATCATGTGCGATTTTGTCCCGTAGGGACTATGCCGAATGTTGATATTCAACATAAATTGTTCGCGTTTCAATGATGGTTTGTATAGTCCCTACGGGACAAAAAAATGCGCAAATTGAAATTTGCTAGAGATATTTAGTCCCTACGGGACATTGGTTGTTGGTTTGGTTGTATTAATTGAAATTTGAATTCTTCTTTTAATGAATTTTGAATACAATTTGTTACAATATCTGTCCCATAGGGACTGTATAGCTCTAGCAAATGATAAATCATTTGCGATTTTGTCCCTTAGGGACATTAGTTTTTGGTTTGGTTGTATTAATTGAAATTTGAATTCTTTCCACAAATCTCTCCCATTTTCTCTGAACAAAAAACATTTCTTTCTCCCGACCAATTGCGTACGTTAAAGATTCTTCCTAGATTGAACTTGTTTTGAAGGAATACCAGAAATACCCATAATTCAATGAACTTTAACGAAGACTATATTCCTTTCAAGCGAAAAATCAAAAAATGGGATTTTGAAAAGTTAAATCAAATTGAAAAGTTCGTTTACAAGAAAAGAAGAAAAATTAGCCACTAACCCATTCTATATACCATTTCCTAAACAATTAGTGAAATCAAGAAAATTTGTTCCCAGTTAATTGAACGAATTCTTAATTAAGAGGTAACGGTTGTATGCGATTAATAATTCTATTATTATTTTTAATAGTTACTTCATCCTTTAGAGCCCAACCGGGTCAACACTATTTTCCACCGGGAGAATACAACTATACAATTTTGGATGGTTCTGGAGAAACTATACTATTTAGTAAAAACCACAAATACAAGATTGGAATTGATGATGTCTGGTTCCATCCGGACAGTATTCCGCTATTCCCTGAGCCAATTACAACAAAAATAGGGCTTGAAGACTCTATAATTCTTCTACCCTACGATCGGGGTATTTTTCTAAGCAGCGAGTATAGTAATCCTAACTCAATTAATTACATTCATGTAAATGATTTCTATTTAAGACTTACACATTCAACTTCAGTTATCAAAATTGCACAAGGAAATGATACCATGTATTTATTTCAGCAATCAGAATTTTCAAAGGAGTTACGATTTATTCCAGGCTACCATTATTTCCCCCATTGGACAATGCATGCACTCAAAGGTTTGCCCCAACTTTCAGGAAGTGAGTTTAAGAATATAGATCAGCATCACTTAATACTTTCAAAAGCTGACTTTGATTCCCTTCATTTAGAATCCTATGAAAGTGAAAATTCAAATAAAATGCGCATTGAAAATGAAATAGCCGATAAATTTTTGAAAGGTTATGCAACTGTTGAATACAACTTTATTCCGATGGAATTTATGCAAGATACTTCTCCTTACGAAGGAGGCCATATTGATAGTCAAATTTACCCTACGCATGAAGAAAATGTATACATAACAATGATGGATTATCACATGTCTGAGAATAATTGCACAAGCTACAAGGATTTTTTTACACGCATTGATCTAAATAATCACAAAGTAGAACATTGGTTTCCTCAAGAAAACCCTCAAGAATTCGGGTCCAATTCGAGGTTTTTCCTGGTCGACACATTTAATCACGTTACCTATTTAAGAATGGCATATCGTTTTGATACCATAAGGCCATTAATTGAATGTGCATCATGGGCTAAATATGAACAGACAATGTATAAATCATATAATGAAGGCAAGGATTGGATCGTAGATAAAAATTTCACCAACTTATGCAACGAATATGAGTTTTATACATTTGAGTTTTTAGACGAAAATTATGCATTAGGTTATAAAGTACAAAAGATTAAGCACCCAGATAAAAAGTATCAAATCGATCAAGGTGTTTACTATTTAATAAAAAACGGAAAAATAGTTGAAACGTTTTTAACACCAGACGATGTTCCGTATAATACGATTTATGCGAATTATCACTTTAGTAAAGGGTTTGGTGATACAGTATTTATTGGTTCTTGGGGTTACAATTCATCTAATTATAAAGAAAGTGATCTCCATCAAATTTATGCGGTCATAAAGAATGCTAAATGGATATTTGAAATAGGAACGGATGATTTTAAGAAAAGCCCACATTATAAAGAGCCAAAAATTAGAATGAATTATCAAAACTTTAAAATTATTGGAGATACCTTTTTCTTTAATAACGGCGTAAAAATGGTGAACTATGCTGAAATAATAGAAAATCCGCTTAGAGATGGAATGTTTATATTAGAACATGGCGACCATATTTACTTGATTAATACAGATCTTCAGGTTATATATTTGTCATTTGATGCAGGAGCAACATGGTTATTTTATCCGAAGACATTAGACCCAACGGGCGATATGATGTTTCTAAAATTAGCTGCAAACGACATTATTTCCTTGTTTAACCGAAGGGATTTCACACAGAAAACCTATCGTTTTATACCTGTGGAATAAAAAATGATTAAACTTATAAGAGCAAATAAGTAACACAATTGCCTGAGGATATTTGTAAACTGCAAGGTTCTATCAAATACCAATCACAAAAGATTGAATTGAAAATATGCATAGAAGATTCGTATTAATTTGGTTTGTATTGGTAGTAGGCAGTGTGAATGCGCAGGCCCCAATTATAAAATGTCCTGTTGATACGAATGCACAATTTGGAGTGGAGATGCGGATTTTTCAATCGTATGACTCATTGGGAAAAATTAAATTACAAGCTGGTTTGTCAGGTGCCCGGCCAGACTATGGCTTCCCTGAATTTTATATTTATCCAGAATCTTATGACAAGTGTTCACCCATTCCACTTGTTTTCGAGAACAATCAGCTATCTATCATAGATTCTTTCGTGTATTATCTTGACTCAAACGGAGAATGGGCATACGATTTAGATCGGTCAAAGAAGTTAGTACTGAGTCAAGACAAAATTTTATCCCTGAAAATTGAAATCAGAAATGAAACGGATAAATCTCTTGATCTCAGCAAAATTGAGCTCTTACAAAATTTAAAAATGCCGCTTCAAACCTTGGAAATCACATTTTTTCTTCACGAACCTAAAAAAACCAAACTGAACATACGAAAATGGGAATTCATCAAAGATTCTGAGGCCTTTTATACGATTTACCTTGATCTTCCAAGTAACGAAAAGAAAAAACACGTTTTGAGAAGTCTCAATCGATTCGAAAAATTGGAAAAGATTGAAATACGTGGTGTTTTTTAGGATAGACAAAAATCCTTTCCGCTTCAACTTCTTCAAATAGTTGAAAACTCCCGTTTTTTCAACAAAATGCACTTCCTTTTAACAAATCAGTTCATACTAATAAGATTATTCTTAGATTCGACTCGTTTTTAGAATACATCTACTTTAGTTCTCGCCTGAAAAGGAAATAGCTATTGTTTTTTTTGAAAATTGAGGTAAAATTGTTCGCCTATACATCCAAATTTTATATTTTGGGGGCTTTTTGATCGCAAATAAATAAGTTATGAGCAACCATAAACACAATAAAAATGTATAAAGGATTTGAACTTCCCTTTAATGGATTTAAAAATCCGGATGACCAAAATAAATACAAAATAAAGGGAGAAAAGGTATTTAAGGAGTATGAAAATATCGTATTCCAAAAATTAGATAGTTTCCTTAAACCGAATGGAAATATTGACGGCACGGAATTAATTAAAAATTGGTTTCCATCAATTGAATGCGATATTTTTATTTCACATTCTCATACAGATCATGACATTGCTCTTCAGTTTGCTGGATACATGAATGAACATTTTGGTTTAAAATGTTTTATTGATTCTTGTATTTGGGGATATTCAAATGATCTGTTGAAGGAAATTGATTTAAAGCTTTCGAAGATAAAAGATAATCGATTTGATTATAATTCAAGAAATTTCACCACAGGTCATGTTCACATGATGTTGGCTACTGCACTTTGTCAAATGATATATAATACAGAGTGTTTAATATTACTGAAAA
>CANNKP010000085.1 GCA_947505255.1 Flavobacteriales bacterium
ATGATATCATCACGAAGATTTAATAAATAAACATTGAAGATTTCGATATTTTCTTCATTGAAATCTTGTACAACTGCAACGCCAACATTTTCAACCTTTGGCCCAAATAATCCTTCTTTCATTCTTAATCAAATCTTTTATTCCGCTAATTTTCGTCCTAAACGAAGAAATTTAAAGAAGTCTGTTGGATGACCGATTTTCGCTTCATTTTTTTTGCAGAAATCTTTATTTTTCTTTTGCTCTTCAGGAATTACAAAGTTATCGTTTCGTTTTAAACCGAGTCGAACAATAACCAAATTTTCATTCGGAATTGAAATTATGTATTGACCTTTTATTCCACGGCAATAGTAAATGGGATTTGTTTCCCCTTTGTATGTCCAAATATGTAAACCATAACGTTGATTTGGCACATTTTCCTCAGTTGTTATGCTAGGCACGTTATAAATTTCTTTCATGTACCACAAAGGAATTACTTGCTGTTTGCCATATTTCCCTTCTTGTAAAATTAATTTACCGAGTCGACCAAAATCACGGGCAGTAGCGTATAAACAGCAAAAGGATTTTTCATCCCCATTTTCTTTGTCTAAACTCCAATACGCTTCATGTTCCGTGCCTATGCGCTTCCAGATTTTTTCTTGTGTGTATTCTGAAACACTTTTACCTGTTGCCTTTTCAACAATATATCCCAAAAGTTGAGAATTTCCACTTTGATAATTGAATGTTTTTCCTGGTGGTGTAATTGCTTTTTGTCGTGTAACTAACCCATAAAGATTAGATCCATAATAAGACTCAGCATTATCAGAAAGTGGATTTGAAGCACTTTCTTCCCAACTTAATCCAGAGGACATCATTAATAAATGCCGAATTGTTATTTTTTCTTTACCATTAGCGCTAAATTCAGGAATATAGTTGCAAACAGGTTCGTCTAAACTTTTGATTTTGCCTTCATCAACTGCTATTCCAATCAATAATGCAACAACAGTTTTCGCGGCTGAAAATGAATTTGAAACTGTATTAATAGTATGTTGATCAAAGTACTTTTCAAACACAAGTGAGTCTCCTTTGAAAACTAAGAACGCCCTCGTTTCGAGGCTATTCATGAACCTTAAATCAAGAGCAGATGGCTGCTTTTTGTTGAAATTTGCTGAAGGTATCCATTGAATTGTAGAATCTGATTTTGCCAGTGTAGTATGAGGAAAAATATCTAACTCATAAATGCTTGGCCCTGATTGACCTGCCAAATAAGTATATCTAATTCCTTTGTAAATGTAAAATCTTCCAGAAAGAATAATAAAAAGATTGGCTAAAATGATTACTGCTAAAACAGTAAATAGAAAAAAACGAACTGTTTTTTTCAGAAGTCCAAAAAGGTTATTCGGTGTAGATGCCATAATTAAAATGGAATTGGTCAGCTAATTTTTCTTTCAAGATTTCTGAGACATCATCCATGTTGAGGACATATCCCAATTCTCTTTGCATGGAAGTTACAGCTTTATCGTCAATTCCACAAGGAATAATATGAGAAAAATAGGAAAGATCAGAATTGACATTAAATCCAATACCATGCATCGTAACCCAACGGGAACTTTTTACCCCCAAAGCACATATTTTTCTTGGATGTGGTGAATCAAAATCAATCCAAACACCAGTGAGTCCCTCTACACGTCCACCGTCAATTCCAAATTCACTCAAAGTTTGAATTACCGCTTCCTCTAGAAAGCGCATGTATTTATGAATATCAGTGAAAAATTGGTCTAAATCAAAAATGGGATAAGCTACTAATTGACCTGGACCATGATACGTAATATCGCCGCCTCTATTGATCTTGTAGTAGGTTGCTTCATGACCAATTAACCCTTTTTCATCCAATAAAAGATTGGATTCGCTGCCACTTTTACCAAGCGTATAAACGTGAGGATGCTCGCAAAACAACAGATAATTTTTAGTTATAATCGTTGAGTCGCCATTCCTAATTTGAATTTTTTGTTGAATCGTTGAATTGAACAATCTTTCTTGTTCTTCCCACGCTTTTTTGTAGTCGATAAGACCAAGGTCTAAAAATTGAACAATGGGAAGCATCTGCTTATTTGAAGTTGGCTAATTCACTTTTTAAAAAGTCAATCACCTTTATGTCCATTATATCTACTCCTTTAATTTCTGATAAGTAAAAAGATGCCCAATCAACAAGATTAATAAGGTATAACGACCGTTGAATTTGTGATTCACCGACTGCGTCCAATTCCATTATTTTTGCTCCTCTCTTTGAAATTACATCTTTTGAAATATCGTATCTCTTTTGATTTCTAGGAATTAAATCTTTCGTATTTAAAAATACAACAGCAAAACGGTCATCTCCACCTCCCCATCCAACGAGTTCGTTGTGATTCATCTCTGGAATAACATGGTGCCAACATAATAATTTGGAATTTTCGTTGAATTGTTGTCTTGCGCGTATTGCAACTCCTTCGTAATTTGAAACCGCGTAGAACACACCAACTTTACCAGATAAAAAAGTAGCTAATTCTTTAGCTATAGCATGAATAGATGATTCTTCGTTCAGTAATAATTGTTGACCGATTTTAATTTCTTCAAGATTATTTTTACTAATTATTCCTAATTGAATAAAAATATTAATTAATTGCACTATTGAAAAAGCAATGGCAGATCGCGGTGGATTTCCTCCAGGAACTATTACAAAGTCGTAATTTTCTTTTTTACAAAAAGTTTCTAGTTCTCCACCAGAACAAATTCCGATAATATGAGCTCCCAAACTATGCGCTTCGTAGATTGCAGATAACGTTTCTTCTGTATTTCCTGAATAGGAAGAACCAATCACCAATGAATGGTTATCAACGAATTTTGGTAACGAGTAGTCATTTAAAATTATAACTGGAATTTTTGCTTCGTTTTCTATCCATTGTGCGACAATTTTACCTCCAATTCCAGACCCACCCATTCCACAAATGATGATGTTTTGTATAGGGTTTGTTGGTTGTTTAAACGATGCGCTCTCGGCAATCGTTATTGCGTCTAATATGTTTTGCGGAAATGCAGTAATAAGTTTCTCCATAGGACTCTTTAAATCGGTTGTAAATATAGTCAATAGGCTATTAACGACAAGTTTTTTAAACTTTTAAAGACAAGTTTTAATTTTTTTGTAAAAAACGAATTTTGTTTTAAGAAATTGTATTCTTTAATTGTAATTTTGAAGAAAAATAACATGAAATCAGGAAAAGCATCAGAAACCTTATCAATATCTACAAAAGTTGTCTTGCCAAATGATACGAATACACTTGGAAATCTGTTTGGAGGGCAATTATTGGCATGGATGGATGTAATTGCTAGTGTTTCCGCTCATAGGCACTGTAAAAGAGTTGTTGTTACTGCTTCCGTCAACAATGTGTCTTTTCAAAAACCAATCAATCATGCGTCTATCGTCACCTTAGAAGCAAAAGTTTCAAGGTCTTTTGTTTCATCAATGGAGGTATTTGTTGATGTTTTTGTTGAAGACCATGTTACTGGTAAACGTGAAAAATGTAACGAGGCGATTTATACGTTTGTGGCTGTTGATCAAAATGGTGGACCAATTCAAGTACCTGAATTAATTCCAGAAACGGCAGAAGAAAAGGATCGCTATGTTGGTGCATTGAGAAGAAAACAATTAAGTTTAATTCTTGCTGGCAAAATGAAACCTAGCGATGCTACTGAATTGAAAAAATTATTTTTTGAAGAGTAATCTTTAAAAAAAAGAATAAGTATGATTCACAAGAACTAAATTACTTTTTCCTTCTTCCTTTTACCTTTGTTTAGTGCTTATTCAAAATTCCTATACCGCACTCACTGGAACGATTTGTTTTAAATGCTGCTCTGTCTGGAATTTATTAAAATTCTCCCATTTTGGCGCAGCAGTTAACTTGTGACCAATCATTAAATCCAAACAAACATTTTCGTCTTTGTACTTCTCTGTTAATACAGCGAGAATTTTAAAGAAAAATTCATCTAGCATTGCACTGTTTTCAAATTCTTTACTTGAATCTACTAACTGTAATAGCGCTAAAACTTCTTTCTTTTCAACTTCGTTTATTTCGGTTAAATAGCCGTGTTTTAAGGTTTTATAAACCAAATTATTCCAAACAATGCTGTCGTGTCCCCACGTTATATTTGGAAGGTTTAAGGAATGTTCGCAAATCAAAAGAATTGCAACAAGTACATCATTTAAATATTCTGCTGGAAATTCATCAAAACTTCTAATTTCAAATCCACTTTGGTACATTTTTTCTTGGTTAAAATCAAGTCCAAGATCTGAAAGAAATTCGTATTCTGTTTCTTTTTCAATTTGATCGCGCCACCAAATGTTTTCTTCTTTTTCAAACTTTAGCAATTTTCTAAAATCCTCCACTTTATAGGTAAGAATTTTACCATTTGGCATTGATTTGTTGTAAGTGCCAACTCCAATGTATCGCGACATCGCACTGCGCATGGAGCCCAAAGTGAAGTTTTTATCTAAGTTGCATTTTGAACTAATCACACCCATAATATCTGGATTACCAAGCGTTGCAATAAAAAACGGTTCAAACCATTGTAATAAATAAATGGCATTTGAATGTGTTGCATCGAATTGCGTGTAATCTACAATCCGACTATTTTCTGTTAATGTAGGTAAAGTGATGTGAAAATGGTAGGTTCCATTGTTGAACAAAACAAGATTTTCCTGATTGGACATGAATTTATTGATACCAATATTGTAATCTGGAAATTTCAATTTTTCAGTAAAAACGGACGATTCATTCAACTTATCGAGGAATAATTTTTTAGTCGTTTTTAGTTCAGCACACGATTCTTTGATTGTTCTGTTTTGAAAATACATGGTAACAAATTCGATTGAATCACCATCAAAATTGACAGAACCCATTGGGTTATTCTTTCGTGTTAATATGCTTCGAATATTGTAAGGTTGATCTTTCAGAAAAAGTTCTAAAATTGATTCTCCTAGAAATTCAGGATTATCGATTGGTATCGCATTTGCTCCTACTTCATCTGCAGCTTCTATCGCTGGTAATGTTTTATGATTGTATTGTATATCCAATTTGTCAAGTGAATGACTATTAATCATTCTACTGACTTGATAATTTTCATTCTTTTCAAAAGCTGAAATCAGAATAGGAGCAAGGCTTCCTGTTTTATAGCACTTTCGATAATCGATACTGTATCGATCACAACCAATTTTTTCATGTATAAATGCACCAGTAACTATCAAGGATTCCTCAAATTGCAGGTAGGTTTCATTTTCTAACCCAATTCCCCAATAATAGTTTTTTGTCTGGTTTTCGTTCATTTATAGTTTTTCTTATTAAAAGTTATACGATGGTACTATCCGAAAATTTCGGATTTAATAGTTTGATATCTAGGAATTTTAGTTTTGTTTCAGAAATTTCTCACCTGAAAAACCAGAAAGAAGACAATTAATCGAATTTATAAGGAATTACAAACTTTAGATTGTTTTTTCTAAGGTACAAAAGTACGTAGTTTTTATAATATTTACAAGACGTTTTTGTTTGGAAATTTAATGACAAATTAAAATGTTCTGGCAATACTCGCTCCGCTGTATTTTACCTTCGGTGCTATTGCGTGGTGCAATGCTGCTGCAAATTTTTGGTACAATTCAACTTTCGTATGTAAAAGTGATTGAATTAATTAAGATTTCTAGAAAAAATAGAATTGATAATGTGGCGCAGTAGTATAACTGCAGCGCAGCGGTTTTGTCCTAAAAACATAGTGTCTGTATTTTAATGTTTGAATTCGAGGAGTTTGCAGTTTTAAAAATCAGGAGTTTACAGTTGTAAATGACTGATTTTTTAAAACAAGAACAACGATGAAATCGAACAGTAAAAAAGACACTGTTTAATCATGATAATAAAAAACACAGGAAGAATAAAGCTCGTCATTCCACCAATCATTTTTTTCATTAGTAAAGTATTTGTGATTTAATTTTCCAGCTTGAGATTGCAACGGATGAGTGACTATTCCATTCACTCGACGGGCTTTGTGCTCAGCAGTTTCAGGAATAACTGGCACGATATGTCCTGACAATCCTTTTTCTTTTCGTTTGGCACAAATAATTCCAATGCCGCCATTCTCGTTGACTTGGTTTTGAATTTCTTCAACGGTAAACAGTCTTTTCCAACCGAAACTTGCTCCCCATTTTAAAAACCAATCATGAATTGCACTTGAATAAATATGATCTACTGTTTCGCCAAAAATAGCTTCAACTTCTTCACCATCTAAGACTCTTTCAAGAGCTTCATCTGTCCACCAAACAGTTGGTAAATAGACTCTCGCATAATAACAATAGTCAAAACTGTAAACATTGCAATAGGTATCTTCAATGGTTCTTTTATATCGAAGACTTTCTTCAACATTTAATTTTTCAATCAGTTTTGTGATGCTTTCCTTTTTTGAAGAAAGATTCGTCATGTCTCTAAACGCAATACTTGAATCACTCATTGGAGTGTACTTCATTATTTGAGAATCTAAACGTGATTCAGGATCAGATAATAATTCGGCTTTTTTTATGCGTGGATCTGAAATAGGATCTTCTACTAGAGGCTCAAATTCAATTGTCATAGTATCATTGTTCATTTTAGCTGTCTTGAAATAACAGTTAAAAGTAATAAATATGGTTTGTGCTTTTTGGCGGACTTTTTTTACTTATTAACATTGTTTTCAAGATGCTAATAACTAGATAACATCGTTAACTTTTTAAATTTTCCCCAATATATCTGCCCCAATCGCTTTTGAATCCTGTAAATTCATGCAATTAAAGTGACCTTTTGGACATTTTTGAAAACCAATTTTTGAACAAGGTCTGCAATTCAATCCTTTTACTTCGTGAATTGAGAAGATTTCAGGATTTTCTGGAAAATAAGGATACATGCCTAATTCTGGAACGGTATTTCCCCAAACACTGATTGTTGGAATTTGAAAGCATGAAGCAATGTGCATCATTCCAGTATCATTTGACAATAAAACACGTGATTGTTTCACAATGCTTGCTGATTGCGCCAAAGAGAAAATTCCGCAAGCAGAGAAAATAGTTTTATTTGGAAATGCGGCCAAAATTTCATCTGCCAACGTTTTATCTGTTTCACCACCAATTAAAATGATTGATTGATTCAGTTGCTCGATGATTTCCTTTAATTTTTCGAAAGGCATGCGTTTCGTTGCAAATTGAGCACCGATTGCGATGGTAATATATTTCTCTGAAGTTAGGTTGAAATGATCTTTAATTTGGATTTCGTCTGAAAGCTGAATAAAGAAATCACAGGGTTTATTGTCATTTTTGACACCTAATTTTTCTACGGCTTTAAAATAACGGTCAACAACATGAACTTTCGGCATGTTATTTCGTTTCAAATTCACCAATATCCATTTTTCAAAATTGAGTTTAGGAAAAGAGTAGGATGGACGACCCAATTTATTTTTGAGTTGAAACGTGCGTAAATTTTTATGCAAATCAATTACATAATCGTATTTTTCTTCTTTTAAAGCGGGAATAACTTCAGAAATGGACGAGTCAATCGTGAAAATCTTAGAAATATTGGAATTATGTTCTAAAATTCCTTTGAATGCTTTTTTGGTGATGAAATGAATCTCACAGTTTGGAATTTGTTGCTTTAAGCAACGCACGACTGGAGTTGTTAATACAACGTCACCAATAGAACTAAACCGAACGACAAGAATTTTCACAGATTAAAGGTAGATAAAGGATTCTTATTTTTTAGAATGTGTGCGCCAAATTTCAATATACTCGTTAGCATTGCGCGGATTTAACTTCCGCAACATCACATCAATTGTGCTTGGAAAACTTTTTTTCTCCAATTTCATCTTTGGATAAATCACCTTGTATTTTTGAATGCGTTTGGATAAATCCTTTTCATCAAAGAAGAAGATATAATCGTAATTTGATGCGGGATTAACTCTTAGATCTTGCGAAGAGTCTGTTCTTTCTGTAAATTGTGAATGCCAACTTTTTGCATAAAATTTCGGCATCATCGATGTTCTTTGAGTAGATGAACCTTCCAATAAAATGCGTTCATTCTCAATATTGTTTCCATATAAATGATACATTGCTTCGACGCGAGATTTTTTGGAATACATCGTCATTGAGAAAAGTAGGAATGGAACATTGATCATCCAGAAAATAATTATTGAGGTTTTCCAAAGTTTATTTTTCCAGTTGGATTCTTTGAGCAATTGATATCCCATTACACCAAGAATGATGAAGAATGGTAAAACAGAAAGAATAAATCGTTCTTGTCGGTTTGGATACAATGTATGAAATAAGATGAATGCTAGTGTCGGTATGAATAAAACGGCATAACGTTTATACGATTTAAAAAATCCAATACCGATAATAATTCCGAGTGGGACAAACAGGCTACCAATTAATACAATAAAATACATGAAATAATTCTGATTTGGTAAATAGGCCGTTCCTTCTTTCATGTTATAAGTGATATAGCTGATCAATTCTGCAAATGGGTACCCCCAAATAAAATAATCAACTAATCCTTGAGTCAAAATAAAAAGTAAAACCACACCAAATGAAAAAGCAAAAAACAGTTTGAATTTCCATTTAAAGAAATAATATGCTGCTATTCCCATTGCAAAAACGCCAATTTGATAGCGAAAGGAAACCGCCATTCCGATAAACATTCCTGCTAAAATAAAATTCCCAATCTTTTCTTTTTTGAGAGCTAGCCAAACGCCGTATACTAAAAAAGGCAGTGCAGCAACTTCTACTAAATTTCGAACGGAAACAAACGGAAGAATCCAAAGTAACGCTAAAATCCAGCCTACTTTGACAGCGTTTTCACGGTTGGATAATTTCTCCGTGATTTTCATTCCAAACCAAACTACTACTAGAGAGGCCAAGGCATGAATCAAACGGTTTACGAGCATGAGAATTTTAGGATCCATTACACCCAAAAATTTCATGATAGAAAAGTAGATGTAATTTAATCCAACATACGTAAAACTGTGTCCTTCTGGAATCCCAACATTACCTTCAGTCCAAGGGAGCCAATTATTATAATCATAACCATCGACCCAAGAAGCAGAGGCTTCAATCACCAAAAAATGATCGTCGTGCATGCCATATCCTTGAGAGAAAATAGCAGCAATTAACCGTACAAGTATGGCTGCAAATATGATGAGTTTATAAGAATAGAATTTGTCGGTTTGAACCATCTTAAAGATTCTTGTATTCGTTATAAATTAATGACATAAATGAATGACAACGGTCGCTTTCTTTTTTTAGTGCCTTTTTATCGTACGTTAAATCAGGATAATTTTTAGCGTCCATGTGGTAACTGAAATTCCCTTTTGGTGTAATCCAACCATAACCTCTATTAATTGTATGCAAGGCAAATTGAGGACAGTTTGGATTCAACAAATCCTTGCTCCAATGATAGCGTTCAAAATCTCCGTCCATTTGATAAAGTAAAGTTCGAACAATATCTGCTTGCGAACCTAAAGTTGTTATTTTTTGTCCGCGAAACTCTTTTTTCAAAGGTTCACCGTAAATGAAAAGTGGAATATGAAAATAGGCCGACAAATTTGGGTTTTCAACAGTTGGAGCAGCGTGACCATGATCTGCAACGAATACGAAAATGGTGTTTTTATACCAACTATGACTTTTACACTTATTGAGAAAATCAATTAAACATTTATCTGCATAATACATTGAACTCATAAAATCAGGATCTTCCCCTTTCCATTTTTTTGTCCCACGATTAGGATAATCATAAGGAGAATGTGTGCTTCCTGTAAATGCGCAATGCATAAAAGGACCTTTTGACTGATCCATTTTTTTAATCAAGATACTGTATAAATCTTCATCATAATAATTCAGTTTCCCACGTTTTAAATTTTTAGGAAAATCATCTTCATCCTCAACAACATCAAAACCATGATCAATGAAATAGCCACCAATGTTTCCATACTTCAAATCGCCACTAAAAATATAATTGGAGGTATATCCCCATTTCTTAAGGTCTTCATTAAACGATGGGATTTTTCGGTGTTTATCAGGTTGCATCGTAATAGAAATTTCCGGAAGTGCAGGATAGCCGCTAAAAATAGAAGAATTACCAATTTCAGATGTTCCTCCAGTTGCATAAATATTCGTGAAGAGTAATCCTTGCTTGGTGAGTTTATCGAAATTCGGTGTTGCTCCATCAATTCCCGACAAACTGTTAATCGCATTTGCCGACCAACCTTCAAGGATTATAAAAACGATGTTTGG
>CANNKP010000086.1 GCA_947505255.1 Flavobacteriales bacterium
GTAATAGCAGATGATAGTTCAATTAAAGAAGCATTAGCGCAATTGGATAAATTGGCTGAAGATGCACTTCTTTTTGTTGTAAATAAAGAAGGAGAATTGATTGGTTCTATTACGGACGGGGATGTACGAAGAGGTTTGATTAAAGGAGTGTCTCTTGATGCTGCAGTTCTTGAAGTAGCGCAGAAAAATCCAAAGTTCATTCGAAAAAATGAAACTGATATTCAGAAATTAATTGATTTCAGAAACAAAAAACTGAAAGTAATTCCTATTCTGAACGACCAGAATAATCAAATCGTAGATGTAATCAATTTTAGGCTAAAAAAATCCCTATTGCCAATAGATACTGTTATAATGGCCGGAGGAAAAGGAATGCGCTTGCGTCCTTTAACCGATACAGTTCCAAAACCATTATTAGTAGTTGGGGAAAAACCTATTATTGAACACACAATCGATCGACTTGCGTATTATGGAATTGAAAATATATGGATTTCGGTCAATTATTTGAGTGAACAATTAGAAGATTTTGTAAGAGACAAACCGAAAGATCTTGAAATCGAATTCGTAAAAGAAAGTTTCCCAATGGGAACGATAGGTTCTGTCACATTGATTGATAATTTCAAGAATGATAATGTCTTGATTTGCAATTCAGATTTGTTGACCAACTTGGATTATGAAGTATTTTTCTTGGACTTTTTAGATTTTGAAGCTGATTTAAGCGTCGTTAGTATTCCATACAACGTGGAAGTTCCTTATGCCGTTTTGGAGGTGGAAAATGGGATTCTTGCCGATTTCAAAGAAAAGCCAACATATACCTATTTCTCTAACGGCGGGATCTATTTGATGAAAAGAGAAATTTTAGATTTCATTCCAAAAAACGCAGATTTTTCAGCAACAGATTTGATGAATAAACTCATTGAAAAAGGGTTAAAAGTTAGAGCGTATCCCCATCATGGTTATTGGTTGGATATTGGAAAACACGATGACTTTCAGCGTGCGCAACAAGATGTCAAATTGTTCAATTTTTAAGAATGAAAATTCCAAAACCACTTGTAATCATTCCTGCTCGAGGAGGCTCAAAAGGCATTCCAGGGAAGAATAGTAAATTATTGAGTGGCAAACCATTGATTAATTATACGGTTGAAGCGGCGCGTCAAGTATTTGCTGATGAGTTAATTTGTGTTTCAACAGATGATCTAATAATCAAATCACTTGTTGAAGCGACAGGTTTGAAAGTGCCTTTTCTTCGACCGGAAGCTTTGTCTACAGATTTGGTTGGAACACAAGAAGTACTGATGCATGCTTTAGAATATTATGCATTAAATGGTTATGAGGCAGAAACAATTATTCTCTTGCAACCAACTTCGCCTTTTCGAACTGCAAAGCACCTATCAGAAGCATTGGAAATATATTCACCAGATTTAGAAATGCTCGTTTCAGTCGTTGAATCCAAATCAAATCCTTACTTCAACTTGAAGGAAGAAAACGCAGAAGGATTTTTAGAAAACAGCAAAGCATCTTCGTTTAAACGCCGACAAGATTGTCCGCCAGTTTATGAATACAACGGGGCAATTTACATTATAAATGTGACCGCTTTAAAAAGCAAACAAATTTCCGATTTTAAAAACGTCAAAAAATACGTGATGAATCAAATGGATTCTATTGATTTAGACGAACCGTTGGATTGGGAATTAGCTGAGTTGTTGATGAATAAATAAACTTTGAATTCAAGTCATTTTTATTTTATTGCTCTGTGGAATAATAATAAAATTGAAGATAAATAAATGGATTAGGTTTAATGTTGCATCATTACTCTTTAAATTATCGTTAGATTTATAAAAAGGGAATGTTTACAAAATGAAAAGCAATAAATTTCTGTTTGATAATAGTCCAATTTCTTTAGCAAAGTTGTTGAATTTTATATTTTGTAAAAGCTTGTTTTTCTTCCTTATTTTAATAGTCTTTGCTCCTTATACTAATTCACAAATATCTAGTAACTCTCTTCATTTTGATGGTTCAAACTTTTTAATAGTAGGAGAGGGCCCCTTACTTGATATACAATCAGGATCGTCCACAACTTATGAAGGTTGGATTCGTTTCTGTTCTGATGGGATGATATTTTCAAAAAATTGGTGTAATGGTGATGCGGGTTATTATCTTCAAATTGTAAACGGAGGACAGATTAGAGTTCTTGGTGTTAATAACACTGTTTGCAACATGGGTAATTTATTTGAATTAACAACAACTCAGGCATATGCCTTCAACACTTGGCACCATTTTGCCGTAGTAATAGTTGTAAATGTCAATTCAACTGACGTCAAAGTTTATATGAATGGTGCTCTCGTTCTTTCAACAGTTCAAAATGGGGTAGTACATAACTCTAGTCAAAACTTTATTATCGGCGCATATAAAAATATATCTGGCACATATGGACTTTCATATACTGGGGATATAGATGAATTTAGAATATACAATACAGCCCTTTTACCATCTGAAATGGGACTTCCTATTCCTACCAATCCATTATTGATTATTCATTATCCGATGGAACCACAAGTAAATCCAATGGCTACATCAGAACCTAACCTTGGAACTTTAGGTGCAACATTTAATGCTGATGATGTGGCATTGTCATCACCTAGTACGCCTGATGTGCTTAATTATGTTGCCACCTCAGATTATTTACCAAATGTGAATCTAGGCGCAGATACAATTCTTAATTGTGGAGTAAACTCGTTGATTCTACAAACTAACAATACTGCTTCAAGTTATTCTTGGCAACAATCCAATCCAATTGGTAGTAATTGGCTTCCAATTGCAGGGGCAAATATGAATTCTTTGAATTATTCTTTAGGCAGTAATTATGACGCTTCCGTTGTTGTTATTGGAACAATTGGGTTTTGTACAGATTCAGATACAATTAACATTTCTGTTGGAGGAACCATCTCTAATTTCTTAGGAAATGACTCAACCATTTGTTTGGGACAGGGGATGATTTTAGATGCTTCAATAGTTTCTGGTACTTATCTATGGCAAGATGGTTCAGTCTCATCAACATATACATTAACAAGCCCGGGTTTGTACTGGGTTGAAGTAACAAATAATGGTTGTGTTTCTATTGACTCAGTGAATGTAACTTTTGTACAAATACCAATTGCCGATTTTACGGCATCTGTATCGACAGGTGCAGCTTCATTGAATGTTATTTTCACAAATTCAAGTCAAAACGCATCAACCTATACTTGGGATTTTGGTGAAGGTTCCCCTTTTAACACAAATTCAGGTAATGACGTTTCACATGTATATTCAAATCCAGGAACGTTTGTAGTTTATTTAACAGCTTCTAATGGTACTTGTTCAGATCAAGATTCTTTAACAATAATTGTTATGCCGAAGTTACCACCAACACTTGAAACACCGAATGTATTTACGCCGAATGCAGATCAAGTAAATGATGAATTCATTATTCGAGTTTCAAACATGAAAGGATTAGAAGTTGTAATTTTAAACCGTTGGGGGCTTGTTATGTACGAATATAATTCCATAATGGGTTATTGGGATGGAACAGTTAAAGGTAAGGACGCTAGTGAAGGCGTTTATTTCTACAAATACAAAGCCATTGGATTGAATGGAGATGAGTTGAAAGGGCATGGTTATATCACATTACTTCGTTAAAACCATAGGTTCTAAATCTATAAAAAATATTAATTCTGACAAATACCGATATCTACATTTATTAATCCTATAAGATTGGTTAAGTTTTCATACAATTACTGATTCAAAACTACTTTCCATTTCTCAGTTTCAGCATATTCTTTAATCAGTTGATTTCTTTCGATTAAAAATTTTGTCAAATAGTTTGTTAGAACAAGTCTATCAAAAAGTTTTCCAACAATACCAAATGGTGACTGAAAATTGAAAACATCCTTCATGACCACAATTTCGCCTTTTTGCTCAAAGTAATGGTCGTGAATAATATATTTGAAGGCTCCTTTAACTTGTTCATCCCTAAAATGAAATGGACTTTCTAATGCAGTAATTTTAGAAGTAAGTTTTTGATTAACACCAAAATGTGTTGCTTGCCACGTCACGAATTGTCCTAGTTCAATCAATCCACTGGTTCTTCCATTAATCGCTTTTTCATTTGTTTTTGAAGTCGAAATTTGATGAAAGTCTATGCTTCTAGCTAAATCAAAACATGTTTGAATATTCCCCTTGATTTCAATTTCTAGTTCAATAATTGGCATGTTTATTATTTTTCTTGAAATGAATATTCTATCCTCTAAACTTTCTTAATTTCTCTATGTTCTCCAACTTCACTTTCGCTTCATTTCTTTTGCGTTTCCATCGTCCAACTTTCCGAATCAATAAGTAGGGAAGGGAAGGTCCAAATTTCTTGTTGTTGAGTGTTGCTTCAAATGGGTTTTTTCGTTTGAAGTAGTTGTAATCTCTGCCAAATTTATTGAGGTAATACGCATACATCAAAGCACCTTCCGTAGATTTTGGTTCTAAGTTTTCTGCTTTTACTAATTCAATTAATTCTTCGTGATCCTTCGGATTAAACGTACTGCCTAATTCTCGGTAAAAAGATTGACCAGCAAGAATGGAAATTTTTTCAAAAGCCGCTGCTTCAATTCCAACAGATGAACCGAAAGAAATTACTTTGTTAGCATTAAACATCAGCGTGTAGGTGCTTACATTGCTGTCAGCTGGAATAATAATGACGTTTTTATTGTTAAGGCTGTATAATTCAGTAACCGATTCATTGAAGATCCCCAAAAGATTAGGATGCACACGAACATAAAAGCGATACGCATCATTGTCTCTGAATTCATTCGTGATTTTTGAGATGGCATCAGCCTGAGATTTATACAATTTATTTTCCCATTCTTTCCCAATCGCAACATATTCATCTTCACTGGAGTTGAAAATGGCAATGTTTGTTTTCGTAATATCCCAACCTTCCGGTAATTTCCCTTTTTCTTGAGATTCAGTATATACGCCGTCTCTTTCGTCTTTGCTTTGACTTCTTCTGATGTAATAATCTGCGGCAATTTGTTCTTTATCTTTACTTCCCGTTACCCAACTTTCCTTTATTAAGTTGACGACATGTTCAATCGAATGAGGCATTACATTCGGATATATGGCATAACAACTTTTGTTTCGACCTTGTTCCAAAACATGACAATCAACTCCTTTAAATTCACAGGCACGCAAACAAGCTCTTAATGTTGCAAAGCGCGCATTGAAAACATAAACGGTATCGTAAGAGGTTGTTGTAATTTCTTTTTTTATTGCTTCATACACCCACATTGCTGAGGACCATTGATTTTCAATTAAGGAAGCATGCGCTTTTAAATCTGGATTTGGGTCACGATAAATTGAAACAACTGAAGACAAAACAGCAATTCCAATATCCATTTTTTCAAACACCACATTTCTAAAATCTTCGATTGAATTATAATTGATCAAATCTAGATGAGCGTCTATTTCATTTTCCTTTAAAATGTCTGAGATGCTTATTTCTTTTACGTTGCCATTTAAGCAAGCAATACCATTTTTTCGTGTACTTATGCAGGTTTGACAAACCAATTTAGAATGAAAAGGATTAATTTGACAACTTGAAAGTTCACTGTTACACGTCAAAAAAGTTACTTCATCACCAGCATTTAAATGTGTTTGCATCATTTCCAAATAAGGACCAAATGTCTCAGTATTAAAATGGTAATTGGAGTAAAAAAGTACTTTCATAAAGGTTGTTGAACTAAATTCTAGTGTGTTATTTCATTTAAATATCCCGCAATCTTTTCTGTGATTGCTTTATTTGAAAACTCCGATACAGATTGAGTTTGATTGAAATTTCCCGTTTCATTTTCAAGAAGAGCTTTTTTCAAATAATCGAACAATCCATCTTCATCTGTATACTCGAATGATTGACCCTTTTGTTTTTCTTCAACAATCTTCTTTACATCGCCATTATTCGGTCCAAAAACAAGTAATGGTTTTCCACTACGCATCATTTCGAATAATTTACCTGGAATTCTTCCTTTGGCATTTAATGCTTTGTTGATGGGTAAGAGCAGGAAGGAAGCAGTTTCATATTCCTCCATTACTTTTTGTCGTGGAATCATTCCCATGAATTCTGTAATTTCAAGAAGTTGAGCTGCTTTTAACGCTTGTTTGACAGCATAATCCACTTCACCAGCAAATTTGATTTTCACTTTCGATGCGATTTCAGGGAACTCATTCATTAATTTGCGAATGACCTTGAAAAAAGATTCAGGGTTCCGATCTTCTCCTAATAGTCCGCCATGAAAGAATATAAATTCAGGGGACTCTTTAGCTGAATAGGCTGAAAAATCAGGTTCATCGTAACCGTAATAAATCACATCAACGTTTTTTGCACCAATTCCCTCCAAATCCTCTTTCCATGTTGGACTCGCAATAGTGATTTTTTTAGCAGTTTTAAAAACTTCTTGTTCTAATTGATGGTGTTTTTTATCAGCTCGTTTTCCAATGTATAATTTAGAATAATAATCAACTTGCGTCCATGGATCTTGAAAATCCGCCAACCAAGGAATATTGAATTTCTGAGAAATACGCATTCCAATAACGGTATTAGTATGAGGCGGACCATCCGTAATAATGGCGTCGATATGATTTGTTTTTAAATAATTCTCCAAATAACGAACAGAAGGCTTGATCCATTTATAGCGTGCATCTGGTACAAAGAAATTTCCTCTGACCCACATGCCAAGTTTATCAACGATGTTTCGTTTATTGGCAGAATTGGAGGTAATGTTTTGTAATGCTTGATTTTTTTTTCTTCCGGATAATTTCTTGAAAAGATTTATCGGTTCGTAAATGGGAACTTTATGAATTTCTAATCCTTCCGGAATGTCTTTTTCATTCGTGTAATCCAAAAACTGATAAGACGGATTTTCAGCTGTGAAAACAACTGGTTCCCAACCAAAATCACGTAAATATTTTACAAATTTTAAGCACCGTAATACTGTGATTCCTCCAGAAGGAGGCCAATGATATGTGATTACAAGTACCTTTTTCACGTTTTTAATTCTTACGTAAAATTAAGCAAAAAAATAACGGTGAAAATTGTTCACCGTTATTTCCGAAAATATTTAATAAGAGTCTTATATTTTACTAATTCTCAAAGATTCTTTGTTGTTCTCAGAAGCGATAACCACTATAT
The DNA here is from genome assembly GCA_947505255.1 of Flavobacteriales bacterium. Lineage (GTDB taxonomy): Bacteria > Bacteroidota > Bacteroidia > Flavobacteriales_D > Crocinitomicaceae > M0103. Next base: position 7,208 of record CANNKP010000086.1, read on the forward strand.
ACATTCCAGTTATAAGATTGGTCATATCAATTTGATAACGAAAAGTTCCACGATCAAGTTTTCCAGAATAAATCGATTCAATAAGTTTCCCATTCATATCGAATAACGTTATTTCAAACCGTTCTTTGGTTGGAATACCAACTTCTAATGTGGTAATTGTGCTAACTGGATTTGGGAAAACCTTGGATGCAAATTCAGTTGGTAAAGCAATGCCATTTTCATCTTTTTCTGCTTCTAAAAATGGATCTGTAACAACCGTTTGATCTAAATAATCCATGTATACATTCGAATACCCAATTCCACCGGCATAACCATAGTGCAATTGATCCCTGTTTTCTATAATATTGATATCTTCTTGAATTGATTGTTCATAGGACATTTTTCCTAGAATCTCTGGAAGTTCAGCCTCGATTATTTCTGGAATTGCAAATTCAATACTTTCACTATTTTCTTTAACAGTTTGGTCTAAACTCGTATTATCAGAAAAAATACGCATTGCAGAATGTTGAATTTGTTGAATTGTTTCTTTCTCCTTTTCATCAGAACAACTGAATAATGTCAAGCCAAAAACGACTATAAGTGAAAATAACATCGCACTTTGAACGGTGCGTTTAGATCCAATTTGCCAAGCTTCAAATTCAGAATTAAGAGCGGCTTCTTGTGTGTTTGTAATTCTACCACAAACTGGTTGACCAATTAAACTTTTTAAAGTTTGTTTGATTTCGTAGTTTGATTTATTAGTAAAATCATGCACTTCAGTTGCACATTTTAGACAAAAAGCACCTTTTTGAGTTGGATTCATTTTATACCAATTCTCTGAACACGGATCATTAATTCCAATATTTTTCATAGCTCTTGTAGATTTTGTTTAACAATTAATACGAACTTCAACTATTATTTAGTCCAACATTCGTTGTATTACACATAGATTCTGGATTCGTTCAATTTCCATAAATGAATTTTATTTTATTTATTAATCGAAGATGCCTTTTGTAAAGATTTTTTCTCATTTAAAAAAATGAATTCTCTGGAAAAATCCTTCTGAAATGTTAGTATTTATAGGGATTCTACGTAATATAGCTATTTTGCTAATTTACAATATTGATTATGGTAAAAATATGTTATAATCCCATTTTAATATTAAGGCAAAAGAGAAGTTATTTTTAAATTAGTTGTTCGACATATTGCGACCGCGCAGCAGAGCCGAAGGCAATTCGCGAACTGTAAAAAGATCACCGAAATTTGTTGTTTCATTATCAATTCAACGTAATATTCAGAGATAGCTTATATTTGTTCCAACAGATTATGGGTATAGTTCAAAAAGATGCATTTCGTACAATGATTATTTCTTATTTAGGAATAGTCATAGGCTATTTGAATAAAGGTCTATTGTTTCTGATTATCCTATCAACCGAACAAATTGGATTAGTGAATTTGATTTATTCTGTAGGAATTTTATTTGCCCAATTTGCAAATCTTGGAACGATTTATACAACATGGAAATTCTTACCTTTCTTTAAAAATGAGGAAAAGAAGCACCATGGATTTTTGCCCTTAATGTTACTGATTGTCCTTCTAGGAATTACAATTTGTACAATTGCAGCTTTATTGTTTAGGTCGAAGATTGAAGGAATGTATTCGGTACGTTCTGCACTTTTTGTTACGTATTATTTGTGGATTTTACCTATTGGAATTTCTTATGTTCTATTTATGATATTAGAAGTGTATTTAAGAAGTTTTTACAAAAATATTATTTCTGTTGTCGCTCTAGAAATAGTATTACGCCTTTCATTAACACTATTACTTATGCTGATTTGGTTCAATGCCATTTCATTTAATGTTTTTATTATACTACATAGTCTTATTTACATTTTACCTGCGTTGGTTTTGATAATTTATTTATATCGCATCAATGAATTGAATTTGAGTTTGTCTAGCATAAAGATTTCTAAGCGATTTAAAAAAATATTGATTCAATTTTCGTTGTTTAATTACGTCAATACGTTGGGGAATGTTTTAGTGAATGCTTTAGATGTAATGATGATCGCCCAGTTTATAGGTCTTCAAGCCACAGGAGTATACACTACCGTGGTATTTCTCACAAGCGCAATTCAAGTTCCTTTTAAGTCGATTTTGAGAGTGAGTTCTTCCTTGGTCGCAGATTATTGGAAGCATCGAGAGTTTGACAAAATGAAAGAATTGTATCAAAAAGTGAGTTCAGTTTCTTTGGTTATTGGTCTGGGTTCTTTTGTGTTCGTTTGGAATAATATTGATTTTTTGTTTTCGTTTTTGAAACCTGAATTTCATGAAGGGAAATGGGTGTTTTTCTTCTTAATGATGGGAAGATTAATTGACATGTTTTTTGGATTGAATGGCTCAATTTTTTCTACTTCCAAAAAGTTCAAATACGACATAATATTCACCTTAGTTTTAATTGGTGCAGTTTTCTTTTTGAATCTACTTTTCATCCCGAAATGGGGTATAGCCGGGGCTGCGATTTCAACATCAATTGCATTAATAATTTACAATGTTGGTAGATTGATTTTCGTTTGGGCAATTTATAAAATACATCCTTTTCAGCGCAATCAATTTATTGTAATTGGCTTAGGTCTTTTAACGATTTATTTTGGGAGTTTAACGCAGGATTTGATTCAAAACAAATGGATCCAATGTTGCATTGAATCCATTTTAGTATTTGGTGTTTTCTTTCTTCCAATTTACTTGTTTTCACTTGAGAAAGAAACTGTCAATTATGTGAAAAAAGGCATTCTGTTTATCAAAGAGAAAACAGGAATTTCAAAATAAAAACTATTTTAAATTTTTGCTTTTGCATCACTAATAGCATTCGCCAAGCCTGCAGGTTTTTTTCCTCCAGCAGTTGCAAAGAAAGCTTGTCCACCACCACCACCATCGATCTGTTTTGCAACTTCACGAATGATATTTCCAGCGTTAATTCCTTTGCTTTCAATTACTGAATCTGA
>CANNKP010000087.1 GCA_947505255.1 Flavobacteriales bacterium
CCAAAGTAACGAGAACATTGATCACATCTATTATGTTGTGAAAGAAAAAGATCGTTATGCTGCTGTTAAACGTCTAATTGACTTTAATCCTAATATATATGGTTTGATTTTTTGCCGTACACGTCAGGAAACTGGAAGTGTAGCAGATAAATTAGCGAAAGAAGGATATAATGCTGAACCGTTGCATGGAGATTTATCTCAAGTACAACGTGATCGTGTTATGGATCGTTTCCGTAAAAAAGATTTACAAATATTGGTTGCAACGGATGTTGCTGCGCGTGGATTAGATATTGACAACATTACACATGTTATCAATTATAATTTACCTGATGATATTGAAAATTATACACACCGAAGCGGAAGAACAGCTCGTGCTGGACGTAAAGGTGAATCATTAGTTTTGGTTAATACCCGTGAAACAGGAAAAATTAGAGCTATTGAAAAACAAATGCGTACTACTTTCACTTTAGGAACTGTTCCTAATGCTGAAGAAATTTGTGAAATTCAATTATTGAAATTAATTCACAAGGTTATTTCTACTGATGTTCGTGAAAAAGATATCCAAAAGTTCATGCCTACAATTATGGCTGAATTTGAGGCTCTTTCTAAAGAAGAAGTTATCAAACATTTCGTTTCAACTGAATTCAATCGTTTTATTGAATATTACGAAAGAGCTGGTGATTTGAATGCTTCAGCTTCGAAAGGAGAAGATAGAAATGATGATCGTCCAAATAGACGTGAGCGTAAAACGAATGAAACTGAAAGTGGTAAAACACGTTTCTTTGTAAGTATCGGTCGCCGTGATGGATTAAATCCTGGCGGTTTGCTACGTTTGATTTGTGATGCAACTGAATTGAATTCTGGAAATGTTGGACGTATCGATATTATGACTTCTTATTCATTCTTTGAAGCTGACAATGAGTATTCTGACAATATCTTGAGTAAGGTTAATGGTGCGGAATATGAAGGGAATGCTGTAAGTATTGAAATCACAAAAGATAAACCTAGTGGCGGTGGAAATCGTGGCGGTGGTGAACGCAGTGGTGGTGATAGAAGAGGAGGAAATTCTTTTGGAGGTAAATTCCAAGGTGGTAGAGATGGTGGAGCGCGTCGTGGCGAAAGTGGCGGACGCAGTGAAGGTGGATACCGTGGAGGAAGCAGTTCAAACAGAAGTGACGATAGACCAAGACGTGAAAGTTCTGGTGGAAGTAGCCGAAGTGAGGGTGGATACAGAAGTGAAGGTAGAAGTGAAGGCGGAAACCGAAGCGAGGGAAGATCTGAAGGTGGATACCGAGGAGGAAATAGTTCATCACGTAGTGAAGGTTCAGGCCGTCGTGAAGGAGGAAGTAGTCGAGAAGGTGGAAGTAGCTCTGGTGCTGGAAGTCGACCAAGAACTTTCGGAAAACCTTTTAACAAAAAAGATTAATTAACTAGAATTCCTTAATTTATATGGAAATTAGAAATATCGCAATTATTGCACACGTTGACCACGGTAAGACTACCTTGGTAGATAAAATGATTGAAGCTGGAATGGTTTTGAATGAACGTGATCGTCCAACAGGAGATTTGATCATGGATAGTAACGATTTAGAGAGAGAACGTGGGATAACCATCGTTTCTAAAAACGTTTCTGTATCGTACAAAGGAACAAAAATCAACATTATTGATACTCCAGGTCACGCCGATTTCGGTGGTGAAGTTGAAAGAGTATTGAACATGGCTGATGGAGTATGTATACTAGTTGATGCTTTTGAAGGTCCAATGCCACAAACACGCTTCGTGCTTGGGAAAGCATTGTCTTTAGGATTAAAGCCTTTGTTAGTAATCAATAAAGTTGATAAAGACAACTGTACTCCTGAAGAAGTTCACGAAAAAGTATTTGATTTAATGTTTGAATTAGATGCAAGCGAAGAACAATTGGATTTCGCTACAATTTATGGTTCTGCAAAAAATGGTTGGATGTCAACAGATTGGAAACAACCTACTACATCGATTATACCATTATTAGATCAAATTTTAGAAACATTCCCGCCGCGTAAAATTGAGGAAGGAAATACACAAATGCTCATCACTTCGTTGGATTTTTCAACGTATGTTGGAAGAATTGCTATCGGTCGTTTAACCCGAGGTGAAGTAAAGGAAAATCAACAAGTGATTTTGGCTAAGCGAGATGGAACTCATGAAAAACATAGAATTAAAGAGATTTTTGTTTACGAAGGAACTGAACGTCTTAAAGTTACTGCTGTTCAAGCTGGAGATATTTGTGCAATAACAGGTATTGAAGGTTTTGAAATTGGAGATTGTATTTGTGATTTCGAAAATCCAGAACCACTTCCAACAATTCAATTGGATGAGCCAACAATGTCAATGCTTTTCTCAATCAATGATTCACCTTTCTTTGGTAAAGAAGGTAAATTTGTAACGTCTCGTCATATTCAAGAGCGTTTGCAAAAAGAATTAGAGAAAAACTTGGCAATGCGTGTTTCTGATACTGATAAAGCTGATAAATGGGTTGTTTTTGGTAGAGGTGTTCTTCACTTATCTGTCTTAATTGAAACGATGAGAAGAGAAGGATATGAGTTGCAAGTTGGACAACCACAAGTTATCTTGAAAGAAATAGATGGTAAAAAAAGCGAGCCAGTTGAAGAATTGACAATCGATTTACCAGAAGAATTTTCAGGAACTGCTGTTGAAGCTGTGACTAAGAGAAAAGGTGAAATGACCAACATGACTCCAAAAGGAGCTCGAATGATTATTTCATTCCAAATACCTTCTAGAGGAATTATTGGTTTAAGAAATTACTTATTGACTCAAACTGGTGGTGAAGCAATTATGACTCACCGCTTCTTAGAATATCAACCATACAAAGGTGATATTCCTGGACGTCAAAATGGATCTTTGATCTCTTTAGAATTAGGTACTTCTATTCCTTTCTCAATGAATAATTTGCAAGATAGAGGTAAATTCTTTATCAACTCAAACGAAAGCATCTATGAAGGTCAAGTAATTGGTGAAAATTCACGTGCTGGAGATTTGTGTGTGAATGTTACTAAAACGAAGAAAATGAGTAACATGCGTTCTTCTGGAGCGGATGATAAAGTGCGTTTGGTTCCACCAAAAATCTTTAGTCTTGAAGAATGTTTAGAATACATTCAAGGTGATGAATACGTGGAAGTTACACCTGCAAGTTTACGGATTCGTAAAGTTTATTTGAAAGAAGCAGATCGTAAAAGATCAGGGAAGTAATTCTCTAATAAAAATAGTTCAAAAGGCACCTTGTATCCGTTTTGGATGCAAGGTGTTTGTTTTTTGTTCAAAAAAAAAATACGGACGTATAATTGGCAACATTAAATATTGTAATTTAGAGTTATAAAGCAACCTTTATGTTTGAAGACGAAGACGAAGATTATTTCGAAGGAAATCTAAGTGAAGATATTGAGCGTTTCGAAGCACATTTAAAAGGCGAATTAATCGGTTTTTTAGATAGTGATCGGTTAGAAGCAATTATTGATCATTATTTGATTAATAGTCAATATGCTAAAGCAAAGACTTGTTCAGACCATGCAATTGCACAATTTTCATTTAATCCGGTATTCCATTTAAGAAAAGCGCAAGCAATTTCTGCGATGGGGCAATTAAAAGAAGCATTAGGATTATTAGCTCAAATTGAAAAATGGGAAACTCCTTCTTGTGAATTTTTGTTGACAAAAGCATCAATTTTTAGCCAATTAAGAGACAGTAAAAATTCCATTAAATATTTCAAAGAAGCATTAATTCTCTCTGAACCTGAAGACCGTGATGAGATCTATTTGGACCTTGCGATGGAATATGAAAATGCGAATGAATACAAAAAAGCCGTTGCTGTTCTGAGAGAAGCAATAATCTATAATCCACATAATGAAGGCGCCATTTATGAAATCGCATTTTGCTACGATCAGTTAGGTGAATATGAAATATCAATTAAATGTTATTCTGATTTTATTGATGAAAATCCCTATTCATTCACTGCTTGGTATAATTTGGGAAATGCCTACTCTAAATTAGAAAATTTCGAAAAAGCAATTTGGGCGTATGAGTATTGTGTTTTAATCAATGAAGATTTTGGACCCGTATATTTTAATCTAGGGAATGCTTTTTTGTCGCAAGAAAAATATCATGAAGCAATTGAGCATTTCAATAAATGCATGGAGCTTGATGGTGAAGATCCGATGGCGTTATGCTATATTGGTGAGGCGCATGAGCAATTAAATGAATTAGATGTGGCAAAGAAGTTTTACAGAAGAAGTATTGAATTAGCGCCACTTTTACCCGATGCTTGGCTGGGCTTAGGAATCATTGAAGATTTGGAAGGCCGTACAAAGGAAGGACTAGTTTTATTGCATAAAGCGGCTGAATTAGATCCTGAAAATGCAGGGATTTATCACGTCCTTGCCGGGGCTTACGAGAAATTAGAAGATATTAAGCAGGCCGAAGAATATTACCTTCTTTCTTTAGCATTGGATCCAAGTGATGAAGAATGTCTCACGAATTATATAGAATTACTATCAGAAAAATCAGTAATTAACACGTATAATTATTTGGTTGAATTCAATGAGAAAATCGGAACCAATAATATCGGTCCTGTATTAGAAGTTAATTTATTATGGTTGCTTGGCCGAAAGGAAGAAGCAGTCGCTAAATTTACAGTATGTATCACAAAAGACAGAAAAAAGGCAAAAGAAATTTTTGAAATCAATCCAAGCCTTTTAAGTGTTCAAGAATTTGTACATTTGTCTGAAGAAAATTAACCGTATGAATTTCGAATTACCTTATATACCCGAAAGGAGCGTTAAACCACGAGAAAAGGGAGTTACAATGATGATGGATAAAGGCCTAAGTCTTAATGAGACAGAAGATTTTATTCAAGCTTCAGGACATTTAACCGATCTTATTAAATTTGGTTTTGGGACAGCTTATGTCACAAATGATTTGCAGAAAAAAATTGATTTATATAAAGCTGCAGGAATTAATCCATATTTCGGTGGAACTTTGTTTGAAGCTTTCTATGCTCGTGGCAAATTTGATGATTATTTGAGATTACTGGATAAATTTAAAGTAGGAACAGCTGAAATTTCTGATGGCTCAATAATTATTGATCACGATGAAAAATGTGAATTAATCCATAAAATGGCTAAAAACTTCGTTGTTCTATCTGAAGTTGGATCAAAAGATGCCGGAATCATGATTTCTCCAGCAAAATGGATAAAAATGATGAGTACAGAATTGGAGGCAGGTAGTTGGAAAGTTATAGCCGAAGGAAGAGAAGCAGGGAATGTTGGTGTTTTTAGACCAAATGGAACGGCACATACAATGCTAATCAATAGAATCATTGCCAAAGTTGCACCTGATAAAATTCTTTGGGAGGCTCCACAAAAAAATCAACAAGTATGGTTTATTAAGCTTTTTGGTGCTGAAGTAAACTTAGGTAATATCGGTCCCAACGAAATGATTCCATTGGAATGTTTGCGTTTAGGTTTGCGAGGTGATACTTTTTTCGATTTCTTACCAAAAGATTATGCCGAAAGATTGAAGCAAGTTAATGATGAAGAGGTAGAAGTCGAGGAAGAAGAAGAAAACGAATGAATTATAAAAAGCTAAAGGAATTAACTGGTCATTCAGCTGGTATCTATTCTTTGGCGTTTGATGGGGATTTTCTTTATTCTGGAAGTGCAGATGGCTATGTCACACGTTGGAATTTAGAACTGGGAATTCAAGATAAATTTGCAATTCGATTCAATAATCCTGTTTATTCAATTTGTCTAATCAATGAGAATAAATCTTTAGCCGTTGGTCTATCAACTGGTGATTTACATATTTTTGAGTTAGAAAGCAGATTAGAAGTAAAATATTTTACTCAACATAAGAAGGCGATTTTTGCGATTTCAGAAAATCCAATAAAAAAGCAATTTTATACTGCGGATGCAGATGGGAATCTTTCCGTTTGGAATTCAGAAACATTAGAATTACTCATTTATTTGCCATTGGATTGCGGGAAAATAAGACGATTGAAAACCACGTCAAATGGTCAAAATTTTGCAATTGTTAGTCAAGATGGATTTGTAAGGGTTTTTGAAACAACATTTTTTAACGAAGTTTCAAGTTTCAAAGCACATGAAAATGGTGCAACTTCAATACTGTTCAATCCCAAAAATGAATCCCAAATTATTACAGGTGGAAAAGATGCATTACTTAAAATTTGGGAATGGAAAACTGCTCATTTAATTCAAGAAATTCCAGCTCATAATTTTGTGATATACGATATTATTTCAATTAGTAATGGTGATTATATAGCTACTTGCAGCAGGGATAAATCAATTAAAATATGGAAATCAGAAGATTATTCATTTCAACAAAAGATTGATTTTAAATTTGCAGGACATCGCCATTCTGTCAATTGCCTTTTTGAATTAAATAGGAATATGTTTTGCTCAGGATCGGACGATAAACGCATTCTTTTGTGGGAAAACTAATTATTACATTAGATTCCTTATTAAATTATCCAGCAATTAAGCAGCATAGGCTTCCAATTCTTTGATGTATTGAGGTTGGAATTTTTAAAATTATTTAATTTTTTGACGTTTAATTTCCGTATTTTGTTAGTCGAAAACTACTCAATATGAAATTATTTTACTTTGCTATTATTTTTTTTCCATCATTATTATGGTCACAGATTGTTATTAATGAGGCGTCTAATGCAAATGGATCAACATTAATTCAACCAGATGGTAGTAATCCTGATTGGTTAGAATTATACAATACAGCAAGTTTTCCAGTAAATTTAAGTGGGTATGGTTTAAGTGATGATGTGTCTCAGCCATTGAAATGGATTTTCCCTGCACATTCTATGCCTGCAAACTCATTTATGACAGTTTTAGCATCTAAAAAATTACAATCTACATACGTAAATCATTATGAAACGGCAGTAAATGCTAGTGATTCATGGAAATATATTATTCCAACAGCTAATTTAGCAAGCAATTGGAATACAATTCCTTTCTCTGATTTATCTTGGACAACAGCACCATTAGGAATAGGATACGCTGATGGAGATGATGCTACTACAATTGCAAATCCCACATCCTCCGTTTATGTAAGGAAAACATTTACTATTTCGGATATTAATGCCATTAGCTCCGCAATTCTAGATGTTGATTATGATGATGGTTTTGTAGCTTATTTAAATGGGATTGAAATTGCAAGAGCTGGATTAATTGGAACTCCACCAAATTGGGATGAATATGCATCTGGACATGAAGCTCAATTGTATACAGGTGGTTTAATATCCTCTTTCGCAATTGATAATATCGCTTTAATGGCAGCGATTCAAAATGGAACAAATGTTTTAGCGATAGAAGTGCACAATAATGCAATAAACGGATCCGATTTATCTTTAATTCCATATTTAACTTTTGGCTTTAATCAAGCAACAACTTATTATTCAGGAATTACGCATCCGTATTTTATTAACCCAAGTTCGAGTGGAATTTTTGAAACTAATTTCAGTATAAAAACTTCAGGTGAAACTATTTATCTGAGTAATCCAAGTGGTGTTTTTATTGATTCTTTAAAAGTACCAGATCTCAATCCAGATATGTCTATTGGTAAGTTGGTGGATGGCACTCAAAATGCTATGTTGTTTACAGTTCCAACTCCAGGTGCAACGAATACTGGTTCAGTAGGGTATATCGGATTTGAAAATACACCATTAATTAATTTGCCTGGGGGTTTTTATACAACTGCGATGAATGTTAGTATAACAAATACGGCAGTTTCAGGAGGTCAATTAAGGTATACTTTGGACGGAACAAATCCAACTTCGACATCCACTTTATATACTATTCCGTTAAGTTTGAATACGAATACCGTTTTAAAAGTGAGATGTTTCTCAAGTACTTTTAATCTTCTTCCAAGTGAAATGGCTGTTGAAACATTCTTTTTTCTTGAGGATTTCACATTGCCTGTAATTTCAATCTCCACTGATCCAGTTAATTTATATGGTGCTTCTGGAATTTTTGATAACTATAATACAGATTGGCGCAAACCTTGTGTAATTGAATATTTTGATGCCGATGGACAAAAACAATTTGAATCGCGCGCGTCCATTAAACCAGACGGTGGAGCAGGAGGTAGTCGCTCGAATCCGCAGCATAGTGTAACTATTGAACCAGCTCATAATCTTTATGGTGAAGGATCAGCTGTTCATTATCCGTTAATTGAAGAGAAAAGTTTTATACACGATTATGATGCTTTTTATCTAAGAAACGGAAGTAATTATTGGAATCAATATCCTCAAAAAGATGCAACCCTTATGCGAATTATGAGAGAATCTAATGCTAATTCGCAAGCTTATTCTCCTGTAATTGCTTTTGTTAATGGACAATATTTTGGGGTATATGAATTAAGAGAAAAAGCCAATGAAGGATATTTTGAGCAAAATTACGGGAATAATCCTGATAGTTTAGATTTACTTTCTGTTAGTTATTTCTATGGAGCAGGAGTTCTTAGAACTGTTAAAGGTTCAGATACTGGTTTTTACAACATGAAAAATTTCATTACGTCTTATAGTCCAACGGCTCCTGATTATTTTGCGAAAACCAATGAGCAATTAGATCTATTTAATTTTACAGATTATTTGTCTGCAGAAAATTGGTTTGCAAACTTTGATTGGATTTATAATAACATGAAAATCGCAAGGTGTCAAACGGCGGGTAATAAATGGCGTTTTTTCTTACAAGATATGGAATTAGGTCTTGGCGGATGGAGTGATTTTAATTCAAATATTTTCGACTATTTCAGAAATAATAACCAACCGAATCCTTATTGGGAAATTTATAATGGATTAGTTCAAAATACCGAATTCAAGAATTATTTTGTGAATAGATATGCCGATTTGATGAATATGACATTCCAACCAGATTATTATACGCCTATCGTCGATTCGATGTATAATCAGTTATTACCTGAGTTACCAAGACATTTTCAAACTTGGACGGGAAATGTTGCTGGGGGCATGGCTAATTATGCCAACATTCATGCAGATTTGCTAAATCAATTTGCTAATAGAAATGCAGTAGTGCGCAGTCAAATTGTAACTGAATATGGATTAGCTGAATCTGTCGATGTCACATTGAATGTTTCACCTGCTGGCGCTGGATATATTAAAATTTCTACAATTGTTCCTAATTCATTGCCTTGGACAGGTGTTTATTTCGATGGTGTTCCTGTTCGAATTACAGCAGTTGCAAATCCAGGATATACGTTTATGAATTGGCAAAATAATACGTGTATTCCAGCCGGAGATTTATTGAATAGTAGTATTCTTTTAAATATTCCAAATGATGATAATTTCACTGCAGTCTTTACTGGAACACCAGAACCTTTAAGTGTGACAATATCTGAAATACATTACAATCCAGATATGACAATTGATGGTGGAAATTGGATTGAATTACACAATTATGGATCAACAGATTTAGATTTAACAAATTGGTCAGTAAAATCAAAGAATTTTTGGGATAAATATAAATTTGATGACCAACAAGTTATCCCAGCAGGCGGTTATTTAGTTGTTTGCCAAGATACAGCATCTTTTTCTGCAATTTATCCAACTGTAACTAATTTTGTTGGTGCAACTGGCTTTCCTTGGAGTAACAAATATGATTCAATTCAAGTTTATAATGCTTTTAATCAAGTTGTTTTGAATGCAATTTACCACGATAGTGCTCCATTTCCTGAATGCGCAGATGGTTGGGGTAGAACGTTGGAAAATAAATATACTCAAAGTATGCAACTTGATTCGAGCAGTTGGTATTGTGGTTGTATTGGAGGTTCTCCTGGTAAAGCTTATTCTCCATGTCAAGAACCGATTTCATTTTCTGAAGTCAACTATAATAATATAGAGACGAGCTACAACACAGGTGATTGGGCTGAAATTAGAAATAACACAACTCAAGCTATAAACCTGAGTTTGTATACTTTCAAAGATTCTAAAAACGATCATATTTACGAATTACCGAATGTGACAATCGAACCAGGTGGTTTTTGGGTAATGGGAAATAATCTTAATCGTTTTTCTGCACGTCATGATATGGTAGAA
>CANNKP010000088.1 GCA_947505255.1 Flavobacteriales bacterium
AATTTCAGTTGCATGATGATCCAGTAAATTATCCAACGATTGGTCTTCTGGTAACTTTTCGTTACTGGCTCTGCCCTTGCCTATTATAAAAGAAGAACCGCCGTAACGGGAAAATAAATACTTCATGATTTCATTATTTAAAAGGTTAAACAATTTATCACTAAGAGAAAATAAAAAGCAGGGATCACATTTATTTTTAGGCCCTGGCCTCACATTCTTTTTCCACCGTGCCTTGTCAGATCGGTTGGCTTCCAATTCTTTGAACAACTGTCAAAAGAGGTTTGGAACTCTTAATGTTGAAGCAATGTAAAAAGAATAATTTAACTATGCAAGCATAATTAAAAAAAGTTTTAAAAAAACACTATTTTTATACAATGAACCTTCCACACGATCTCAAAGTTTCTGTCAGTAAATTAAGCTCCTGCTTTCGGAATACAAGCGCGACCTATAAATTCTATTGGTTGTTGGCAATCATCGAATCGATAGAAGCAGGAAAAGAGGAAATTCCCAAGAAAGAACTTTTTGCTCGAATGATTGCGAATGCATGGTTTACGGTCAATTACTTTCACGTTTCTTTTGGTAAACAAGATAAATTACAACAAGCCATTGAGAAATTGAAAGACATCGAAGCGTTTGATGTGGACACGTCAAAACAGAAGATTCTTGATAGTTTGATTCATTCTACCAAAAAGGAAACGATCAAAGAATTGAATCATTTTGACCATAATGTTCCATTCAAATTTCTGAGTCCGTGGTTGGGAGCACACGACGAGAAGTTAATGTATCAGCTTTCTCAGGAAAACTTTAATTACCCTCCCTATTCACTATACAAAGAGAGCATTCTGATGCAGCCGGATTGGTTAGATTATTTTAAAAGAAATGCAGGTATTCTGAAAGACTTTTGCTATTGGAACCTTGCATTGTTTTTACAAACTAAAAATCCTAATATTCCAGATATTCCGAATAAGTTAATGCGCCCTGATAAACGAGGCAGTTTATTAAAGCACAAAAAAGATTTTTGGGACCTTGTAATTAACGAGATTGGATCTGTTAATTGTATTTACACTGGAAAGAAACTCATCACAGGAACTTATGCCGTAGAACATTTTGTTCCTTTCCAATATGTAGCGCATGACCTCATGTGGAATTTGGTTCCAGCAGACCCCACTTTTAACAGCATGAAAAGTGATAAACTCCCGAATTTAGACAGCTATTTTGATAACTTTTTCGAAGTTCAAAAAGAAGGCGTTAAGATTGTGAAACAGTTGAACCCTAAAAATAAATTCTTAGAAGATTATTTATCGATTTTTCCAACCTTGGATTTTTCAAAAGACAAATACAGAGAAACAATTGAACCGATGTTGACGATTGCGAGTAATAATGGGTTTCGATGGTTGGAGTTGTAGATTATTTGAGAATTGTTGATATCTCTAATTAGAACGTAAAAAAATTACGTTGTCTTGGTCTTAACTTTCACACCATAAACAACAAATCAATGGGAGAAATCACAACTACAAAAGAACTTATACATGAATTAAAACTTATTCAACCTCAAGGTTTTGAAGTTTCATTAAAACTGGGAATTCTTCAAATAACAAAAGTGGTATATTTCCGAAAAAATAAAATTTTCATCTATACGAATGAATTTGTTTTTGACTTCGACGATTGCGATGGATTAACATTGGATGAGTTTTCAAATCAATTCGAAAGTAATAAATGGGAAATTGAAATGGCAATAAATTAATTTGATTACCTTAGCTTCAATGCAAAATCAGAAGAAAAAAGTCGAAGTTGTTGCTGCTGTGATAGTTCACAATGACAAGATTTTATGCGTTCAACGTGGTGAGAATAAATACGATTATATTTCTAAGAAATTTGAATTTCCCGGAGGGAAAATGGAAGAAGGTGAAACTAAAAAACAAACCATTATTCGTGAAATCAAAGAGGAATTAAATATGGACATTATTCCAGGAAAAGAACTTGAGACTGTTGAACATGATTATCCTGACTTCAATTTGACCATGCATAGTTTTATTTGTGAAAGTCTTAATAACGAAGTGTTTTTAACAGAACATATAGATTACAAATGGCTACCTATCTCTGAATTAGTAACCCTTGATTGGGCAGCAGCAGACCTTCCAATTGTTGAACAATTGATGAAATCATAAAATGGATATTCGTCAAGCACTTTCAAATAGTATTCAAACTGGATTTGTAGACCAACTTATTCAGTCCAATAAAGAGTATCGTCCAGAATTATTGACCAACAATCGTGAACAAGGTAAAAAGGTATTATCGACCATTCTTCGTGAATTGGAACAATGCGATGAGTTTTGGTTTTCTGTAGCATTTGTCACAACGGGTGGAATAGCAACGTTGATGAATACTCTAATTGAACTTGAAAAGAACAACATAAAAGGAAAGATTCTCGCTTCACAGTACCTTAACTTCACACAGCCTGAAGCATTAAGAAGAATAAAGCAATTTAAGAATATAGAATTACGAATAGCTACAGAAGGAGCTTTTCATTCCAAAGGATATTTGTTTCGAAAGGGCAATGTATTTGATTTAATTATAGGCAGTAGTAACCTTACCCAAACAGCATTAAGTTCAAATAAAGAATGGAATTTAAAGATTTCTGCAACTGAAAATAGTGAATTAATTGGCGTTGCAGTTGAAGAATTTAGACTAGAATTCGATGCTGCCCAAGTGGTTACCGAAAGATACTTGGCAGAATACGATTTACTTTGGCGCGCTAGGTCTCAATTTGAACGTGAAATCAAAGAGAAAAGACTAACATTTGAAGATTTAAAAGTCTCTCCCAACCAAATGCAAATTGATGCATTGAAAAATCTTGAACATTTAAGAGCAATTGGTAAAACTAAAGCCTTGCTTATTTCTGCGACTGGAACAGGTAAAACGTATTTATCCGCTTTTGATGTTCAAAAATTCAAACCAAAAAAATTCTTATTTATTGTTCATCGTTTGACCATTGCAGAAGAAGCAATGAAAACTTTTCAGAGTTTATTAGGTTCAGAAATTAAAATGGGTATCTATTCTGGTAATCGTAAAGAATTAGAAGCAGATTATCTTTTTTGCACAATTCAAACAATTTCTAAGCAAGAGCATTTAAATAATTTCGACCCAAGTCATTTTGATTATATCGTTATTGATGAAACGCATCGAGCAGCTGCAGATTCATATCAGCGAATAATGAATCATTTTACCCCGGATTTTTTATTAGGAATGACCGCCACTCCTGAACGAACTGATGGAGGCGATATTTTTAAGATGTTTGACCATAACATTGCTTACGAAATTCGTTTACACCGTGCTTTAGAAGAAAACATGTTAAGTCCGTTTCATTATTATGGTGTGACAGACCTTACCATAAATGACGAGGAAGTTGATGAATTAACTGACTTCAATCATTTAACAGCGAAAGAACGAGTTGACCGGATTATTGAAACCACAAAACAATATGGTTGTGATGACGGAAACGTGCGTGGATTAATTTTCTGTTCTAAAAATGAAATTTCCATACAGCTTTCAAAGGAATTTAATGAACGGGGTTTTCAAACTTCAGCTTTAACTGGCGAAAGTTCCGAAGCAGAGCGTCAAAGAGCAATTCAATTATTGGAAAGCGACAACAAATCTGAAAAGCTCGATTACATCTTTACTGTGGATATTTTTAACGAGGGAATTGATATCCCGAGCGTGAACCAAATTATCATGCTCCGCCCTACTCAGTCTGCTATCATCTTTGTGCAGCAATTGGGCAGAGGGTTAAGGAAAACTGGCAAAAAGGATTACCTGACAGTGATTGACTTTATTGGAAATTACAACAATAATTATTTAGTGCCGATTGCGCTTTACGGAGATAAAACCTATAATAAAGATACGTTACGCAAACTGATAGCGAGTGGTAGTAATCTAATACCTGGTTGTTCGACAATTAATTTCGATGAAATAAGTAAGAAGAAAATATTTGATTCAATTGATTCTGCCAATATGCAGATGAAAAGAGACTTAACGAAGGATTACAATATACTCAAGTATAAATTGGGACGTATTCCGATGATGATTGATTTTCTAGAACATGGTTCGCGAGACCCTCAATTATATGTAAAATCTGCCAAATCTTATTTCAATTTTGTTTCAGAACAAGAAGATATTTTCAAAGGGCGAATTAATGAAAAGCAAAAGAAGTTGTTGGAGCTTTTCTCAAATGAAATTAACAATGCGAAGCGGATTGAAGAAACATTGCTTTTAAAAGAACTAATTGAGAATGGAAGTGTTGATATTAATGTATTTAAAGAATCTGTGACAGAGAAATACGGTTATGTTGTTTCGAATGCCACAATGGATTCTTGTCTACTTAATTTGAACTTTGAATTTGTGACTGAGAATAAAGACAAGAAATTGAAATCGGCGAAAGAAATTTATGGTTTGAATATAGTTCAGAAAGAATCAGAAAATTTAAATATTGAAAATGACTTTCAATTATTACTCGAGAACTCTGATTTCAAAAAATTTTTATTAGATAGCATTGACTACGCCAGGAAAAGCTATGACGCCAAATACAACCCTGCCAAATTTGTGAATGGTTTTGAATTGTACCAAAAGTATACGCGTAAAGATGTCTTCCGTATTTTGAATTGGAACCAAAACCCTTTGGCGCAAAACGTAGGTGGATACATGATAGCTTCAGACAAAAGCAACTGCCCTATTTTTGTGAATTACCACAAGGATGAAAGTATTTCAAGTACTACCAAATACGAAGATGGATTTGTTAGCCCTTCTAAATTTGAATGGATGTCTAAGTCTAGGCGGACATTGAAGAGTAATGATGTGCAAGCGATCCGGAATTACAAGTCTGGATTGCGTTTACCGCTCTTTATAAAGAAGAGTAACGATGAAGGAACTGAGTTTTACTTCATGGGAGATATTACGCCAATTGATGAGAGTTTTGAAGAAACAAAGATGAAGGATGATAACGGAAAAGAAGTTTCTGTTGTGAAGATTGAATTTAATATGAATTCAGTTGTCGAAGGTAGTCTTTATGAGTATCTCACTTTTCATTAACATCAAATATCATGTATATTTTCAAACATTTATGACCTATAATATTTGACTTTGCACATATGAGAATCATTTGAATAGAATACATTACAATTAAAAATCTTTTTTTAATAATTTTAGATTCTCTTCTATAAAATTCCAATTCAATTCGTGTTTTTCAACAAATGCCCTTAAAGTTAATGTGTGCTTTTTCAAATTGCAAGACTTACATATATAAACCATATTAGCTTTAATAGAAAGCCCTCCTTTTACTATTGGGTAAATATGGTCAGCATGTGGTTCATTTCCCAATTCATTTTGACAATAAGGGCAAAAATCAAATTTTTCAAGTTGCAATTTTATTGAAATAGCAATGTTCCTTGATTTCTGGTCTAAGCTAGCAGCTTTTGCTTTAATAATGTTTTTCTTTTCATTTTTATTATAAATCTTTTGTGCTAATTCTAACTCTCTACCTAAGTAAATTGGTATCATTTTCCAATCAGAATACATTTCTCTTCCATTTGGGCAATGTTGATATGGAAAATTTGGTTTTGGATTTTCCAATTCCACTTCAAGTTTAATACTTTCTATTTTTTGAGAAATTTGCTCAATGTATTGCTCAATTTCAGGCTTTAACTTACTAGTTTTTATAAAACCTAAATACCTTATAAAATTACATTGTTCAGATTTAATTGATTCAATTTTAAGAAAATGCATTTTTGTTTTTTCGTCAAAAAGTTGTTTGTACTTTATATTTCTTTCTATCCAAATCAAATGTTTTTTATACTTTTCTTCATGCTCATTTAATTCTTCTTCAATAAACTTGATTTGTCTAACTTTCCTTTTTTTCATTATCCAATTAATTGAAACATTTTTACAATTATAACATTCAAACTATCGATTTAATATAATAAACAATAATTACAACACTCCCTCAAACCATCATCTAAAAATCACACACTTGCTCCTTTAATTTCAAGCAAAAAAATTGTTTTATAAATATTCAAAATGGATGCTTTCAAGGTTTTGTTTTTTAGATTTATTTTGCGATTCCTAATAATAAAACACATGAAGCAGCGACCTCAGTTGATTTTTGAGAAGCCAATTCTGGTTCTTTTGCAGATTCGTCTATACAATTCATTACTTCAGTTGCATCGGCCTTCATTTGAGTAAAATCACCTTCATAATCTTTCACGTTTGCTACAAAATCAGCACAAGTCGCTAATTTGTTTTTTTCAGTTGAAGAATTCCATATTTGTAAAGTACTTCCATGTAAAGTTCCTCCAACATGCCATTCGTCTTTTGGTGTTTCTGATTGACCTCCACCACAAGAAGCAGTTAACGTTAAAATTGATAGTGATAAAAAATAAATTGCTCTTTTCATATTTTAAATTATTTGGGATTAAACTTTACTACGTAACCAAAGAAAAACTCAGGTCCTTTTATATATGTATTGTAGCCAGCTCCAAGAGCGATTCGCCACAATGTGAATTGAATACCGCAATGCGCTAAAGGTTTCACTCCATCAAAACTGGTGCGGTAGGCATCATCTAGAACTATCGGCGGAGTGTCACGATATATTAGTTGCCTTGTTCCCCATCCAATACCGATACCCCCATAAATATGAAAAGGTCTCCATAATCTATACATTAGACCCAAACTTCCTCCACGATGATTTACTAAATAGTCATCTGTTAATTCATGATAAGGTGAAATATAATTTTCATCATCTATTCCCGGACTACCAGCATACAATACAGAAATAAAGCCTCCCCATTTATTTCTTACGTTGTACAGATAGGTTGATACACCGAAATTCGGTATGTTTATACCTATTGAAAACTTAGTATTATCATAACGCAAGCCATCTAGTCGCTCCTGAGCGAATGAAAAATTGCTAATTAAAATTAATAGAAGTAGTATTCTTTTCATGCCAATTTAATATTGTATTTAGGTTAAAAATTCTGTTTAGCATTTGCAAATAACTTGTTTATTTATTAAACTCAACTATTTAGATAAAAAATACTTGCAAGTTTTCATTAATTTCTCATAAACTCCTTCATATACTCCCTCAACTCTTCATTACACACATAAACATAAGTCCCTCGAATTCCTCTCAACATCATTGTTTTATAGATATTCAAAATATATGCTTTCAAAGTTGCAGGATTTTCAATGCCTTGTTTTCCTTTCTTATCAAAATACTGAGAAGCATCAATTTCAATTTGTTTTGTTTCGGGATTGTAGGTGATTTCATTTCCGAAGATAATTCCAGTATAATTCAAATCGTATCCTTGTGTTGTGTGAATGCATCCTACTTCATTGAACGCATTGGGAGAATTGATCCAATCTTCGTTGGTCGTGTTCCATTTCAAGTTCAAGCCTTCAATGGTAATATCGGGAACGTCCGCTTTCGCAGATTTCCATTCCCAGGAATAGCCGGAAAGCAAACGGCACAAACCAAATTCAGCCTCCTTCTTCTTTAAATCGGCATAGAGTTCCGTTAAAGAATCATACAACACAAACTCGTAGTGTTCACTTTCGAATTTCTTGTCACCTTTTTCCAAACGGCAATGCAAGAGGTTATCGATGTAATTGATGTAATCCATTCCCCCTTTCACACGATGCTGTGAAACCAATTTCAGCAAAGATGCACTCCACTTTTGTTTGGCAAACTTGGATTGGTCAATATCAGAAGGTTTAATCGATTGCCATTCATCGTAAAAGAAGATTTGATTCTTCGATTGCATTAAAATCCAATCCAGTTCTGTTCCTTCGTGAATATCTAATCCCAACAGTTTATTGGCATCGTCAAAACTTTTAAAGTTGGTAATGTTTTTTCGTTTCCGTAAACGGTGCGCTTCATCTACAATCAATACATCATATTCATTCTTCGAAACTTCAGAAGGTCCAATCACCATACTTGCTTTCAGTCCTTTCACATTGGCAAACACTTTTTTCAATGTTTTACGCAAGGAAGTCATCGGCACAACTAGGGCAACTCTTGGGTTTGGAAATTTGGCTTTTAACTGAGAAATCAATGTTAATTCTGAAGAATACGTTTCATCTTCCCCATCCAGATGATGATCCATGATATCCGTTTTCAATAATTTCATCATGTAAATGGCCAAAATCGTTTTACCTGTTCCGGCACCACCTTCCACAAAAATGGTGTTCTCTTCTTTCTTTGTGAGTAAACCCAAAATTTCCAACACAGAATCGTGTTGGTCGTTGGTTAATGCTTTGTAGGGCGAATACTTGAATAAATCTGAATTATCAATTCTAGACAATGGATTTTTCGCATACTTTTCAACCAATAAATGTTCCCATAAATTGTCAAACAAACTTTGGTATTGCTCTCGTTGGTAATAGTTATGATCTATGAGTCCGGCGTTTCCATTTTGCAATTTATACCTTCCATCGGAAGACATGTACTGAATCAAATTGGATTCGATATCCAAGACTGCCGATTTATTGAATTTATCACAACTGATGATTAGTAAATCACCCAATTTGTTTCTATCCTCATTGGCCAAATGGTTTTTCATTCGGTTAATGGCATTCGTAGATTCACCAATATAAGCTTCTCCAATTGCGTCATCTTTAATAATATAGACAACGGGCCACGAATTGTTCATATAGGTATTCAAAACATACTCCGCTGATCCAGCTTTGCTGAAGGAGTATTTATTGATCTGTACCGAACGAACAAAATCGTCTATCATAAGGAAGTGCCTATTTGATTTTGTGCCAGTTCAACATAAAATTTGCATTTGAATTCATCTTCAAAAGAAATTACTTCTTTTAAATGTGTCCATGACAATTCTCTACTCAGTGCGTAGAATATTTCTTTACTTTGAAAACTCTCCGCAGCGCGTAGACAATGACGAATATGTTTCTCTCCCCAACCATTGCCGAAATGAATCATCAAAAATTTACTAACTTTTTTGATTATTTGCTTTCCATATCCGGCTCTTGTTTCCTTTAATATTTCGATGTTTATTCGATTACCAATTTGCCAATAAACTTTTGTGATTGTGCTGTTAATGGATTCCGCAATATCTTTTTTTCCGGAATCAATGATTTCGGCTAAATCATTTAATAATCTATCCTTTAGCAAATCGTCTATCATAGTTCTGTGTACTTTGTCGCTTTTCCTTTCGACTTAGAAACTGGATATTTCTCACCGTTTCGTTTGATTTTATTCATTACAATCTGCTTAACGTCCAATTGATGTTTTTCAGCTAATAGAAAAGCATATGCAAAAACATCTGCTAATTCTTCTTTGAGTCTTTCTAAATCAACTTCTTCAGATTCTCTAATTGTCTTCCAGAGAAAAAGCTCGTTTAATTCTGCTACTTCAATTGATAAAGCTGTTGCCAAATTTTTGGTATCATGGAATTGTTTCCATTCGCGTTCATCACGGAAATCTACTAATGCTTTTGTAATATCATGGATTTCAGACATGGTTATTGAATTTTATGTTCTAAAGGTAAGAAAATAATAGAAGTAGAAAACCTTCTCGTATGGAAGGAGTAAAATTTGAAACGACCATTTTTTTTTCAATCATTTGATTTTCAAATCTGAACTATTCCTCTCAAAAATCGCTCTACTGGAGCCAAATCATTGACTTCAATATTTAGTTCATACACATCCTTTTTAGCATTGAATTTGAAGTGAGGAGTTGTCATAGGAAAATCGTTCTTGAGAAGCAAATACTGTTTTAGTGGAAGTTCTAAATAAACTGGATGTTTATCCCCAGAAAAAGCGAAACCAAATGCGTCTAAAATTTGCTGTTCGTATTCACTTTCAAAGTGGCATTTTTGATTGTTAAATTCAACAGAAGCAATTCGATCGATATTGTATATCTTATTCTTAAACGATGCAGGTTCAAAAGCCATCACTGAGCAATAGTTATCCGTAAAACCAAAAGGTTCAACTACCCTATCGGAAATTGTTTCAGAATTGATCGATTGGTATTTTTTCAAAATAACCTGTTC
>CANNKP010000089.1 GCA_947505255.1 Flavobacteriales bacterium
AATACACAGAAGCATTTGAAGAATTACAGCAAATTGTAAGCGATATGGAAGATGGAGAAATCACTGTTGATGAACTTTCCATTAAAGTGAAGCGCGCAGCTGAATTGATCAAAATTTGCAAAAACAAATTGACGGCGACAGAAGAAGATGTGAATCTGATTTTGAAGGAATTGGAAGGATAGAACTCATTTTTTGAATAAGTGAACGAAATCAGTCATCACGTGTAATATCACTAAACTTATGAGAATAGTTACTTGTTTCGTGATGCTTTTGCTGAGTTGGAATTCTTTTGCCAACTCAATTTACGATACCATTTACCACCCATTTTACAATGGAGTTCAACTTATTGAATTAAGAATTCATTCTAATACACCAAAAGATCAAGGATTTATTCAAATTGATCAATCCTTGATTACCGATTTACAATTGCCAAAATATCTGTTGCGTGATTCAACCGGTAAACAACTTGCCAAGTACAATGATTTTGACAATTCATTCAACCCCAAACAATTAATATCGATTGAAGCGTCAACGTCACTTATCAAAGCTCATCACCTAAAAACTAAAAATACCTCATCCTATATTGGATTCGATGATTCTGGTTTCAACATCGCCTACCCTGTCATAACGTGCCTGCCGAATGACAATGGTCAGTGCTTATCCATGAAATTTGGACTATTGGATTCACTTGGAACACTCGTGCTGCCTATTGAATTTGAACAAATATCGTGGATAGATTCTGTTTTTATCACTAAAAAGAATGACACATACTCCTTGTATTCCGATCAGTTTAAATTATTGTTGAGCGATTATCAATCAATTGAATACGTCAATAACCAAAAAGATCATATCCTGTTAAAGAAAAAAGATAAATACGGCCTAATCAATCGTTCTGGAAAATACTTATTATCAATGGAGTTTGAAGCCATTCGAATTTCGAAATACATGTATGGGAAATATGAATTTTTAAAAGATGGACTATGGGGATTTGTAGACTATTCTTTCACGCAGTTTTTAGATCCGTTTTCACCTTCTCCAAATCTTTTACAACGCGATGGATATTTTGAATACCGTGATGAAAATGAAATATGGAATGTTCTTGACACATCAGGACGTATTCTTTTACGTTCTTCTATGGAGATGTATCAGGTTATCAATCCAAATCGCTTTTTAGTCTTCAAATACATACGCGATATTGGCTATGAGCGATTTATCGTAGATGCGAAAGGAAACCAAATTGGTGACCAAACCTATTACGACATTTGGCGCGTCAACAAGACAACTTTAATTGCTGGTTTCGATGCAAAAATTCACGATGCGACAACTATTAAAAAATCGTATAAATGGATGCTTTTAGATCAAAATGGACTACCTAAATCTAAAACCATTTATAAAAGTCTTCAACCAATTGATGACCAATTTTTAAGCGCTTGGACTTTTAAAGACAAATTAGAAGTCATCGACCAATTTGGTAAGGACGTGTTAGGCTATTCAGTAGAGGACATCTATAAGTATTCGAATCAAACATATAAAATTCGAATTGATGGTAAACATCAGTTCGTCGACTTACACAATCCTAATTATGCTTCAAAACGCTATGATCAAATTCAATGTATCTCTGAGAACCGATTTGGCGTGCAAAACGATGGATTATATGGTTTTATCAACGGAACTACCTTCAAGGAAATTGTGCCGATAAGAGCAGAGATGATAACCTGTTTCAAAGATGGCATTGCCTCAATGAAAATTAACAATGAATGGGTATTGATCGACTCACTTGGTCAGATTTATTCGAAGGAACGCTACAAAAATACCAAATTGTTGGATGACGGATTTGCACTAGTTGAAAAGGATGGGAAATATGGAATAATCGATGCGAACGGAAAATACGTTGTTCCACTCATCTTTGATGAAATGAAATTCATTGTGCACAAAGGAACCAATTATTTTATTGGTGTAAAAAAGAATGGAAAATACGGAATCATCAACTTGAAGAATAAAGTACTTTATCCTTTCATCTTCGAAACGTGCGTAGAACTTTCTGATTACACCAGTATTCCACAAAACAGAGCGGCTGGATTTTATGCGTTTCTATCAATTACAAATCGCAGTACTATCGAATATTTCTACTTGAACTTTGATCCAGCAAAAGATAAAATTACACTCCAAGCTAATCCAACAAAAGGATTTAAAATAGTCAGCTCGAATTGTTCAAGCAATGCTTCTGGAAAATGCGTTGGAGTTGTCAATTGGGATGGTTATCCAATCATTCCAATGAATTATTCGTACATCAAAGATCTTAAATACAATACCTTCGAGGTTTATACAAGCAAAGGCGGAGGATTAATGGATACACTTGGCAGAACGCTCATTCCTCCGATTTATGCTTATATGTATGAACTTGGACGTGATTCAACTTTATTGCAAGTTGGTCGGCATTCAGGCACTTGGGGTTTGTACAAGCGTTCTGGTAAAATGATAGCAGATACGATTTACGGAGGATTTGAAGAACCGATTAATGGCTTAATTCCTTTCTATGACAACTTCAATTTTCGCGTTCAAGATAATCAGTGGGTTCATGACGATAAAAAAATTGGTTTCATGGATCTAAATGGTAAAATTGTGATTGAGGCATTATATGACCAAATCAATAAAGACTATCCCAAAAAAGGCTTGATTACATTGGGGTATGGAGGGAATTACTGTATCATCAATCAGGATGCTAAGCTGGTTGAAGGAACATTTGCAACTAACGAAAAAATGGAAACTATCAATTTTGAGGTTCATGATTCTGCAGAGCAATATGCTTTGCCTACGAATAAAACAAGGAAAAAACATAAAAAAAGGAAAAGAGCACGTTGGATGTAATCAAGATTTGCAAAAACAAATTAAACGCAACAAAAGAAGATGTAAATCTAATTTTGAAGGAATTGGAAAATTGACAATTCGTAAGTGTGAACTAATGTGTATTTTTAATTTTTGATAATTCTTTAATCAGAATGAAAATCTAATATTCAAATGAGTAATTCAAAAAAACACTTTCATACTTTCGATGCCTTTCGGTTTTTTTCATTTCTCCTCGTTTTTTTGCATCATGTCCCAATTCCTGAATCGTCATTTATGCATTTCTTTGCTAATAGCGGCGGTATTGGCGTTGGATTTTTTTTCGTTTTAAGTGGTTTCCTCATTACATATATTTTATTAAATGAAAAATTAGCGGAACAGAGAATTTCATTAAAAAACTTCTTTATTCGAAGAATTTTAAGAATCTGGCCATTATTCTATGCGATGATCTTGTTTGCCTTTTTAACTCCATATATTTTAGAATTTTTTCACTTTTCATCATCAGAAAAAGGCTATAACCCAAATTGGCTTGTTTCGATGAGCTTTTTAGAAAATTATAAAATGATGTTTACCAACGATTTCCCAAATATATCCCCACTTAGAGTGATGTGGTCACTTTGCGTAGAAGAGCATTTTTATGTCATTTGGGGAATCTTGTTTTTCTTCTTGCCGCTAAAAAAAATCCCTTATCTGATTGGGTTTTCTATATTGATTGCCAATATAACTAGAATAATTTACTACAAATTTGGAATTGAAACGCTCGATTTATTTTCCAATATCGATTATTTCGCATTAGGTGCAATTCCAGCATATATATTTTTAGTGCGAGCTGAAATTCTGAACAAGATTTCACTAATATCAACTACTTTAAAGCAGTTATTTTTACTCTCAACACTCATCATTCTTTTCATTTTATCGAATATTCAATTGGGCATCTTTTCAATTCTTATCCCAACAATTTTAGGCGCTCTTTTTTCAATAATGATCTTATTTACACTTTCGAATACAAACTCAATTCAAATCAGTGACAATTTTCTCTTTAGTCGATTAGGGAAATATACATATGGACTTTACCTGTATCATGTAATTATTATAAATCTTCTCCTTCAAACTATTCACATTCTACCGTTTGAGATATCTTGGTTTGCATTTGCAGCTATTTCCTTGCTATTAACAATCATAATCAGCTTGTTATCTTATCATTTATTTGAAAAACAGTTTTTAAAACTCAAGAAATATTTTTATTAACGCGATACATAATTTGTATTTAGGGAAGAAAAATTATCAAGTTTTACAAAAAAAGAGGCCACAAATTGCGACCTCTTCCTGAAAAATAATTTATAAAACTAATTCTTTACAATCCTTACCGGCATTTGTTCTTCACCAACTTGCACTAGATAATTACCTGCTGCAAGTTTTGAAATATCTATACTTGTTGTTGTCCCTGTTAGTTTTCCTGTCAAAACTTTACGACCTTGTCCATCAAGTAAAAAATAATTTTCACTGGTTCCTGATGGAGATAAAACATTCAACTGATCCTTTACTGGGTTTGGGGAAATTGTAAACGAATTTTCAAATTCTTGAAGACCTGTTTCGTCCAATGCTCTTAAAACAATGATGCTGTGTGTGTTTGGATTGGTATTTGACCAAGAAGCACCATTTGTTGCGAGATAAATTTCTTTTTGTGGGCCAACACAAATATCTCTTAATCTTCCAAATTGATTAATTAAATAATGATCTTCATCTACAACAGATAATCCATCAGCACTTAAATCCATTGCGATAATTCGTTTATCTTTTAATACTGTCATTAAAACACGACCATCAAATTCAGGAAACAAGGGGTTTTCATAGTACACCATATCAGAAGGTGCATTAGTTGGTGTCCAAGCAACCAAAGGTTCCATCACGTTATTTGCATTACAGAATGTTTCTTCACCACCTGGATCGCAAAATCCTTCAACATTTGGCCAACCGTAATTTCTTCCAATTTCTAGAATTTGAAACTCATCATCGGTTGAAGCTCCATGTTCAGAAACATAAATTTTTCCATTTGGATGTTGCAAAATACCTTGAACATTTCTATGTCCATAGGTATAAACAGGATTGCCTGCAAATGCATTATCTGCTGGAATTGTACCATCCAAATTTATACGCAACACTTTACCATTCAATTCATTCACATCCTGAGGTAATGATTGATTTTGAGCATCACCAGTTGAAAAAAGCAAGGTGTTATCAGGAAGAATTGCTATTCTAGAACCATTATGAGTAGTGTTTCCAATAATATTATCAATCAAAATAACTTCATTTACTAAACTTGTTCCGTTGTAGGTATATTTTACAACTTTCTCTTTAATGTTTGAAAATGAACCGTAAGTATACGCTAGAAATACTTCTGGTGTTGTAGCAAAATCAGGGTGAAGTGCCATTCCAAGTAATCCTGATTCAGAGTTTTGGTAAACGGAAGAAACAATGTTTAGAATCACCGTTTTTGTTTGTGCCACTGGATCAATTCGACTAATGATTCCTTTTCGTTCAGTTGTCCAAATAAAACCATCTGGGCCATAAATGATTTCCCAAGGAATGTCTAATCCCGTATAAATTGTATCAACCTCTACAGTTGTCGTACCAACCGTGATATTGCTTTGAGAAAATAGTTGAAAGGAAAGCAAGCCTAAACTTACAGCAAGAATTTTTTTCATTTTAATCTGATTAAGTATGCTCAAATATACAAAATCATACTATTAATTTGAATAATAGTCACAAAATCACTCATTTAATAATAAATCAACGTGTCTGATTAAACGATCAACCTCTTTGCTTGATGTTCCATCATAATAACCACGGATGCGCATTTTTTTATCTACTAAAACGAAATTGTTGGTGTGAATAAAATCGCTCCCAACATCCCCTTGATTTTCTGCTTCAGATGGTTTTAGCACAAAAAAGGATTTTCGAGCTAGCGCATATAAATCTTCTTGTTTCCCTGTCAAAAAATGCCATTGGTTTCCATCGGCTTGATGCTCGTCAGCGTATCTTTTCATTTGTTCAACCGTATCCACTTTCGCATTTACAGTAAAACTTAAAATTTTCACATTTCCATTCCCTTTAAAAGCCGTTTGAACGCGTTGCATTTGTTGGTTCATCTTCGGACAAATAGTTCCACAGGTGGTGAAAAAATATTCTGCGACAAAGACTTTTCCTTTCACCTCATCTTGGGTGATTGTTTTATTGTTTTGGTCTTTAAAAGCAAAATTGCCGATGGTGTGTCCATTCCCAATTCTTAGCAGTTCGGGATCAACCATTTCTTCATTCACATCAATGGGATTGATAATAGGAAGTGGTTTTTCCTTGACCGACGTATTAATGAAATAAAAAATTGTTACTCCAGCAATGAAAAACAGAAATAAAAAAAGCGTGCGTTTCATATCTACTTTTTACCAAATCTAAGAATTCGTTGGATTTTCCTTACGAGGACCTTTAAATTTTGGGCGTTTATTAAATGGTTTTCTTTTTTGAGGAGAAGACATTTGAAATACTGGTCCAGCACCTAATTCTTCTGGCATAGGAATCTGCGTAATTTCCGCTTCAATCAATCGTTGAATTTGAGCCAATTTACGCATGTCTTTTTCATTCACAAGTGTAATTGCTTCGCCTTTTGTATTCGCTCTTGCTGTTCTGCCTACTCGATGCACATAATCTTCCGCATCAAATGGAGTATCGTAATTGATTACGAGGTTGATTTCCTTAATGTCAATTCCACGACTCATAACATCTGTTGCAACAACAATTCGAATGCGTTTTGAACGGAAACCGCGCAATACTTCTTCTCTCTGTTCTTGATCTAAGTTGGAAGAGACACCTTGTGCTTTGAAGCCATTTTTTCGCAAAGAAGTAACTATTTCATTCACTTTACTTTTAGACGAAGTGAAGATAATGATACTCGTATAATCAGGTCGTTCGGTAAGTATTTGTTTAATTAAAGGAGCTTTTTGGTTATCAAAAGTCAAATAGACAGATTGTTTTACGCCTTCAGCAGGTTTGGAAATTGAAAGTGTAATTTCCTCTGGATTAACTAATATTTTTTTCGCTAATTCTCTAATTTTATTTGGCATTGTAGCACTAAACATCAAAGTTTGGCGCTTTTCAGGTAATTTAGAAATGATTGTTAAAAGATCATCTGCAAAACCCATATCGAGCATTTTATCTGCTTCATCCAGCACTAAATGTTTCACTTTTGAAAAGTCGACATATCCTTGTTGAATATGCGATAACAATTTCCCAGGAGTTGCAACAATGATATCTGTACCATCTTTAAGAGCATCTTTTTGAATGTCCCAATCTTTTCCACTTCCTCCGCCGTAAATTGCTTTAGAACCGACTGACACAAAGTAGGAAAGTCCTTGGATTTCTTGTTCAATTTGAACAGCTAGTTCTCTAGTTGGAACAATAATTAAGGTATCGATGGATGTGTCTTCTTTTCCTGTTAGTTTATTGAGAATAGGAAGAATGAATGCTGCTGTTTTTCCAGTACCAGTTTGAGCACAAGCAATTAAATCTCGGTTATTTAAAACTTGAGGAATTGCTAATTGTTGAATTGGAGTTGCATTTACGAATCCCATGTGAGAAATAGCTTCCAACAATTGTTCGTTTAAGTGTAATTCTGTGAATTTCATATTGGCTGTTAAATTACAAAAAAAAGGCGAGTTCCTGAATGAACTCGCCAAATCTCTTTGAAACGATAAATGTATTAAAGGCTATCCCGCAGAACTTCTTTTTCCCCAATTAGCACAAGCTCTTTTTCTTCGCTTGTTCATTCTTTTGTGGCGTCTTGCTTTTTTCTTGTCTATACGTGAAGAAACTGTGGTTATTTCAAAAGAAACTGATTCTTTTTTACAAACATCCAGGCTCTTTGCATTTAGCGTAAGGGATGAGAAGACAACAATAAGGGCAATTAGAAATTTCATTCGTTATTTAAGTTAGATGTTAGGAGCACAAAATTATACTATTTTAAACGAATTACCAAAAAATTATTGTTCAATTGCTTGATCACTTTGTTACAACAGAATCTTTTTGTCATGATCCTCCAACTGTCGGATACTTGCCAAAAAGAGATTAATAAGGATGACTCGATGACTCAAAAGGTATAAAATAAATAACAGCATCACTTAATAATTCAAATGATTAATTTTAGACCATCGCAAAAGCAATGGAGATTCTAAAACAAATTTTATTGGCAATATTGGAAACCTCAATATGGGAATGGCTTGCTGTTTTTTCTAGTTTGCTTTACGTAATTTTAATTTCCTACAAACATATTTCAGCATGGGCTTTTGCGATTATTAGTTCTGCACTTTATATTTATGTTTGTTTTCAAGGACAATTATTTTTAGAATCTATATTAAATGGATTCTTTCTGATTATGGGAATATACGGTTGGTTTTTATGGGCAAATGAAAAAACTGAAGTGTCTCATAAAATAATTAAATGGAGTAAAAAAGCACATTTTCTGAATATCAGCTTGAGTTTACTTTTTGTGATTTTGATTGGGTTTATTTTTGATACTTATACAAATCAAGCAAATCCATATACCGATTCATTTACGGCAATTTTCAGCTTAGTTGCAACATTTATGGTTACTAAAAAAGTTTTGGAAAATTGGATTTATTGGATCATTATAGACGCTGTTTCAGTTTATTTATTTGCTTCAAGAGAACTTTACATGACGTCCATTTTATTCATACTCTATACCGGAATTGCAATTTTCGGGTATTTCAAATGGAAAAAGCAGTTTAACCAACATTTCGAAGCATGCGATTCGCTATAACAGGACCAGAATCTTCTGGCAAAACGACCTTAGCCAAAGAGTTAGCTGAGCAAAATAAAGGCATTTGGATTCCCGAATTTGCCCGCTTTTATCTTGAAAATTTGCCTACCAGCTATACAATTTCTGATTTAGATAAAATTGCAAAAGGGCAACTTGAACTTTGGAATAAATCAACAAGAAGCAACCTTACATTCTTTGATACGGAAATGCTTGTCATGAAAATTTGGTCTGAATTCAAATACAATTCGTGTTCTGCATTCATTCTTAAGGCATTAGAAAACCAGTCTTTCGATCATTACTTTTTATGTCGACCAGACATTGAATGGGAGGAAGATCCTTTGCGCGAGCATCCTGAAAAACGGGAAGAATTATTTGAACTTTATTTAAATGAATTAATTGAACGTAAACTTCCGTTTACACTAGTTGAGGGTGATTTGGATGCGCGAATTCGGGCTTGTCAACTTGTTATTTCTAACAAATAATTATATACTATTTAAAGCTTGTTCAATATCAGCAATTAAATCTGTGTAATGCTCCACCCCAACTGAAACACGTACTAACTTTTCAGAAATAAACATGACTCGTTTATCTTCTGCAGGCACATCTGCATGCGTCATAGTTTGTGGGTGTTCAGCCAAACTTTCTGTTCCACCAAGAGAAACTGCCAATTTGATTAATTTCAATGAATCCAAGAATTGAAAAGCTTCTTTTTCTCCTCCTTTTACATCAAATGCTATCATGGCTCCTGCACTGGTGTATTGACGGTTAAAGATTTCTTTTTCTCGTTCATTACCTACTTCATTAATGAATCCCAAATAATATACTTTTTCCACCTTTGGATGGTTCCTTAAGTATTCAGCAACATATTTTGCTGTAGTTGCTTGTTGGTCCATTCTAACTTTCAATGTTTCCAAACTTCTCATCAACAACCAACCTGTCCATGGTCCAGCCATATTCCCTAAGAACGTTCTTAAACCTTTTACGCGACCCATTAATTCTTTTGACCCCAAACAAGCGCCTGCAATAACATCAGAATGGCCACCAATATATTTTGTAGCTGAATACAATACTAAATCGGCTCCGTGTTTTAAAGGATGTTGCCAAATTGGACCCATGTATGTATTGTCAACAGATAAGATAACAGGTTTTTCGGCAGTTGTAAAATGTTCTTTTATTTCAGCACACATTTCAATATCAATCAATGCGTTTGTTGGATTTGCTGGTGTTTCAATGTGAATCATGGTTAAACGATCTCCTTTTCCAGTTGCATCAATTCGAGCAATAATTTCTTCTTTTGTATCTGTTGCATGAAAACCAATTGATTCAATTTTCATTTTCTTTAAGAAATGGTTGATAAAATGATCTGTTCCACCATAAACTGGT
>CANNKP010000090.1 GCA_947505255.1 Flavobacteriales bacterium
CTTCAGCGAAAGATGTAATTCTTAAAGTTGCTGATATTTTAACCGTAAAAGGTGGAACAGGTGCAATTGTTGAATATTTCGGTGATGGAGCCATTTCATTATCGTGCACAGGAAAAGGAACTATTTGTAACATGGGAGCTGAAATTGGAGCAACAACTTCAACTTTCGGTTACGACGATTCAATGAGAAGATATTTAGCCGCAACAGGTCGCCAAGACGTTGTTGATGCCGCTGATAAAATTGCTGATCACTTAACCGGTGATCCAGAAGTTTACGCAAATCCTTCAAAATATTTCGATGAAGTAATTGAATTGAATCTTTCTGATTTAGAACCACATATTAATGGACCATTTACTCCAGACAGAGGAACACCTGTTTCTAAAATGAAGGCTGAAGCAATAGCAAATGAATGGCCTTTGAAAGTGGAGTGGGGTCTAATCGGATCTTGTACAAATTCATCCTATGAAGACATGGCCAGAGCGGCTTCGATTGTTGAACAAGCTGTTGAGCAAGGAATTGTTCCTAAAGCGGAATTTGGGATCAACCCAGGTTCTGAACAAGTTCGTTTTACAATTGAAAGAGATGGCATCATTGCTACTTTTGAGAAAATGGGTACAAAAGTATTTACGAATGCTTGTGGACCTTGTATTGGACAATGGGATCGTGAAGGTGCTGAAAAACAAGAAAAAAATACAATCATCCATTCGTTTAACCGTAACTTCTCGAAAAGAGCAGATGGTAATCCAAATACGCATGCTTTTGTTGCATCACCAGAAATGGTTGCTGCAATTGCAATAGCTGGTGATCTTGGTTTTAATCCGTTAACGGACACCTTGACAAATGCAAAAGGAGAGCAATTTAAATTTCAAGCACCAAAAGGTGATGAATTACCTAAAAAAGGATTTGCTGTGGATGATAATGGCTACCAAGCGCCAGTTGAAGATGGAAGTGGAGTTGTTATTGCTGTAGCTCCTGATTCTTCTCGTTTACAATTGTTAGAAAATTTTCCAATTTGGGACGGTAAAAACATCATGGGTGCAAAATTATTGATCAAAGCAAAAGGAAAATGTACAACTGACCATATTTCTATGGCTGGTCCTTGGTTAAGATATAGAGGTCATTTAGATAATATTTCAAACAATATGCTAATTGGTGCTGAAAATGCATTTAATGGTAAAGCAAATGCTGTTGTCAATCAATTGACTGGCGATTTAGGCGAAGTGCCAGCAGTGCAAAGAGCATACAAAGCAGCTGGAGTTGCATCAATCGTGGTTGGAGACCATAACTATGGAGAAGGTTCTTCACGCGAACATGCTGCGATGGAACCTCGTCACTTAGGCGTTCGAGCTGTAATTGTAAAATCGTTTGCACGAATTCATGAAACAAATTTGAAAAAACAAGGAATGTTAGGTTTGACATTCTCAGTTGAGTCTGATTATGACAAAATCAAAGAAGACGATACCTTTAACTTCATTGATTTGGAGTCATTCGCACCAGGAAAACAGTTGACATTGGAAGTCGTTCACGGAAGTGGATCGAAAGAAAATATCATGTTGAATCATACGTATAATGAATCTCAAATTGAATGGTTCAAAGCAGGATCGGCTTTAAATTTGATTAAGTTGATGGAGAATTAAAACACAACTTTAGAAGCATAAAAAAATCCCATTCATCATTTGACGAATGGGATTTTTTGTAAATAGTTATAGTTAGAACTTAGCAGATAAACCGAATTGTAATAAAGCACCACCACCAGCGCCTAATTCAATCATTGCTCCAATGTTTTGTGTAAAGTAAATTCTCGTTCCAATTGCAATTCTAAGAGCAACAGGGATTAATGATTTTTCTTGTTCAAGACCATCAGAAGTTCCATTTGGATCTTCAATTGTCCACTTTCTTGAAACCATCTTGTAACCTGCTCCGAAACCTACATATGCATCAACTCTGTCATTTTGAACGAAATGATAATTTAACCGAACCATCATTCTGGTTTTCTTTGCTGTATAATCCCAATTATAAGAATTAATCACTAATGAATCATTAAATCCAGAGTTAACACTGTATAATAAACTTGAATCAGCTAGGTTATAATTTGATCCTGATTTGACATAATTTATATCAAGCCCTATACCAAAATTATCAGCAACCATATATTCTGCTCGGCCACCAAATGATAAAAGACCTCCATTTAATTTGTAATTGGTTGAGTTGTCAGGTTGAGTTCTTGAAGCATTAGATTGAGGAAATCCAATATATGGATCAATAATAACATTCCCTTCTTGAACTGGCATTTGAGCGTTAACTCCTGAAATCGATAAAGCGATTGCTCCGATAAGTGTAAAGATTTTTTTCATAATAAGTTTTTTAACATTATTCATTTTAAATGATTTTCATCCACTTGACAAAATCCATACCAATTATTGATAAATGAGACGTAAGAACCGAGAACTGAGACTTGATTTTTAAAACCAATATATTATTTAGAATAGAAAATTTAATAATTCAAAAGAACAAGTCTATCAGCGAAGCGGTCTATGCTCTAGGATCTATACTCTCACTTCACCCACATCAATTTTTCTCGTTCAACTTTCATTCTTAAAAATCCAAAAATTACAGTATGAATTTCACCATTAATGGATTCGACAGTTCCATTCTGTTTAGTAGAAATCAATTTGACGGTCGATCCGATTTGAATTTTATGACGTTGATACGGATCTAATTCTGGTTTGATTACTTTCTTTTTTTGTGGCGATTTTAAATTTGCTTCAGCTTTTAATTTCTCGACTAATTTTACATCTTCAATTTTTGTTTTTTCAACTGCCAGATATTTGGTAAATTCTTCAATTAAACTTTTATTAGCATCCTTTTTACGTGTCTTAGTTTGATAACGAGCTATATAAGCTAACATTTTTTTGCCAGCATTTAAATATTTATTGTCGCGCTCTGTTGTTTCTAATTGAGTTTTCAATTTTTCTTCAAAACGACTTTTACGTTCTAAATAAGTTTCTTTTGCTTCTTGCGCTAATTGCTGTGCTTCAATATGTTCTTTATTTAAGCGTTCTAAATACGTTTTCTCTTTTTGTAATTCATTCAATAATTTGTCCATGGAGACTTTTCTATCATCCAATCGTGTTTTTGCCTCTTCAATTAATGAAATCGGAATCCCATTGATTTGTGCAACTTCAAATGTGAATGAACTTCCTGGTTGACCAATCGAAAATTTATAGAGTGGTTCTAATGTTTCTGTGTC
The DNA here is from genome assembly GCA_947505255.1 of Flavobacteriales bacterium. Classification (GTDB taxonomy): domain Bacteria; phylum Bacteroidota; class Bacteroidia; order Flavobacteriales_D; family Crocinitomicaceae; genus M0103. Next base: position 3,251 of record CANNKP010000090.1, read on the forward strand.
AAATAACATACAGCCATTAATCGCATTCTTCAATTGATCTGCTTTTAATTTAATATTAGCATAGTGCGTTGTGATAACACCAAAACTTTTGCGGTTGTAGAGTTCTTCAAAAAATACTTCTGCCAATGCGCCACCTAAATCAGGATCCGAACCAGTTCCAAATTCATCTAATAATAACAAGGTTCTTTTATTGGAAACTTCAAGAAAATATTTCATGCGTTTCAACCGATAAGAATACGTACTCAATTCATTTTCGATTGATTGATTATCACCAATGTCTGTCAATACCTGATTGAAAAAACACATTTTACTGTTTTCATTCACAGGAACTAACAAGCCAGATTGAAGCATTAATTGCAACAATCCAATGGTTTTTAAAGTGATACTTTTTCCACCAGCATTTGGCCCAGAAATAACCAACATGCGTGAAAATTTGTCCAGACTGATGAACTGAGGATGTGTTTTTTTACCCGCAATTTTATTCGCTTTCCATAGAATAGGATGGAAGGCGTCAATGAGTTCTATTTGCGTTTCCGATTCAATTTTTGGTAAAACGCAATTTAATTCAATGGCTAATCTGGTTTTAGAATTAACGAAATCGATTTCAGTTAATATCGTTTGATATGCTTTTATTAACGGATGAAAAACGGCTATTTCACGCGTTAAAACTTGGAGAATGCGATAAATTTCTTTGCGTTCATCGTCGTGCAATAGTTCTAATTCATTGCTCAAAGCAATATTAACTTGCGGCTCGATGAATGTTAAACTGCCTGTTTTACTCGATCCGACAACAGATCCTGAGATTTTTCTTTTATGTGATGATAAAATAGTTAAAACACGTCGATCATTGACGAACGCTTCTTTTGTTTCACCTAATACATTCTCTTTTGCTAACCTTCTAACTTCCTTATCAAAGTTCCTATTTATTTGCGTCCGAATGGTTTTTATGTTTTGACGAATTGCATAAAGCAATTTGGATGCATCATCTTTGACATTTCCACTTCTATCAAAAACGGCGTCTATTAGTTCAATAATTTCTTTTGTGAAATAGGCATTTTCATGAAGCTGTGATAATAAAGGATATTCCTTTTCTCGTTTATCGAAGAATAATAAAAGTGTATTCACCAATTCGGAAGCTTACGAAATTTTCATGTATCCTTCTAAAGAAAGAACTGAATTTTTTATAGGTAACATTTTCAATTCACTCGATAATTCTTCAAAATCGAGCGCAGGAAACGTTTCGCCATCGTTTCTGATTGATAATAATTCGTTTACTTTTCGTAAATCTGTTTCAATTGAAGGAAAATGATTCGATGGAACTAATACTTCAAGTCGCTTTTTTGCTGTAGGACCAATAGCATATTCAACAAGCCATTCGCGAATGGTTGTAAATTCTAAATCGTGAATTGTTTGCTCGTCGAAATGCGATGTATTGAGCTCGTCGAAATGCGCCGTATTGAGCTCGTCGAAATGTTGCATGCTGTAAAGGTAATTATTCCAAAATTATGACAATTAATTTCTCGTTAGATATTGGGAATTCCTTTAACTTACTTAAGTTTGGTAAAAATATTAAATAATGAAAATCATCTCTTTTAATGTCAACGGAATTAGGGCTATCATGCAAAAAAGTTTTGTAGCCGATATGCGACGTGTAAATGCCGATATAATTTGTCTTCAAGAAACGAAAGCAACGGTAGATCAAGTAAAAGAAGCAGTTGCTGAATTGTCTGAATACCATGTTTATGCGAATGAAGCTGAAAAAAAAGGTTATTCAGGAACAGCGATTCTAACGAAACATAATCCGATTGCCGTAACGTATTACATTGGCGTTGGAGATCATGATAATGAAGGAAGAGTTACGTGCGCTGAATTTGAAGAGTTTTTTGTAATCACTGTCTACGTTCCAAATTCTGGAAGCGAATTATTGCGACTTCCTTATCGTCAAACGTGGGATGAAGACTTCTTAAAATACATGAAACGCTTGGAGCAAACAAAACCTGTTATCGTTTGCGGCGATTTTAATGTGGCACACAAAGCAATTGATTTGGCGCGACCAAAACAAAATTACAACAAGTCAGCGGGTTATATGCAAGAAGAAATTACAGGAATGGATACATTTTCAGATAATGGATTGGTGGATACATTCAGAGCGCTTAACGGTGACGAAGTGAAATATTCTTGGTGGAGTTATAGAGGTGGTGCAAGAGACAAAAACGTGGGATGGAGAATTGATTATTTTCTTGTTTCGAATGCTTTTTTACCGCGAGTTTCAGAATCCTTTATTTTGAATGATGTGAAAGGTTCAGATCATTGCCCGGTTGGGATTGTGATAAAATAGATTACCGCTGCGGTTACTGCTGCGCTGAAGTTGAACTGTTGGGTTCGAAACACATTCAAATTTCCATTGTTCAAACCACGCTACGCTGCAGTTGCACTGCTGCGTTTGAAAAACACGTAAAATGTAATAATTCAAGGTTATTATTTACTTGAATAGTCGAAAATTAGTATAACACAGCATTACAACTGCAGTGGAGTACAGATAACTGTTAATTAAAAGTCACAAAAAAAACCGTTAGTCAAATGACCAACGGTTTTTATAAATCTTTGAAAGATGATTATTGCTTTTTAGTGCAACAAGCTTTAGTTTCAGTTCCAGTTGCAGCTTTTTCAGCAGAACAACAAGCACCTTTTTTCTTCTTCTTCTTTTTATCGTCTTTCTTAATTTCCGTAGATACTCCGTTAGAAGCTGCGTAAGCTGTTGTAGCAACAGAACCTACAAATGTCATTAACGCAAGTGCAAAAAATAATTTTTTCATAGCTATGTGTGTTTTTTATGTGAATTTACATTTTTTTATTTAAACATTCCAAGTTTTGAAAGCTTACCTTGAACTTTATCGCCAATTTTAACATTTATTTGACAATCGAGCGGTAAAAAAACATCAATTCGAGATCCAAATTTAATGAAACCGAATTCTTCACCTGTAATTGCTTTTTGTTCAGGTTGAATATAATAACAGATTCGTCTTGCTACTGCACCAGCTACTTGTCTAAAAAGAACTTCTTTACCAGAAGAATGTTCTATTACCATTGTTGTGCGTTCATTCTCTGTACTGCTTTTTGGATGCCAAGCAACAAGGAATAATCCAGCATGATACTTTACATATTTTACAATTCCTGAAATAGGATTGTAATTGGCATGAACATTCATTGGTGACATGAAAATTGAAATCTGAATGCGCTTGTCATTAAAATATTCTGTTTCTAAAACTTCCTCTATTACGACTACTTTTCCGTCAGCAGGACAAATGATATCATTATCAGTAAAAACGCACGTTCTTGCCGGAATTCTAAAGAATTGAATGATCAAATAGGCCATAACTAATGCTCCTAAAGACAAAAGAAGGAAAAGCCATAACCAACCTGTAAAAGCGAACAAGTAGTAATTTCCTATTTGGATGGTTGTTAAAATTAACAAACCAACTGCCATTATTAAATAACCTTCTCTGTGTAATGTCATATACTTAATTTAAAAATATGCGTAAACCATTGCCCAACAATAGAAGAATGGAATGGCAAATAATGCTGCGTCAAAACGATCTAAAATACCTCCGTGTCCTGGTAGAATTTTCCCAGAATCTTTAATGTTCAAACTTCTTTTAAACAAGGATTCTAATAAATCACCAAATATCGCACAAGGAGCGATGATTAGAGCTGAAATCATCCAAAACATTTCGTCTCCTTCATTGATGTAGGCCCCAATAATATAACCTAGAATCAGCGTGAATATTATTCCACCTACAGTTCCTTCCCATGTTTTTTTAGGAGAAATTCGCTCAAATAACTTGGTTTTACCAAACAATCTTCCCGAGAAATATGCAAAGGTGTCATTTGTCCATATTAGCAAGTACATTCCAACAACATTAGGCAAGTAACTTGTATTTCTTAGATTCAAATCAATCGTTAAGAAGAACGGTATTACTACGTAAATAATTCCAAAAACTAAAACAGAAATATTGATGAGAGGATGTTCTTTCTTTCTCCACATTTCTGCTAATATTAGCGTAAAAAATAATGGAAAAATAAATAGAATTGAAATTTGTGGAAGCCACTCTAAACTCACGCCAACTAATAGCGAGAAAATAAATAGACCAATAAAAATTCCAATTTCTTTACTTACTTGAACGAAAGTGTGTTTTGAAAATAAATTATAGAATTCTAATAGCCCTAAAACCATGAAAATTGAAAAGACAATCGCCTGTGCATAAGGATCCCAAATAATAGAGCCTAATACAACGAAGGCAAATAAGGCACCAGTTATAGAACGTTGAATAAGATTATTCATGTGGCAAATTTAAGATTATTTATAAGTTTAAAATAGGATTATAGAAACTTAAAAAATAAAAATCCCGCTTTTACATAGTGCAAAGCGGGATTCTAGTTGTTTTTTGAATAAAATTACTCAGGTAAATCTTCTGTTTTTGTGTCAGTTGAAGGAGTAGCTTCTGCTTCTTCTGTTGCAATTTCAGTTGGTATTTCAGTTGGTATTTCAGAAATTTCTTCAGAAGATAAATCATCAGATATGACTTTGACAATTTCTTCCTCTTCCTTATCCCAAACTCGTTTTCCAAAAATCTCTATTAAATCTTCTTTAAAGATAACTTCAGTTGCCAATAATTTATCAGCCAATTGCGCTAATTTATCTTTGTTTTCTTCAAGAATTGTAAGTGCTCTTTGGTATTGAAATTCAATCATTTTACTTACTTCTTCATCAATGACTCTTGCAGTCTCGTCCGAATAAGGTTTTGTAAATGAATCCCTACCTTGGGAATCGTAGAACGAAATGTTTCCAATTCTATCGTTCAATCCATAAATTGATACCATCGCATATGCTTGTTTTGTAACCTTTTCCAAGTCACTTAAAGCACCAGTACTTATCTTTCCAAACGTAATTTTTTCTGATGCACGTCCGCCTAGAGCAGAACACATTTCATCTAAAATTTGTTCTGTTGTAGTAATACTTCTTTCCTCTGGTAAATACCAAGCTGCTCCTAAAGAATGTCCTCTTGGAACGATTGTTACTTTCACTAAAGGATGCGCGTGCTCTAACAACCAAGAAATTGTTGCGTGACCAGCTTCGTGATAAGCAATAGCTTTTTTCTCATCTGGAGTAATAATCTTATTCTTTTTCTCAATTCCGCCAACAATTCGATCTACAGCATCTAAGAAATCTTGTTTTTGCACGAATTTCTTGTCTTTTCGAGCTGCAATTAATGCTGCTTCATTACATAAGTTCGCGATGTCAGCTCCAGAAAAACCAGGAGTTTGTTTCGATAAGAAATCAACGTCTATTCCAGGCTCCAATTTTATTGGTTTCAAGTGAACTTGAAAAATCTCTTTACGTTCATTGATATCTGGCATGTCAACATAAATCTGACGGTCAAAACGACCCGCACGCATCAAAGCACTATCTAAAACATCTGCTCTGTTTGTTGCTGCAAGTATGATAACACCTGAATTGGTTCCAAAACCATCCATTTCCGTCAGTAACTGATTTAACGTGTTTTCACGCTCGTCATTTGACCCAAATCCGTTGTTTTTTCCTCTTGCTCGACCAATTGCATCGATTTCATCAATGAAAATGATTGATGGCGCTTTTTCTTTTGCTTGTTTGAATAAGTCTCTGACACGAGAAGCACCTACACCAACAAACATTTCAACGAAATCAGAACCTGATAAGGAGAAGAATGGAACTTTTGCTTCACCAGCTACGGCTTTCGCTAAAAGTGTTTTTCCTGTTCCTGGAGGACCGACCAATAAAGCACCTTTTGGAATTTTTGCTCCTAATTCAGTATATTTCTTAGAATTCTTTAAAAATTCAACAATTTCAACGATTTCAACTTTGGCTTCTTGCAAACCTGCAACGTCTTTGAATGTAACGTTAGTTGTTTTTCCTTTGTCGTAAACTTGCGCTTTAGATTTTCCAATGTTGAAAATTTGACCGCCGCCACCGCCTCCGCCGCCTCCAGACATTCTTCGCATAACGAACATCCAGATAACAACAAGGATTAAAATAGGTAAAATGAAACTCAAAATATTGCCTAAATAATTCACTTCCTCTTCATCAATTAGTTCAATGGTAGGAATAGGCGCTTTATTTTCTGCTTTAAGCGCGATATTCTTCTCTTTAATTTCTTTGTTTAAATCATTTACTTCTAATTCAATATTTTCTGCACTGACAATGTTTAATTCAAAAACAGGATCACCTTTTTTAATAGTGTTTCCTTTTGTTAATGCTTGCTTGATTGATTTAAATTGTGCGTCTTTTGAATTAACAAGGTATTTTTTTCCTTCTTTGGTAATCGTAAAATCTAATCTTACTTTATTAATAATTTTAGCATCTTGGATATATCCTTTTTCCGCTAAATCAAAAAATGTCGATTTATATTTTACTGGAATATGCCCAGCTGAACTCATGAAAAGTTGAAATCCAATAATTGCAACACCAATCACCGCATAAATCCAATAAATTGAAAATGGGCTCTTTTTTTTATTTTCTCCTTCTGACATTGTACGTTTTTATTTGAAATTTGGTATGTCTGTTCGTTTTGCGTCTGACCATAAATCTTCTAAATCATAGAAAGGTCGTGCATCTTTGTAAAAAACATGTGCAACAACATTAATATAATCTAACAAAATCCATTCGCTGTTTGTTTTACCTTCGATATGCCAAGGTTTCTCTTGTAATTCTTTGCGCGTAAAACGGCTTATTGAGTTACTTATACCATCAACTTGTGTAGAAG
>CANNKP010000091.1 GCA_947505255.1 Flavobacteriales bacterium
AAATTGAAGAAAAAACGTATTTGTGCTATTGGTACAACTGCAATGCGCTCAATTGAATCTTCTGTTTCTACAGATGGTTTATTGAAACCATACGACGGTTGGACGAATAAATTTATTTTCCCTCCGTATGATTTTAGTATTGCGAATTGTATGGTGACTAATTTCCATACACCTCTTTCTACTTTATTGATGATGATTTCTGCTTTTTGTGGACATGACTTGATGATCGAAGCATACAAACAAGCTGTTGAGAATAAATACAAATTTTATTCTTACGGTGACGCAATGCTTATTATATAAATTGCTTATTGAAATAAAAAAAGGAACCGAAGTTCCTTTTTTTATGCATAATTTATTGAGAAATAACACAATCCTTCCAAAGAGAACTTTTGAAACATTAATCTTTTAAGGAATATTAAATTAATCTTATTCAACCGTATATTAATCATTACATTTGTGCCGCAATTCAGTCTATGGAGGTACAAGTCAACAATATGTCAATCGGTAAGAAAATACAAATTTATATTGTATTTACGAAGTTTAGATTGGCTTCTTTAGTTGTGTTATCAGCATTATCAGGATATCTTTTTGCTGATGGATCAAATGGCCTTCATATTTGTTATCTTCTAATTGGCGGGACATTAGTTACTGCAGCATCAAATGGCTCCAATCAAATCTGGGAAAGAGATCTTGATAAATTGATGAAACGAACTGAAAAAAGACCAATTCCAGTTGGTTTAATGTCTTTAACAGAAGCATATTCTATAGTAATCTTTTGTTTAATTGTTGGAACCTATTTATTGTATTTGATTAATTTGAACTCGGCTCTTTTAGGCCTTTTTGCATATGCCTCGTACGTATTTATTTATACACCATTAAAAAGGATTACACCTTGGGCAGTATTGGTTGGAGCTGTTCCTGGAGCTATTCCACCAATGCTTGGCGCTGTGGCAGCTACAAATGAGTTTGGATTATTACCAGGAGTTTTGTTTTTCGTACAATTCATGTGGCAATTCCCTCATTTTTGGGCCATTGCTTGGGTGCTTTATGATGATTATAAAGCAGGAGGATTTTCATTGCTTCCATCAAGTAAGGGCAGGTCAAAAGAATCTGCTTCTCAAATAATGTTGTATTCACTTGCCTTGATTCCGTTTAGTTTACTTCCTTGGTTATTAGGTTGGGCAGGAACTGCAACACTAATTATCGGAACAATTGCTAGTGGAATCTTCTTTTTGTATTCCTACAAACTTTTTATAACATGTGACACAAAAGATGCAAGAAAGTTAATGTTTGCCTCGTTTATCTATTTACCGATTATTCAATTTTTATATGTCTTTGATAAAGTTGAAGGGATAATTCCAAAATAAATGTATTATGAAAAGAGATTTTAGCCAAGAGTTGAGTCCAGAAATTCGTGAAAAAACAAAAAAGAACCTTGTTTACGTAGGGATGTTTAGTATCGTTATGATGTTCGGTGGGTTTACGTCTGCCTATATTGTTTCAATGGGAGATACGTTTTGGATGAAATACCCATTACCGAAAGCATTTTTTATTAGTACAGCTATAATAATTTTAAGCAGTGTTTTTTTAGAATTAGCAATTCGCTTTGTTAAAAAAGGAAATCAAAGAATGTTGAAGTTATTTGTTTCTCTTACTTTATTAACTGGTATAGGATTCGTTTATTTTCAATTTCAAGGATACAAACAACTTACGAAAAACGGAATTCATGCTGTCAATAACCATATTATCATCACTGATGGTAAATATGGAGATTATTATGAAGTGAAGTATAAAGGTGATTTTATTGAAGTAGACGGAAATCGTTTTCTCGTAAAAGGGAAAGATCTAACAGATACAGAAATGAAATCGTATCAAGATTTCATGAGTCAGTTTTTGAAAGTAACGAGAAATAAATCAATGCAGGTTTCTAATTATGGTTCAAACTTTATTTTGTATTATGAAAATCAACCTCTTGCTTTAATAAATGGTAAATTATGTAAATCTGATGGTCAAGAAATACAGTATGTTGATCAATTAAGATTGCAGTCGCTTGCAATAAATGTAAAAGAAGGAAGAGGAGATTTCTTTGCAAAAGGTAAAATAGGTGAAGATTTCCATATCTATTTCAAAGGAAAAGAATTGCAATATGAGCATAGAGATTTGCTATACAAAGGAAAAAAACTTTCAAAATACCTTCAAATTAAAGCAATGGAAACCGCAGATACAGGTACAACATATTTATACCTAATTACCTTTCTGCATTTGCTACATATTTTAGTAACCTTAATTTACATGTCGAAAATGACAATTGCTTCATTTTCAGGGCGTTTTAGCTCTGAAGACCATCTACGCCTAAAGGTAGGTGCAATTTTCTGGCATTTTTTAGGATTATTATGGATTTATTTGTTGCTTTTTTTACTTTTTATTCATTAAACTTGCATAAAAAATTGTTGTAATGGCTGGACACGCTTCTAAAGAAATTGACTCAAGTACACTTTGGGGAGGAAAGATTTCTCCGTTTAGTACGAGTTATGGTAAGATGATGATGTGGTTTTTCTTAGTGTCGGATGCTCTGACATTTAGTGGACTACTTGTTGCGTATGGATTTACGAGACATGCTTGTCTTGATGCGTGGCCTATTGGTGAAGAAACATTTAATTCTATGCCATTTCTTGGTCATGGATATCCTTTGTTGTATGTAGCATTGATGACTTTTATTCTTATTGTATCATCTGTAACGATGGTTTTAGCTGTAGAAGCTGGACACAGAATGGATAGAAAAGGTGTTACAAAATGGTTATTAGCGACGATTATTGGAGGGTTTTTCTTCGTTGGTTCTCAAGCATGGGAATGGAGTCACTTTATTCACGGTTCTGAATTTGGTAAAGTAGAATTAACAGATGGTTCTCAAGCAATTGTTAAAGGTCATTTTGGTGAAATCGAAAACTTCAAAGTATTAGAAGCAGGTAAACACCACAAAAAAGGCGATGTCATTACTGACGATCTTTTGCATCAATTTCATCATGCTGTTGTAGCTGGAAATGTAGAAAATGGAATTATTACTTTGCATGATGGTTCTAAAGCAAAAGTGAATAAAAAAGCTGACCATGGAATGACATTAATTATTAAAAAAGACGGAGGAAAACATAAAGTAGGTGATGTGATACCTGAATCTAAAGCATGTGACATGTATTATGAAGCTGTTAATAGTGGAACTCCTAATCGTTTAGTTTATGGTGCTGACTTGCAGCAAAATGAATATGGCCCTCAACAATACGGACAATTCTTTTTCTTTATTACAGGATTCCACGGTTTCCACGTATTCTCTGGAGTAATTATTAATATCATTATTCTTATGGGAGTTATTTCAGGAACTTACCATAAAAGAGGTCATTATGAAATGATTGAGAAAACTGGGCTATATTGGCACTTTGTCGATTTAGTATGGGTTTTTGTATTTACATTCTTCTATTTAGTATAAATAAGTTAAAAATTATCGATCATGGAAAGAGACGATATTATAGAATATTCTTTAGATATTCATCATAGTGAGGAGCACGGAAAGGCTATTAGAACAAAAATTTGGAAAGTAACAGCTTTACTTACAGCAATAACTGCTTTAGAAGTAGTTTTAGGTTCTCAAATAAAACAATCTTCTGACTATTGGCAAGCAATTAAATGGTTTTTTATTGGACTTACATTAATTAAAGCTGCTTATATTGTTGTGATTTTTATGCATTTAGGAGATGAAAAAAAATCATTGAAATATATGATTCTAATTCCTTATTTCATTTTTATTTTATATCTGATTTATATCCTAATTGTTGAGGCGCTCGCTATAAATTCAGTATGGACGCTAAACGTGGTTTAAAAAATAGCAAATATGGCTAGTAAAAATTGGGCCGGTCGACGAAAAGTAATATTTGCATTTTTACTTTTATTCGGACCGGCCTCTTTATTGATATTCATTTCAACTAAAGGGTGTGAGCATAAGTTCAAAACCCTAGATGATTTTGGTCCTGCAATAAACTATAAGTTTACTGATGCAAGAGGCAAAAAGTTTTCTTCAGAAGATTTTAAAGGTGACATTGTTTTAATATCTACCATTCAAGAAAGATGTCCTGATAGCTGCGCTGTTGCATTTTGGCAATTGGATCAAGCAATTTATCAATATATAAGAAAGAACAATAAGAAAATCATGAAGCGTGTTCGGATTATTTCTTTTGCCACTGATGGAAAAGGAAAACCGTTAAATGATCTGTCAATTCTTTCTCAATTCATGAAAGACAATGTGGAAGGTTATGATCCTGATATTTGGATGATTGCTAAAGGAAATGTCCGAGATATTTATGATATAAAAAGTAATAATAAATCTCTTTTGCAAAAAGGTAATGAGTTTTATGGAGGTGAAGCATTTCAAGAGCTAATATTATTACTTGATAAACAGAATCATTTAAGAATGGTATTGTCTGGCAAAACTGAAGGAATGATTCGACGAATGAAAGAACACATTGCCTTGTTGCAAAAACAATATGATAAAGCAGCAGCTAAGAACATAAAACAACATTAATTGTTTTACAAACAATGAAGTCAATTGCTTTTTTCATCGGGTTTATCTTATTATTTTCTTGTGTCTCAGAAGAAAAAAAGCAACGCGTATTGCCAATTATTGGAAATTTTGATTTGGAATATACGTTAGTGGATGGAAAAGAAGTAGTTGATACAATTTTTCCAAAAATTCCCTTTTTCTATTTTCGAAATGAAGACTCTGCTATTGTGAAGTCAACTGATATGAAAGGTAAAATTTGGGTCGCTGATTTTTTCTTTACAACCTGCTCTTCTATTTGTCCGAGAATGACCAAGAATATGAAAAAAATAAATGATGCAACTCAAGATCTTAAAGAGCATGTACAATTTATATCTTTCAGCATTAATCCAAATTATGATCAACCTTCTGTTTTAAAAAAATATAAAAAACATTATGGAATTAATACCCCAAATTGGGTTTTTCTAACAGGCGATGAAAAGGAAACGCATAGGTTGGGCATTGAAGATTTTAGAATTTATGCAGGACAAGAAGACTTGGCAGAAGATGGATTTGCTCATTCAGAAGCATTCACATTAGTAGATAAAGAAGGATATGTTAGAGGTGTTTACAATGTTGCCAATCCAGCGCAAGTTGTACAATTAGAAAAGGATTTACGAAAACTATTAAAATATGAGTATGATGTTATTGGATCAAAATAAAGCGAAAAATGCAAAAAGATTAATTATTGCATTGTCAATAGTAATTCCAGTTGTGGTTGCTATACTGTTTAAAGTTAAAATTGAGGGATTTGATTTTTCAATTTTACCATCAATTTATGCCACAATTAATGGAATAACGGCCATTGTTTTAATTGGGGCATTGATGGCAATTAAAAATGATAAACGCGAATTACATAGAGGGTTGATTCGTTTTGCTTTATTACTTTCGTTATTGTTCTTAGCGCTTTACGTGGCTTACCATATGACATCTGATTCAACGATGTATGGAGATTCAAATCATAATCATAAGTTAGATATACTTGAAAAAGGTAAGATTGGAGCGATGGCTTATTTTTATTATGTTCTTCTAATTTCTCATATTTTATTGAGTATCGCAGTAATTCCTTTGGTGCTATTTACCTATTTATTTGCGTGGCAAGGAAATTTTGTAAAGCATAAGAAATTTACTAGAATTGCTTTTCCTATTTGGATGTTCGTTGCGGTTTCTGGTGTTATCGTTTATTTGATGATTTCTCCTTATTACGGTTAATTATTTGACGTAATAGTTGAAATTTCTTCCCATACGATTTCTGCAGCTTTATCCCAGCTGAACAGTTTACTTCGCTCTAATCCGTTCTTTTTTAGCTTTTCACGTAAACTATCTGAAGTTGAGATTTCGTTCATTTTTTCTGCAATATCTTCAATATTAAAAGGATCGCAATATAAAGCTGCATCACCTGCAACTTCAGGAAGAGAAGTTTTATTTCCAGATATTATTGGCACACCACATTGCATCGCTTCCAAAAGTGGGATTCCAAATCCTTCAAAATAAGGGACATAAGTCAATGCGAATGCTGAACCCATAACCTTTGCCAATTCTTCTATTGGTAGATGTCCGGTGAAGTGGATTTGAGATGATATTTCATCTGAAATGGAAATATTCAATGAGTTGTTTTTCCAAAGCGATTCACCAACAATCACCAATTGAATATCTGATTGTGAGGCTTTTTTGAATTGTATAAATGCTTCAATTAATCGTTTAACGTTTTTTCTAGGGTGAATTGCACCAACAAATAGAAAATAAGGTTTACCATTGCTGTAGAAATTTCTAATTGCATGCTTTGTTTCATCATCAATTGGCTTGAAATATTCCGATGCACCATTCCAGGCTACTCGAATTTTATCAGCATCAATTTTATAAGTTGTTGCAATATCAATTTTACTGGCTTCTGAAACAGTTATAATTTTGGTGGCTTTTTGAGCAAATTTCGGGAAATAGTGTCGCAAATAAATGCGCGGTGTGAAAGGAATATCTTTTGGAAAATGTTCGAAATTGATATCGTGTATTACACCTATTTGAGGGACGTTTGATCGCAACGACAAATAACCATCTGGTGAGAAAAACACATCGATTTTTTGTTTTTTCAGTGCTTTTTTCAATGCAAATTCAAACCAATAAATGAAAAGTAAAGGATGCCTTGCAGGAGGTGAAAGAACAATAGGAGTTACGTTTTTCGCAAAGATATATTTCTCATCATACGCTCTATCGAAGAAGAATACAAATTCATGTTCTGGATGATTTAGCACCAACCGTTTAGCTATTTCAAATGTGTACCAACCAAAACCCTCCATTTTAGTAGAAAGCAAAAAACGAGTGTTGATACCTATTCGCATGAAAGAATTAGAAATTTAAAATGTAATTAGAACGCTTTTCTTTTCCTATTGTTGTTGAAGGGCCATGTCCACAAAACACAACCGTATCTTCTGGTAACTGAAACATGATTTCATGAATCGATTTTTTTAATATTTCTATATCACCTCCAGGTAAATCAACACGTCCAAAGCTTCCGTTGAACAATACATCACCATTAATTACAAATTTATTTTCAGCATTATAAAAAACAACATGACCTGGCGCATGACCTGGTGTAAAAAAGACATTTAATTGTATATCTCCGAATTGTAAAGTTTCTCCTCCTTGAATTATATGACTCGGTTCAGGCGATATTTCATAACCTTGAAAACCATAAACATGGGCATAACTTTCAACGGCACGCAATGTTGTTAAATCGTCAATGTGTAAATAATGGTCAATTTCAAAGTTGCGCAGAACAAAAGCGTTTCCCAGAATATGGTCAATGTGTGCATGCGTATTCAACAAAGCTAATGGCGTCAGTTTATTATCTGCAATAAATTGGATCAATTGCTGTTGCTCATTTCTCTCGTAACACCCTGGATCAATGATGACACAGTTTTTCTCCTCGTCACTTAGAATATAGGTGTTTTCTTGAAATTGATTAAATGTAAATACGTCGACTTTGATTTTCATTGCATTATTTTAATAAAAAGTAAAGTTAAAGCTTATTTTGACGAATTCGTTATACCTTTTTAACTTCTATTAGGCATAGTTTTTGTTTGGCTTTGGCTATATTTGTCAAAAATTAGAAAACATGAAATACGCACTTTTATTTACAGTTGGAATTTTACTTGTGAGTTGTGGGGTAAAAGTACCTTATACAAATGAAATTAGAGATGAATTTAGTTTAGATACTGACAAGAAATTAAGACAAGTACAATTCTTTACGTCGGCAACAATCATTTTTGAAAATAGTACTTCTTCAGGAAATCAAGGAACTGGCGATGATGGTTCATTGGTTGTAAATTCCAACAAAGAATCCGACAGAATTATAATTCCAATCAATACTAAGTGTGTTTTTGATGGCTTTGGGCCAAATGGCGAATTGATGTTGCGCTTTGAAGTAGGTGTCGGGAAAAACATTTCTTTTGCTGTGAGACCAAATCAATCATCTGGAAAATATTATTTAGTTGCCGACTGGACGCAAGAAAAAGGTGGTAAATTGACATATGGAAATGAAACATATTATGCTAATTCAACTAGCGGGAATGCCTACTTAATGGTTGTTTTGAAAAAACTTCAAAAAACAAAACGTAAAGATCGCGTTGTAAAAGGAATGAAAATATAAGAATTTCAAATGTTCTTAACTGGGCCGCTCGATTGATGCGGCCCTTTTTTATTCATAAATAATTAACATAGAATTTATATATTATCTTTTAAAATAATGAACTTTGTTGAATGGAATTGATTAATCGTGAACTGAGTTGGCTAGCATTTAATGAAAGAGTGCTGCAAGAAGCCATGGATGATAAAGTCCCATTAATTGAAAGAATGCATTTTTTAGGTATTTATTCAAATAATTTGGATGAATTCTTTCGTGTTCGTGTGGCAAATATTCGAAGAATGATTGGTGTAAATAAAAAACGCATTGATGGTTTTAATGGCACTCCAAATGAATTGTATAATGAGATTCGAAAAACAGTTCTAAAACAACAAATCAAATTTGAAGAAACATATTTAGGCCTAAAAAAAGAATTGGCCGCCCAACATATTTTTCACGTTGATGATACAATTAGTGACGAAAAACAATTACACGAATTATTAAATTATTTTAATCAAGAATTAAAACACTCGATTGTCCCAATAATATTAGATAAAAAAACACCTTTTCCAAGGTTAAAAGATTCAAGTATTTATTTGGCAATTAAAATAATTTCAGATGACTTTCAAAAAGTGAAATTTGCTTTAATTCAAATACCGTCTGAATTTCCTAGATTCTATCGAATGAAGGAGGATTCAGATAAATTTGTGATTCTACTCGACGATATAATCCGATTGAATTTAAAAAATATTTTTCAAATTTTCCCTTACGATACAATTGAAGCCTATACGTTCAAATTCACACGAGATGCAGAGTTAGATTTGGATGATGATATTTCGGTTTCCTTCTTTGATAAAATTGAAAAAAGTTTAAAACAACGTAAAAAAGGGAAGCCAGTCCGATTTGTATATGATGAAAGGATGCCAAAAGATTTATTGGACTATTTACTTAAATCATTGAATTTGAAATTTGGTGTGAATACAATTCCAGGAGGAAAGTACCATAATTTTAAAGATTTCAGTAAGTTTCCTTCGTTTGAACATCCGGAATTTCTATATAAAGAACAAAAACCCTTAGCTCACCCAATTCTTGAAAATAAACGGAGTTTGATAAAAACAATCCTTAATCAAGATGTTTTACTCCATTTTCCTTATCAGAAATTCGATTATGTAGTGGACCTTTTGCGTGAAGCGGCTATCGATCCAAAAGTTGTCTCTATAAAAATTAATGTTTATCGAGTTGCTAGGAATTCACAAGTGATGAATGCCTTAATGGCGGCTATTTACAATGGTAAAAATGTTACCGTTATTTTGGAATTACAAGCGCGATTTGATGAAGAAAATAATATTTATTGGGCCAATACGCTAAAAGAAAATGGCGCAAGGGTTATTTATGGACTTCAAGATTTAAAAATCCATTCAAAACTCATGCAAATTGCTCGAATTAGTAACCGCCAAGAGCAATTAATCACGTATGTTGGTACCGGAAATTTTAATGAAAAGACAGCGGAAATATATGGCGATTTATCACTATTGACTTCCAATATACTTATTTCTAGAGAAGTAAAAAAAGTATTCCGTTTGCTTGAAAACAATATGGAACGTGGGCTATTTAAACAATTGCTTGTTTCTCCATTCAATGCAAGAAGAAAAATAGTAGCATTAATTGATTTAGAAATAAAAAATGCTAAAAATGGTTTACCTTCATTAATTCGATTGAAATTGAATAATTTGACAGATCGAAAAATGATCGAAAAATTATATGAAGCAAGTCAAGCAGGAGTTAAAATAGAAATGATCATCAGAGGGATTTGTTGTCTCATTCCTGGAGT
>CANNKP010000092.1 GCA_947505255.1 Flavobacteriales bacterium
ACTATCTAATAAGCGTTCACACGACACAAAAAATGTATCGAGATCCATGTGTACAATTGAGCGTAAATCAGCCATTATTCAACGTGTTAGTTAAATTTTATTGGACTGCATATCGTAACTATGTAAAAGCTCAAACAGTGATAATACTGTCTTAATTGTTTTCAATTATTATACAAAAATACAGTTTAAAATCACTTAAAGATTAAAAAGTAATCAACAAAAGATTAAAAAGTAATCAACATTTAATGCAAATAAAATGTGTGAGAACGTAAGTTTTTTACGTTCAATGGAATGGATAGAAATAGCAAGAAAATAAATAGTTGTTTTTATTTCAATTCTGCCAAAGCAGTTTTGGTTCCAATCGTTCTCGTGATAAAATCTATTTCTAATTTTGGACTTCTAGCGGGCGAATATTCCCGGCCGTAAAAGATGATTTGCAGGTGCAGTTTATTCCATAATTCTCTTGGGAACGCTTTTTTCGCATCAGTTTCAGTAACGACAACATTTTTTCCAGAGGTAATTCCCCAACGAGTGAGTAACCGGTGAATGTGCGTGTCAACTGGAAACGCTGGAACCCCAAATGATTGAGACATAACAACAGAAGCTGTTTTGTGTCCAACGCCAGGAAACTCTTCTAATAGTTCCATATTGTCCGGAACAATTCCCTCATATCGATCGATCAGAATCTGAGAAAGGTCATATATTGCCTGAGATTTACGTGGAGAAAGTCCACAAGGTCGAATAATCAATCTAATTTCATCGACAGAAAGTTTCACCATGTCGTACGGATTGTTCGCCCGAGCAAATAAAATAGGGGTAATCTGATTCACACGAATATCTGTACATTGAGCAGATAACAAAACAGAAATCAGTAAAGTATACGAATCTGTATGATCCAAAGGAACTGGCGTTTCTGGATATAATTTTTCCAATTCATCAATAATATACTGCGCTTTTTCCTTCTTAGTCATGTCAAATAATTTTTACGCCTAAAATTAAAGTGATTTCTACTATTTAATTTGAGAAACATCCTTATTTTCGTTAGACGATGGATAAAAATACGGACTTTCCTCAATATCGAAAGCTTTCTAATGGTAAGACTTTTTATAAGATCCTAGATGATCGCAATTTCGAAGAAATTCAGAAAATGGGAAGCAAATTTATAAAGCACAAAATTGTTGCTGAACAATACCCAGAAATGCTTCGGATAAAAGACATGTTAGAATTACAAGAGCCATTTATTTTATCAAGTGAAACGGAATACACAAGGAGTTGCGAGTTATGAGTTATAAATTACAAGCTACGAATTACAAATATGGTAAAGCCTATGTGTCCTATGTGCCTATGTGTTTCAAATTGAATTACGAATTACGAATTACGAATCACGAATCACGAATCCCAAATCCTTCAGCATGAAAAAATATTATTCTTTACTCATCCTACTTTTAGTTCTTGCTTCCTGCACTTTGTCTGGTGATCAAGAGAAAAAACTGAATGAATCTTTGTCCGCATATCTGTTCTCAAGAAATGAATGCCGACTCGTCAATTATGTCGCATTTTCCTACCCAGATCTGGTAATTGCTTATAAATCGCAAGGAGATAGTGCATTTCAACGAGCCTTTGATTGCAATTTGGACAGTTTATACCTTGATAACCCAATAATTCGTCAAACAGTAAAAGAAAACAATGAGATTCACGTGGAATATGATTTGGATGTTTACCATAAAGCAACGAATGAAGAATTGGATGATAAACATAAATTAGTTGCAATCTCACGTGACAATGGTAAATCATGGTTTTTTATTGATAGAGTAAATTACTTAAACACGAAACTATTGCCTAAATTGAAAAGATTATTGAAAAGATAAATTCAATTGATTATTTTTAGCTCATGATAAAATATATTATCGGTCTACTTTTACTATTTCCATTTGTAAGTTTCTCTCAAGGATGGCTTCCAATGGGAGGTAGATCAAATTCTATGGCCAATGCAACAGTTGCTATGTCTGACCCTTGGTCGTATCACCATAATCCAGGAGCTTTAGCTGAAGTGGAAAAAGTATCAATTGGAGCATGTTATGAAAACAGATTCTTATTGAAGGAATTACAATCACAAGGTTTGGTTTATGTGCAACCGCTAAAAACAGGTGTGTTATCTTTTGGAGCTCAGTCATATGGTTATAATTTGTATAGAACCTTTCGAATCGGCGCTGGTTATAGTTTGAAATTGAGTGAGAAATTTTCTGCTGGTGTACAATTAAATTACCAAGGAATTAGGTTGTCAGAAAATTATGGTTCTAAAAATATCCTAACAGCAGAATTTGGAATTTTAGCAAAATTGACAGAAAATTGGAAAATAGGTGTGAGTGTTTTTAATCTTGGAAGGGCAAAGCTTTCCGCTTATGAAGACGATCGATTCACAACGTTGATGCGCTTAGGAACAAGTTATTCGTTCTCTAAAAAAGTTATAGTTGCAGCTGAAGTGGAAAAAAATGTGGATTATAAATTGCGTCTTAAAGCAGGGTTGGATTACCAAGTAGTTAAAAACTTCTTTTTTAGAGCTGGATTTGCAACTCAACCAGTTGAAGTAACTTTTGGATTTGGGTATAAATTTAAAGTTGTTCAATTAGATTTTGGAAGCGCATATCATCAACAATTAGGTTGGTCGCCCCATTTTTCATTGACGTACCAAGGGAAATAAATTTTGATCTATTTTCGACATATATTCATATTAAGTTGCTTTTTTATAAGTATTCAAGGGTTTTCTCAAGAGAAGAGCGAAGTTATACAGCAACGTATCGAATTCATTGCAGAGCAATTAGAAACAGAACAGATTGATTTGACAAACGTTGTTGAACAGTTGAATTATTATTTTGAACATCCACTAAATTTAAATGGAGCAACAGCAGAGGAATTAGAAGAGTTGAATTTATTATCTGCTGTGCAAATCAATGATTTACTCTTGCACATAAAGTTATTCGGTAAGCTAATTACTGTTTACGAGCTGCAAAGTTTAGAATATTGGGATTTACAAACAATACAATTGGTTTTGCCCTTTATTCGTGTAGATGATAAATTGGATAACCTTCATGTTTCTTGGAAAGAAGCACTAACACAAGGTAATTATGAAGCGTTCTTAAGATATCAAACAACACCTGAACCGAAACATGGTTATTCCTCAGTTCCAGATTCAGTGCAACAAACGAGTAACTCCTATTATTATGGAAATTCAGATCATTATTATACCCGTTTGAGATATAGTTATCGAACAAATATAAGTGTCGGAATTACTGGAGATAAAGATGCTGGCGAACAATTTTTTAAAGGGATTCAGAAAAATGGGTTTGATTTTTATTCAGTTCATGCCTTTTTTAAAGGAGGGAAATATATCAAAGCAGTTGCGCTTGGTGATTATCAAATTCAAATTGGTCAAGGGTTGAATTTATGGTCTGGATATGCTTTTGGTAAAACTGCTGATGTAACCAATATTAAAAAAACGGCAAATCCTTTGAAGCCATATACTTCTGTCGATGAGACACGATTTATGCGTGGTGCTGCAATTGACATTGGATACAAGGCTTTTTCGTTAACCTCTTTTGCTTCTGTGAAAAAAGTAGATGCTTCATTGCTCTCTGATTCGTTATTTGATGATTTGGAATTCGTCACAAGCATTAATTTAACTGGATTACATAGAACGAATTCAGAAATCGCAAAGAAAAATGCATTGACAGAAAAAATTCTTGGATCAAATTTACGCTATAGAAACAGAAACTTCCAATTTGGAATTGCAGGAATTTTCCAAGGGTATGATAAAGATTATAGCAAAGAAATTCAACCATATAATCAATTTGATTTTAGAGGCAAAAACATGTTTGCTTTAAGTGCAGACTATAGCTGGGTTGTCAAGAACTTTAATTTCTTCGGAGAAACATCACGTTCTTCTTACAACGGTTCTTGGGCAAATTTGCACGGTGTTTTATTTTCATTAGATTCCAGAGCATCATTTAGTATTCTATACCGAAATTACCAACGAGGATATCAAACATTGTATAATACAGGTTTCTCTGAAGGAAGTAATACGCAGAATGAAAGTGGTATTTATGCTGGACTAAAAATGAAATTGTCTTCAGCTTGGACTGTTAATTGTTATGTTGATTTATTCAAATTTCCTTGGATGAAATACCAAGTTGATTCCCCTTCAACAGGGCATGAATTCATGATTCAACCAGCTTATAAACCGAATAAGCAATTGGAAATATATGGACGTTTTCGCGAACAATTGAGACAAAAAAATAGTCGTGATTCAGATGGAACTGTTACACAAATTGAAGATGTTGTCCAGCGCAATTATCGTTTAAATGTCTCCTACGCAGTGAGTGAATTTTTCACTATTAAAAGTAGAATTGAATACGTTACCATCAACCGAAAAAGTAATACACCAGAAAAAGGCTTGATTATCAGTCAAGATGTCTTATTCAAACCGAAAAATTTACCGTTTGATCTTTCTTTGAGATATGTTTTGTTCGATACGGATAGTTATGATACGCGAATTTACTCCTACGAAAATAATGCGCTGTATGTATTTGCTGTTCCTTCTTATTATTATCAAGGAAGTAGAGCTTACGCAATGATTCGTTATTCCTTCTTGCGTCATTGTGATTTATGGGTACGATATGGCGTATTTATTTACAACAACCGTTCTTCCATTGGTTCAGGTGCCGAAGAAATTAGTGGTTCGAAAAAATCAGATATTACGGTGCAATTGAGGGTGAAGTTTTAAATTAATTAAAATGTCATTTGGTATGTTAGGCTTTAACATAAGACACATTTTAATTGTTGAATTCGGGAATTTCGTAATTAAAATTTTTAAATTGTTGAATATTATATTTATTGTAAATATGACATCAATCATGAAAATTTAGTCTTATTCTGATTACTTTTGGCTTAATGTTAAGAAAGTTTATATCATTGATGCTTTTAATTACCATGTTGATTCATGCAGGTAGTCAGATTGTAATTGTGATAGATTATTTGGTGAACACAGATTTCATTACAGAGACATTTTGTATTAATAAGGAAAAACCTAAAATGAAATGTAACGGGAAGTGTCATCTTTCAAAACAACTTAAAAAAGACGAAGAGAAAAAATCAAAAGTTACATTTGAAATATCAGATATAATTCTTTTTTGTCAAAGTGATTCACCTGTTATAACTGCTAAAGAATTAGAATTTGAAATTGTTAAAAAAGAAGGATTCATTTATATAAAAAACCTTCTTAAAGCAAAAAAACTTGCTGTTTTTCATCCTCCTGCCAGTTTTACTTAATTTATTGGTTTTCGAAATAATTATTTCGTCATTAATTATAATGATTTACGAATGTAGTTCTATGCAATATATTTTATTGTCATGGATTAAGTATTATATAAAAAAAAATTAAAATGAAAAATATTTTTTTAGCAATGTTTATTGCTTCAATTAGTTTAGTTTCTTGTAAAAAAGAAGAATTAAATCCAAATCCAACAGTTCCTGTTGTTCCAGTAATTGTTAATTATACAACGTTAGGGACAGATACAACTGCAAATAATGAAATTGTAACACTTTATTCGCTAACATCCGAAATTAAAACTGGATACAATAAAACTTTTATTACAGTAAAAGATTTGAGTGGAATTGCGATTACGAATGCAACAGTAGTTTTTGAACCTCTTATGGATATGGGAATGATGCAACATGCTTCACCAGTAGAAAACCCTATTTATAATTCTGATATAGAGAAATATGAAGGTGTTGTTATTTATACAATGTCATCATTATCAGGTGTGTGGACTTTAGGTGTAAATGTGAATGGTAGTTCTGTTTCGTTTGGGATTACTGTTCTTGAGTCACCAACACAAGTAGTTAGATCTTTTACAGGAACTGATGGTGAAATATATATCATAACATTAGTTCCACCATCTACATGGAATGTTGGGATGAATGAATTGGAAATAATGATCAATAAAAAAACTTCAATGATGAGTTTTCCTGCGGATAATGATTTCACGGCTGTTCTAACACCTGAAATGGTTTCTATGGCGCATGGTTCTCCAAACAATATTAGTCCTGTTTTAGTAGGGAACGGACATTACAAAGGGACTGTAAATCTTACAATGACAGGTGATTGGAGATTGCATCTTGAGCTTTCAAAAGCTGGTGTTGTTATTAATACAGATACATATTTAGATATTTTATTCTGATAGAAATCAATATCTTTTTATTTAATAAAAAGTAAGTTGTCTCTATTATTTTGACAACTTACTTTTTAATTCAGTTAAAAACTCAAAAGTGGATAATCAAAATATATTAATTGTAATATCATTTTTATTTTCTGGATTTTCTTTCGCACAAGAAGATTCAACCTCACAAAAAAAAGAAATTCTTATTCAAGAGGTGAGAATTATTGGTGTGAAATTTAATGAAATAAAAACACCTGATTTACAGCAACAAACAGATAAAGTGCTTTCTGAGATTTCAGGAGTAACGCTTATTAAGAGGGGAAATTATGCACAAGAACCAACAATAAGAGGACTCAATTCTGGACAGTTAAGCTCAACACTTGATGGTATGCATATTTTTGGTGCTTGCACGGATAGAATGGATCCAATTAGTTCATATGTTGAACCAAATAATTTAAATAGTATTCAACTGAACTTAGGTCCAACCGAAGAGCAAAGTACAACTCAAGTTGGTGGTGGATTGAATTTTAAATTACTAAAAGCGATTCCTAATGCAGAAAAACTATTCAGCGGGAGAATTGGTGCAGGATTTGAAACGAATGCTTTAGCAATACAATCGCTTGGTTCTTTGCAATATAGTCGAAAAAAATGGGCTTTGAGTGTAAATGGAATTTTTCGAAAAGCGAATAATTATTATGCAGGTAATCGTGAACAAATTTTATTTTCTCAATACGAAAAATATAATGTTGGAGGAAGTTTTACTGCTCTTTTAGATAGCTTTAATATTATACATGTTGATTACTTGCAAGATAATGGGAAAGATATTGGATATCCTGCCTTGACGATGGATGTCTCATTTGCAAATGCAAAAATAATATCAATAGGACACGAATACAAAAAAGATAGTAATAGAATTTATAAAATGGAGAGTAAAGTATATTTAAATTTTATTGACCACGCAATGGATGATACAAAGCGTCCTCCAGAAACAGTTCCAATGCATATGGATATGCCAGGCACTTCAAGAACAGTTGGGTTTTATTCGGGAGGAAAATTAAGAGTATCACACAAACAATTTATTCAGTTTAAAATAACAGGGTTTCAAAATGATTTACATGCCGAAATGACAATGTATCCACCAATTGGTAAAGAAATGTTTATGCTGACAATTCCTGATGCAAGAAGAAGTGTAATCGGTCTAAGTGTTTCGGATAAACTCTATTTTGGTTCAAATATTAATTTATCGATAGGAGGTAGATTCGAATTTGTAAAATCAGAAATTACAACTTTATTAGGAAGACAAACACTGACAAGTTTTTATAGTGGTAATCCTACAAAGACGAATTTACTGTATAATATTTTTATCCAATTTGAAGAAAAACTTGGAAAGAAAACAATGTTATATTTTGGAATTTCGAAAGCCTTAAGAAATCCTACTTTACAAGAAATGTATGGTTTTTATCTTTATAACAGAGTTGATGGACACGATTATTTGGGTAATCCTATGTTGAAGCCAGAATCCTCTTGGAATGGCAATTTGGGAATGAAATATAAAACTTCTAAATGGAATCTGAATGGTCAAATATATTCATATTTCTTCAAAGATTACATAGCAGGAAGAGTATTAGCAGATTATAGTGTGATGACAATAGGTGGTAAGGGGGTAAAGAAGTATGTTAATTTATCATCTGCAATTCTATATGGTGCTGAATTTACTTTAGCATGGAAACCAATTTCGAAATTATCTATTCAAAGCATGAACTCCGTTTCTTATGCTAAAGATAATGATGAAGATGCATTACCTTTCATCCCACCGTTTAAAAGTGTGAATGCAATAAGTTATGATTTAAAGGAAACAAATATAAAATTGGAATCAATCATTGGAGCTCAACAAAAACATGTTTCAACTGAAAAATATGGTGAAAAATTCACTCCATCTTTTTATGTGTTTAACATACGTGCGGCACGAAAATTTAAACTTGGAAAAACTAATTTAAATTGCAGTTTAAGTATTGAAAACATTCTAGATGCTGTATATTATGAACATTTGGATGTAATGAAAATTAATAGACAAGGAAGAAATATAATTGCCCACTTAACATATAATTTTTGAATGAAGAAATCTAGGTTAAATAATGATTCCTAAAACTCAATATCCAAATTAAACGTATTCTTCAACGTATGTAAATTCGGATTTTTTCTTGCCATGGCAGCAAATTTATCTTTTCCAGTCAGAAATTTCACTTCGTGTTCTGGATTGTCATTGAGCTTAAAACTAATGTCGATTGAATAGTTTTTTAATTCTTTTCTAAAGTATCCAACAAGTTCCAATAGGTGGGGTGTAATCATATCGACTTGTGTTTGGTTGTCAACATCCATAACAAAGTGCGTTTCTTCCTTTTGAATTGGTTCACGCTTAATCATTGCATTGTAGAAGGTTTCCAATCCACGTTCCTTCATTTCAAAAGCAAATCGACGCCAAAGCATTTTAATTTGATCGAACGTAAAAGGATTTCTAGGCATGTTTTCAGGCAATTGTTCAAACCCAGACTTTTCATCTTCCTTTTTCTCCATCATCTTTTTAATTGAAAGAGAGGTAGTATGAAGATCAGCCGATGAAACAACAGTCAATTTTTTTTCAGGTTCAGCAATTATTGGTGCTTGTCGAACTGGAGGAGCAATCGGTTTTGGAACAGACGATGCCTTGTCTCTTAAATTTTGATTTGGAAATGGAATTAAATCAACGGGATCCGTCAGACTTTTTTTTTTTCTTGCTCTTGTAATAAAGAACACAATTGCATCAACGCCATTTCAACCAGTAAACGTTGATTTTTTGATGACTTATAATCGACATCCGATTTACTCAACACGGCCAATGCACGTAAGATTAAATTGCCGTCAACTTCTTTCGATTGATCGATGTATCGTTGTTCAATTGCGTCTCCGACTTCCAATAAGACAGCTGTTCGAATGTCTTTACAAACCAATAAGTTCCTATAATGATCAGCTAAGCCAACAATAAAATTGTGACCGTCAAAACCTTTTTCGTAAATATCATTTAAGAGCAATAATGCTGAAGGAATATCTTCTTTTTGCGCACTATCAACTATTCTGAAGTAATAATCGTAATCAAGAATGTTAAGGTTTTCAATAACACTTTTGTATGTTAAATTATTTCCAGTAAACGTAACGATTTGATCAAAAATAGACAATGCGTCACGCAATGCGCCATCTGCTTTTTGGGCAATCAAATGCAATGATTCAGGATCAGCAGTTATTGCTTCTTGCGTGGCAATGTACGCTAAATGATCAGCAATATCTTTTACTTTGATTCTGTTGAAATCAAAAATTTGACAACGAGAAAGAATCGTGGGAATTATTTTATATTTTTCAGTCGTTGCAAGAATAAAAATAGCGTGTTTTGGCGGCTCTTCTAAGGTTTTCAAAAAACCATTGAAGGCTGAATTAGAGAGCATGTGAACCTCATCAATGATGTAGATTTTATATTCACCCAATTGTGGCGCAATGCGAACTTGGTCAATTAGATTTCTAATATCCTCAATTCCATTATTCGATGCAGCATCTAATTCATACACATTAAGTGAAGCGCCTTCATTAAATGAAAGACAAGAATCACATTGATCGCATGCTTCAATC
>CANNKP010000093.1 GCA_947505255.1 Flavobacteriales bacterium
ATCTATTTGAATGATTTGAAGTTATTGGATTACCGTGCTTACAGATCAAAGTCTAAGATAACAACAAAACAATTGATTCTCTCAGGAACTCCTGCAAATATTGGCGAAGAGGTGTTAACTGAAGAAGAACCGACTTGGAAAGATATTGATATTCCTTACATAGATTATCTTGAAAAAACAATCGAGTTATTTTCTAAAGGTCAAAATAAAAAGGCTTTAAGTCGATTTGCTATCATTTTAGAAACTTATCCAGATGATTTGAATGGCAATTTTTATGCGGGGCTTTGCTATTATAATTTAAAAGAATACAAAAGTGCGAGTAATACGTTTTCGAAATGTTTGGATTCAAAGTATTTAAACTTTAACGAGGAAGCTGAATGGTACCAGGCTAAGAGTTTATTAGCTGCAGGATCTGTATCTGATGGCAAAGTACTATTGAATAAAATAAAGTCTGCGGGTGGGTATTATGCAAAACAGGCGGAGAAACTATTGCAATAAATATATCCCGCAGAGAACGCAGAAATGCGCAGAATTGGTTTTGAAAAGGAATTCCTCTTTTTTCTATAACTATAGTTTTATTCAAGTACTTTTTCAAAATATTGCATAAATCTCGATTCTGCTTATAATTTTCTGCTTCCTCTTAGTCCACCATTCGACCCTTCGATAAACTCAGGGGAGTCCAGCTCATGGCATCGCTCCAGAGGGGGAAGTTAAAAAAATGATTTACCTTCTTTCACCATTCTTCTCAAAAGAGGGTTTGGGCGATAACGGTCTTCTCCATATTCTGCGAATAAAACTTCGAGTTTCTGAAGAACATTTTTTAATCCTATTACATCCGCCCATTTCAATAATCCTTTTGGGTAGTTTACACCTTTCGTCATCGCTAAATCAATATCTTCTATAGAAGCAACATTCATAAAAACTGCATCGATTGCTTCATTAATTAACATTACTAGTATCCTTTCAAAAATATAGTTTCCTAAATTTGAATCATGATTTGGGGCGATAATTTCAACTCCTTCAGCATAGTTATAATAACCTCTCCCACTTTTCCGACCATAAAAGCCGGCCTCTTTGTGACGTTTTTGCGTAAATGACGGTTTGAAACGTGGATCATAATAAAATGATTCAAAAACAGATTCTGTCACAGCATAATTTATATCATTTCCAATATAATCCATTAATGTAAATGGTCCCATTTTAAATCCACCGATTGAAGTCATGGCCCAATCTATTGTTGAGAAATCTGCTATTCCTTCTTCATAGATGCGCAATGCCTCACCATAAAAAGGTCGTGCAACACGGTTCACAATGAAACCAGGTGTATCTTTACAAATTACACCTACTTTCTTCCAATTAGAGATTAATTCTTTTGAATAGTTCAACGTCGCTTCTGATGTTTGGACGGCTGGAATTATTTCAACTAAAGGCATCAAGGGAGCAGGATTGAAAAAGTGAATTCCAATTATACGTTCTGAATTTTTCAATACAGAGCCAATTGAAGCTATTGACAAAGAAGAAGTATTACTAGCAAGAATGCAATCTGAACTAACAATTGCTTCCATTGCAGCAAAAACTTTGTGTTTCACTTCAATATTCTCCACTATTGCTTCGATAACAATTTTACAAGATTTAAAATCATGAATATCTGTTGAATAGGTAATTCTTCCTTGTATATTTATTTTTTCATCTTCAGAAAGGGACCCTTTTTCAACAAGCCTAGCAAGCACTTTATCTAGAGAACTTTCAGCTTTTGTTAGCATTTCTTGGTTTAAATCAACCAAAACAACTTCACTACCATTTTGGGCTGCAACTTGTGCGATTCCAGCTCCCATTGTTCCTGCTCCTAATACTCCTACAACCATGGTTTGTTATTTTTGATTTGTTTATATTCGGTAAGTATTGTCGAATTGCATTCGACAATACTTACTTTAACTAATTTATGGCATGTTTTGGTCGAATTGCAATTCGACCCTACATGCCTTTAAATTCTGGTTGACGTTTTTCTAAAAACGCATTTACTCCTTCTTGAAAATCGTATGTTTGACCTGCTTCTGTTTGTAATTTTTCTTCAACTTCCAATTGTTCGGTTAGAGAATTATTCAAACTCAAGTTTAAAGCTCTTTTCGTCAGACCAAAACCTTTCGTTGGCATTTTGGCAATTTTCATAGCAAAATCTTTAACCTCTTGTTCAAAATTTTCGTCATCGACCGCTTTATATATCATGTTCATTTTTTCTGCATCTTCTGCCGAAACTTTATCTCCAGTCATCATTAAGGCTAATGCTTTTTGCATTCCAATAATTCTTGGCAAAAAGAATGTTCCACCAGAATCTGGGATCAAGCCAATTTTTGAAAAGGCTTGAATAAAACTTGCACTTTTCTTCGCAATTGTAATATCACAGGCAAGAGCAATATTCGCTCCAGCCCCTGCAGCCACGCCATTTACAGCAGCAATAATCGGCTTTTCAATTGCACGAATTCTTTCAATTATTGGGTTGTAATGATCTCTCACTATTGCTTTTAATTCAGGTCCTTCCGGATCCATTGCTTCTGCTAAATCTTGACCAGCACAAAATGCTTTGCCTTCACCTGTTATAATTATTGCTCTAACCTCATCATTTAATTCTGCATCATCTAAGGCTTTTTGGAGTTCAAAAGCCATTGCTTGGTTAAACGAATTAAAAACAGCTGGTCGATTCAGTCTTAATTCACAAACACCATTATTTAAAGAAACTAATATTTCCATTAACATTTTTTTTAGTTACGAAGATAAATCAAAATTGATTTTTTTATCATTTAATATTAAAGACCATAATTTTGAACCATCGTTTTTAACCTATTTTTTAAAATATCTCTTAAAGAAATAGGACTTAAAACTTCTATTTCTCCACCATAAGATAAAATCGAACGAATTAATTCTTCTGATATCATTACATTTAATTCAAAGCTTGTTCGATTTTTTCCAGCTTTCACTAATTTTTGAGAAAAATGAAAGGGTTGGGAATCGATGTATTTAGATGCTACATTATCTGCTTTAAAAATGATTTTTTCAGGAATACTTTCATTATTTGCTGTAATACCAATAGCGTATTTAAAATAATTTTCTGAATTGAAATCTACAGGTTTAGTCGCACTTTCTTCCGTTATTATCAAATTAGTTAACCGGTCTAAGCCATAAGTAATAATGTCATTTTTTGATTTATCGAAAGAAATTAAGTACCACCTATTTCTATATTCTTTTAATAAAAGGGGAACAACTGATCGATTTTTTGATTTACCAGTAATGAAACTCGCATAGTCAAATGTAACAACTAAATTGTTTCGAATTGCATTTAATAACTCGGGCAAAAATTCATTTCCCCCAGAAGAGATAGATGTTTCGAATTGCACAAAATTTTCGAGTGTTTTGTCACTTGGGTTTGATGATATTGAAACCCGATCAACAATTTTATCGATGGCATTTCCAAACTGCTTGAACATATCAACATCTCGAAATTGCATCAATGTATTGGCTGCAAATTTTATTGCACTTAAATCTTCTTCAGTAAGTGGAATATCATTTATAGAAAAATCTGGATCCTCATAATAATATCCAGCGTGTCTTTTGCTGTATTTAATGGGAGCATCGTGTTCCATTTTCATAGCAAACATGTCCTTTTCAATTGTTGAATCGCAAATATTGGCACCATCGCTTGAACCGTATAACGCTTCTTCACATGCTTCCCTCAATTCTTTTTTCGATGGATGTTGTTTGTACTTATTTCTGATACATCGATCAATAATTCGGTATCGGATTAATGCATTTTTTATATGTGGCATAGCTAATTATTAAATCGTCACTTTGGCTTGGTAGCCAAATAACTCATAAAATTTAATCGCTTTCACTACTTCTGTGGGTACATCATCTTCCCAACTTGAGCCACCAGCTTTAATTTTGGAAAGAACATCGTCTGACATAATATGTAATAAATTTTTATCATATTCATGAATAGCTTCCATTTTATTATTGTCTTTTAAAAAAGTCAGCAGACCATTTAAGTGCTCAGGGATTTTCAGATTTTCAAGACTATATAATTCCCCTGAATCAACATTTATTGCAGGATACACGAACATTTTTACATTGTGGCCAAATCCTCGACCAAAAGCTTCTAACAATCCACCAGCTAAATTATCATAATAACGTTCGTCAAAAATAGTGTGTAAATTATAGACACCCAAAAGCAAGCCCATTCTTTTCTCCTTTGTAATGGAAGCCAAATAATCGACCATTTTATAATGCTTCAAGTAATTTGAAATCATTACAGTATATCCTAAAGAACCTAATAACTCAGCTCGATCAACAAAATCTTTGTCTGATATCTTCCCATCAGCTGTTAAATCTTTTAAAGTCAATTCAAAAATGACATTTAAATCATCTTCAGAAACGTCTTTTTCATTTAGAAACTGTTTTTTTCCAACTTCAACCATATCAATATGCACTTTCGTAACAGGTCTGAAACGTCCTCTTAATAGAAGAATATTCTTCTTATAAAGCGCAGTTGCTGGTTGTAGCACATTTCCGCATAAATCAAACATTGTTGCGTCAGTAATTCCGCGTTTCACAAGATTTAACGCAATAATTCTATTGTCAATATTCTCAAAATCTGGACCCGAAACACGTAACATGTCTATTTCCATGCGGTCACGTGGTAAACGGTGAACCAGACTTGTCAAAAATTCATTCAAATCATCGCTGTGGAAATAGCACGCATGAACTAAATTCACTCCTAAAATCCCTAATGCTTCTTGCTGACCTTTGTGACTATTATCATGCATTTTTATGTGCAAAATAACATCGTTTGGTTTTTCTTCAAGACCTAATTGAAAACGAATTCCAACCCATCCTTGACCTTGATTGGTTTTATGGTAATTAAGTGATTCAACTGTATTACAGAAAGCAAAAAAACGTGCTTCTTTGTATTTATTAGGAAGACGGAATTTTAATGTTTCATATTCTGTTCCAAGCATTGTTAAAAGTCTTTCTTCACATACATAGCGCGTTGCTTCACCATACATAGAATCAGAAACTTTCATGTCATATGCAGATTGCGTATATGCGATTGTTCCTGAACTTCCTCCTGCTTTAAAAAAATTTGCGGCTACTTCCTGCCCTGCTCCAATTTCTGCAAAACATCCATAAATGTCTGGTGTCAAGTTTACTTTTAAAGCCTTTTCCTCTGTCGTTAATCTTCTTTCGTCAATCATTTTTATCTACTTATTCGCCTAAATTTTTTGTGCAAATCTATATTTAGATTTAGAATAAACATAATTTATAGGTCTAAATGTCAATTCGGATCCTGAAAATCAGGATTATTTATAAAATTGTAATCTGTCAATGTCAATAAAAAAGTTTTCAATAAACTCTTTTCTTGAGTATCTAATTGCACGCCACCTTGAAAAGCGTATTCAATCAATGGGTCAATTGTAGGACTTTGTTGAATTCCACTCGAATAATGTTCAATCACTTGATCTAACGTTGTGAAACGTCCATCATGCATGTAGGGTGCGGTCAGAGCTATATTTCTCAAACTTGGGACTTTAAATTTTCCATTGTCGTTTGCATTTCCTGTTATTGCCCCTCGTCCAAAATCAATAAACGAAAGATCCAATCCATTGTTACTGAATTTTTTTACTTGCATCAATGGTCCATTATGACAATGAAAACAATCTGCGCCGTTCAAGCTTTTGAAAAGATCGTATCCAGCCCATTCTTCAGGAATAATAGATGTTAACGTGACTTGTTCATTTGAAGAGAGCGGTAAGTTGTTTTCAAACTTATACATCACATCATACTTCGAAGAACCAGAAATCATTGTTCTTAAAAATTGAGCAATTGACTTCGAAACTTTAATTGAATCAATTCCTTCTTCATTGAATGCATTGAAAAACATGTTTCTATAGTTCATGTCTGCATTTAATTTGGCAACAGCATCTGGCCAAGATTGGTGCATCTCAATAGGGTTCGGAACTGGGCCAAGAATCTGTTCTTCCAAGGTTTTTGATCTACCATCCCAAAAGAAGAAATTTTGCCAACCTAAATTGATAAGTGCCATCGAGTTTCTGTTCCCAGAGATTCCATCTATACCTACTGAAAATTGGTTTGGGTCAGTAAATGAATTTTCAGGGGCATGACAAGCGGCGCATGAAATCGTATTATCACCACTTAATTTTTTCTCATAAAATAATTTCCTTCCCAATTCAACACCTTCAACTGTCATTGGATTGTCTTCAGGAATAATCATATCTGGAAAATGGGAGGGAATCTCCAACACATATGGAGTTGGAACGTGACCAACCTTATCCTTTTTGCAGGAAAGAAAAATAACGACGCTGATAAAAATGAGTAAGAGATATTTCATCAATAAAAGCTTATTGCATCTTTAAAATTCTGAATAACTTTCAAGCTCAATCCTTCCTGTCCGGCGGATGAATGAGAAGAATATTCCGTTTTCAAATCGATTGTTTGAAGTCCATTATGCAAGAACTTTTGCATGTCCAATTTTAACAGCAAGGTGTATAATCCTGTTCCTGAAGCTGTCCACGTTATTGATGGCAACGAAATAGGTTGAATGAACGCATCTGTTCCAATATGGAAAATCACGAAATGATCAAGATTTTCAATTCCATCTGGTATTGTATCCACTTTCGCTTCCACTTTCATGAAAATATACCCAGGATTCCAGTCCCAGTGCATGTCGTTTGCAATTGCAATATTCAAAGGATTATCATTCGCGAAAGCAGATGGGTCTTCGTGGTTGTAAAGTGGGTCAACACCAACAAATCCATTGAGAGAAGCATAATCAGCTGGTTTACCTGGTTTACTAAAAACCAATGTTCCGGTTTGTCTATAATCGTACAAAGCTGCTTGACATAATTCATTAGAACTATTTTTCATGCTCGTAAAATAGCATTTCAAATCTGTAAATTGCACAAGATATCCTTCGGCAGTTGTAAATGTTTGATCCAACAAAAGATCATTGGTTCCAAAAGTTGGTTGCATCGTTACTTTCAAATAATCAACTACAGGAATAGGCTCAGTTACCTGATCATCTTTACAAGATGTTAGGACAACAATTGCAAGTGTAATAAAAACTATCAATTTTGAATACATATCTAACAAATTTACAAAAACAGAACTTATTTTCCTTATTTTTAATGACTTTATAAAAATCAATTTCTTGTTTAAAATTAATTCAATTAAGCTGCATGTCAACTTTCGAAACTAAACCATTAAAAATTTTAAATGCATCAGCCGGTAGTGGTAAAACGTACAATTTGGTCAAGGAGTATATTTGTTTGTTAATTACAGACGAGAAAGATTTCACGCGTTTTTCGCGAATCATAGCCATGACCTTTACCAACAAGGCTTCCATTGAAATGAAAACCAGAATTGTAAAAGCACTTGATGAATTAAGTTTCCCAGAAAAATATCTCGAAAAATCAACTGAATACGCTTCAAAAATTGCGCTTGAACTGAATATTACCGCTGAACAAGTTCACAATCGATCAAAAAAAGTATTGCAAAATATTTTACACCGTTACGAAGATTTCTTTGTTATGACGATAGATAAGTTCAATTTAAAATTGATTCGTTCTTTCAGTCGCGATTTGGATTTACCCAACGATTTTGAAGTAATTCTAAATGAAACAGAAGTAATCGAGCAAGTGGTAGATTTGTTGTTGAATCAATTAGGGAAAGAAAATTTAAAGGATTTAACAACCATCGTTTTTGAATATGCAAAAAACAACTTGGACGATGGCGAA
This sequence comes from Flavobacteriales bacterium, assembly GCA_947505255.1. Taxonomy (GTDB): domain Bacteria; phylum Bacteroidota; class Bacteroidia; order Flavobacteriales_D; family Crocinitomicaceae; genus M0103. Next base: position 7,806 of record CANNKP010000093.1, read on the forward strand.
AAGTGGAATTTCAGAAGCCAATTGGTTGATTTCGGAAAGATTTTATCGAAGGAAAAAGATCAAGCTACGATAGAGAAATTAATGCTCATGGATTTTTCCATTGAACGCAACAAAGAATTAAAAGCGAGTCTCAAAGTAATTTCCGACGACTTTATTTCCAATACAAAAAAGGTTTATGAACTATATGAATCACTTGCTTTAGATCCTAAAATGTTACCAGGTGCGAGTAATACTTTCAATGCAATAGAAAAACTAAAAAGCACCAGTAGCTTTCCAGACAAATTATTCACTCCTTCTTTCATTGGTTATGCTTCAAATGAAGTTCCGCCAAAGAAGATTTTTCCTATAGAACTCCGCACGTCTTTATTGGATTTGCAAAATCTCTACGAAACAATTGCTCCCAACTATTTCGTTCAAAAGATCTTTTTGAAGAATTTTTATAACATGGCGATGCTCCAATACATGGCAAAAGCATTGGTGACAATCAAAAAGGACGAGCAGTTAATTCGTATTTCGGAGTTCAATAAATTGATTTCAGATTTGGTTCGAAATGAATTAGCACCTTTCATTTATGAACGACTTGGAATCCGTTTTCAAAATTTCTTGTTGGATGAATTTCAAGACACGTCGCGTTTGCAATGGTTAAACATGGTTCCATTAATCCGTGAATCATTATCCAATAAAAGTAAGAACCTAATTGTTGGTGATCCAAAACAATCTATTTACCGTTTTAAAAATGGTGTTGCTGAACAATTTGTTGCTTTGCCAGCAGTTTATAATCCTGAAGAGCATCCAACAATTCAAGACCATTCGAACTATTTTGAATCCATGGGACATGTTGTTTCCTTGGAAGAAAATTACCGTTCCTCTTCAACCATTGTGGAATTCAACAATACGCTATTTCCGAAAATAAAGGAGATGCTTTCTGATGAAGCAAAAGACTTTTACAATTCAATTGTACAAAATCCCATCTCAAAATTGGAAGGTTTTGTTGACATTCTGTCTGTTCCTGTTGAAAAAGACAACGTAGATTTAGTTCCAGAAATCGTTGAGCGAATTGAACAATGTGTTGCCGATGGTTTCAAATTGGGTGACATTTGCATTTTAGCTGATTTAAATTTCAAAGCGAATCAGTGGGCTATTGATTTAACGAAAAGAGGTTATAAAATTGTTTCGGCAGAATCACTTCTTGTTCAAAATGAAATAAAGGTAAAACTGATAGTTTCTTATTTAAAACGACGGTTGAATCCTTCGAGCAACAGTGAGAAAAAACGATTTGCTGAACTCTTTTTCAGAATTTTGAAAATTGATTCTTTTGAGAATTACAGAAAGTACCTTGATACAGGGATTAATCCTGATGGCAAAAAATATACGTATTTCAAAGAAGACGAATTCATCAGAGACTATTTTGGAAATCGAACAACCTTCTTTTGCAAGTTTGAAAACCTGTATGATTTAATTCAGCAATTCTATAGAATGATGAAATGGGATGAATTACAAAATCCCTATTTACATCATTTCGCAGATTTTTCGCATGAATTTGAATTATCGAAGGGTCCAGATATCAAATCTTTCTTGGCTTATTATTCAGCTCAAAAATCAAAGTTAGCGATTCAACTTCCAGAAAGTGACGATGCGATAAAAATCATGACGATTCACAAATCTAAAGGATTGGAATTTCCAGTTGTGATCTTACCTTTTGTTGATTTCTCTTTAGAAATCAAAGGAACCGGAAAATTTTTAATAGAAATTGATGATCTCATTGTTTACACAACACTTTCAAAAGAGAGTCCAATTGATGAAATTGTGAATTTTCAAAGCAAGGAAAAAGCTCAAATTCTGACAGATAAAGTGAACCAAGCTTATGTTGCTTTTACCCGTCCGATGGAACGCTTATACATTATGAACTACCACAATTCAAAAGGATTTGGAAAAAAACTACATGAATGTTTCAGTGAATCACAAGGGATTACAATTCATGAAAC
>CANNKP010000094.1 GCA_947505255.1 Flavobacteriales bacterium
GCGAAATGTTCACCGATTGGATCTGTTTGAATTCTGTATAATTCATCCGCCCCAATAATATATGCAAAGAAGGTATTTGCAATTAAGAATGAAATAATCCAAAATACTGAATGCTTAGCAATTCGTTTAAAGATTTTTTCGCGGTTCCAAGGTGAAGCATCTAATTTTTTTTGATATGTCCAATCACCTTCAATCCAATATTCAATCCTACGAAATACCATTTCCATGAAAATCGTTTGAGGACAAAGCCATCCGCAAAAAAACCTTCCATAAATAATGGTAAAAAGAATTATAAATATTACCCCGACTATAATCGTCAAAGCAAATAAGTACATGTCTTGTGGCCAGAAAACCTTCCCAAATAAAATAAACTTACGTTCAATAATATTAAAAAGCAATAATTGATGACCTCCAAGCTTAATATGTGGCGCAGCAAAAAGCGCTAACAATAATATATAACTTACAATTTTACGTTTTTTATAAAAAGGACCTACAGGTTTTTTAGGGAAAATCCAAACACGTTTTCCTTTCTCATTAACTGTTGCTATCCTATCTCTAAAACCTTCTTCGTCTTCGCTCATGGGGTATAATTTACTTACCTTGAAATTGTATTAATAAGTCAGTGAATAGAAGAAAACTAGGTATTGTTGTAATACAATTATTAATTAATCATTATTTTATTTCTTATACTGCTTACCTTCAGGTTCTTTTCCATCTGTTAAGGGCAAAGAAAGAACAAACGAAGCAACTTGTTGAATTTGAATTGGATTCAATTTAGAAGCATGTTCAGGCATACCATTGGGCGTTCCATATTTCAATGTATTAAACAAATTCTTAATGTCTGGACCGTAAATCCAAGAATCATCCGTTAAATTAGGACCAATATTCCCTTCACCTTTTGGATTATGACATACAACACAGTTGGCATCAAATAATGCTTTTCCTGAAGATATTGCTCCTGCATCGGTTAATAAAGTTGCATTCGTTTCATCAACATTCATTGCCATTTTCGATAAATAAGTATTAATATCAATTTTAGATTGTGCAATTTCTTTATCGTAAGCTTGGATTTGAAGATCAGATGTACGTAAAATATGAAAATTAAAAATGTAGATTACAGCAAAAATAATTGTTGCATAGAATCCCCAAACCCACCAAGGTGGTAAATTATTGTCCAATTCACGAATGCCATCGTACTCATGTTGCATTAGAATCGTATGTTCTTCTTCAATTGCAACGGCATCTGTAAGAATTACATTAATCTTCTTGATTCTTTTCTCCTTTTTCAATTTCACAGCTTCTGGTCTTACCATTAGCATGAAATCTCTAAACATTCTTCTTAAATATAGCAGAACAAAAAGTAAAATTATATTAATGAAAAGCATAAAATATAGGTCAATATCCTCGACCAAAATCCATGTCGCATCTTTTGCACCTTCGCCTGGATAAGAGAATGTCAATGCAAGAGAAGTATTGTTTGCCGCCATCAAACCTAAGAAACCGATTAAGACTAAAACTGCATTAATGGTTGACGAATTTTTCGCGCTATTTTCTTCAATTTTTCTCTTGAAGTAGTCTGATTTCACTAAAGATGTTATAGAACTTGACATGATTATAATACCAATTATCAATACTACAATTGCAAGAATCAACCAATAGAATAAGTTAAGGTTTTGCTTATAATTAGGTACTATTACAACATTTGAAGGAACTCCACCTTTTGTTGTGTCTCCAATTATAGCAGCTGGTGCAGTATAGGCATCAATATATCCTAATATTGCATCTACTTCTTCATTCGTTACAACTTGAGGTGTCATTGCAGTAGGACTAAAAGCTTGGATTTTATTTGCCATTTGACTTTTTCCAGTGGCAATTAATGTTGTAGAATTTTTAACCCATTCGTATAACATTTCAGCTTCACCTGCATCCGTCCATTTTTGTTTTACGCCCTTTAATATTGGACCAGTTGAGTTTTTATCAACCATGTGACAAGCATTGCATTTTGCTTTAAAAAGTTGTTCACCATCTTGAGCAAATGTGACTTGCGTTCCTATGAAAAGGATAATCGAAGCTAAACTTATATTTAAATACTTTTTCATACTATTCTTTTTTAATATATGTCAGATGTTTTCTGTTCTATTAGTGTCTGAATCATTATCTAGGAAAGGTATATTCCCTAATTCTGTGACTTCTTTTTTACTCATTCTAATTACTCTTGTAATTACAACTGCAAAGAATACAACAAAGATTAATAAGGAAAATAGCGGATAGATTTCTACTCCATCAATGGTTGTTAAATTATGTTTGATAAATCGTAACATGTTTCTTGTATTTAACGGTTATTTTTTTGCTTTTACTTTGATATCAGTTCCTAATCGTTGCAAATAAGCTATTATAGCAACAATCTCTTTTTTCTTCATTTTATTGATTTCAGCTTTTTTGTTCAACCCTTTTTGCACCTCTTTCGGCAGGTTGTTAACAATATCTGTTGCAATCAATTCTGCTTGATTCCGAAGATCTTTTAAGGCAAGTTTTTCATATCCTTTTTTATAAGGGACACCAAGTGTTTGCATTGCAGATATCTTCTTTTCTATCATTGACTCATCAATATCATTATCCTTCATCCAAATGTAAGCAGGCATTACAGTTCCTGGTGAAACATCTTTTGGACGAATCATGTGTTGATAATGCCAATAATTACTTCTTAATCCACCTTCACGTGCTAAATCTGGTCCAGTTCGTTTAGAACCCCATTGGAATGGGTGATCATAGACAAACTCTCCTGATTTTGAGTATTCACCGTAACGTGCAGTTTCAAATCGTAACGGTCGAATCATTTGAGAGTGGCAATTATAGCATCCTTCTTTGATGTATAAATCACGACCTTCTAATTCAAGTGGTGTGTATGGTTTTACACTAGCAATTGTAGGAATATTGCTTTTGACAATCATCGTTGGAATAATCTCAACTAATCCTCCAATAGCAACTACAACGATTGCAAAAATCATAAAGCGAATTGGACGACGCTCAATTGCTCTGTGCCAGTATTCACCTTTCACTTTTGAATTAGCTTTAATTAAAGCAGGAGCTTCAGCTTCCTCATTTGCTAAGAAATTCCCTGATTTCGCTGTTTTAATTAAGTTGTAGAACATCATAACTGCTCCAACGATGAACAATAATCCACCTAACGATCTTAGGATGTAATATGGTTTCATTGCATCAACCATTTTCAAGAAATCTGCATTAACAAGTGTTCCGTCAGCATTAAAATCTTGCCACATCAATCCTTGCATGAATCCAGCAATATACATTGGAATTGCATAAAGAATTATTCCTAATGTTGCTATCCAAAAATGTTGATTTGCTAATTTTTTAGAATACAATTCAACTCTAAACATTTTAGGGAATAACCAATACAACATTCCGAATGTCATCATACCATTCCATCCTAATCCTCCGACGTGAACGTGTGCAATTGTCCAATCAGTAAAGTGAGAAATCATATTGACATTTTTCAATGATAATAATGGTCCTTCAAATGTTGCCATCCCGTAACATGTTAATGCAACAACCATGAATTTTAACAAAACGTCATCTCTCACTCTATCCCAAGCTCCGCGCATTGTTAATAATCCATTTAACATCCCACCCCATGATGGAGCGATTAACATAATGGAGAAAACAACGCCTAAACTTTGAGCCCAATCTGGCAAAGAAGTATATAAAAGATGGTGAGGTCCAGCCCAGATATATAAGAATATCAATGCCCAAAAGTGGATAATTGAAAGTCTATAAGAATAAACAGGACGCTGTGCTGCTTTAGGAACAAAATAATACATTAAACCTAAATAAGGTGTTGTTAAAAAGAATGCTACTGCATTGTGTCCATACCACCATTGAACAAGCGCGTCTTGCACTCCAGCATACCAAGAATAACTTTTAAAGAATGAAATTGGAAGTTCAAATGAATTAAAAATATGCAAAATAGCCACTGTCACGAATGTTGCGATATAGAACCAAATTGCAACATAAATATGCTTTACTCTTCTTGTTAAAATCGTAGCAAACATATTGAAACCAAAAACTACCCATAGAAGTGTAATCAAGATATCAATCCACCATTCAAGTTCGGCATATTCTTTACCGGATGTCATTCCAAATGGAAGCGTTAGAACAGCACAAAGTATTATAAACTGCCATCCCCAAAAGTTGATATAACTCAGTTTATCACTCCACATTCTTGCTTTTAATAAACGTTGTAAAGAATAATAAACCCCCATGAAGATCCCATTTCCTACAAATGCAAAAATCACTGCATTTGTGTGCAATGGTCTGATACGACCAAACGATAAGAAACTGAATCCTAAATATTCATTAAAAAATTCTGGAAAGGCTAATTGCAAAGCAGCAATTAATCCTACCAACATTCCTGTTATGCCCCAAATTACTGTGGCATAAGCAAAATACTTCACGACTTTATTGTCGTAACTAAACTTCTGAACTTCCATCTGTTTGATTGTTTGATTTTTGATTTAATTCGTCTTCAAAGAGAATTCTAACTGAAGGTGTGTAGTCATCATCAAATTGCCCATTTTTTGTAGCCCAGAAAAAAGAGATCAAAAAGAATAAAGCAATGACTAAACTTACTGTTAACATTAAGTATATTATTCCCATGAGTCAAAATTACCAACCGAGCAGTTCGTAAATAATGACTTTTGTTGTCCAAAAACCTGATTTCTGTCATGTTTTTGAAAGCTTATATAATTCGCAAAAGAGAAAGGGATTTCTACTTTTTCAACCTAACAAACAAAGTACTTAGCAATACAACTGTAATTGAGCTAATTGGCATTAGTATCGCAGCAACAAGCGGTGTTAAATTTCCGGAAATAGCAAAACTCAGTCCAACTATATTATATGAAATAGAAAATAACAAACACACTTTTAAAACCGTTTTCGAGAAATTTGAAATACTTAATAAGTAGGCAAGAGAGGCCAGTTTGTTTGCTTCAATAATGGCATCGGATGATGGTGTGAATCTAAAAACATCTTCGGAAACGGCAATCCCAACATCAGAAATTCCTAGTGCACCAGCATCATTCAGTCCATCACCAATCATTAAAACATGTTTACCATTCTTTTTTAAATTTTCAATATATTCTAGTTTGTTTTTTGGTGTTTGTTCAAAGAATAGTTTACTATTTTCAGGAAAAATTGATTCTAGAATTGACTTGTCTTTGTCTTTATCTCCTGATAAAACATGTAAATCGTAATGATTGAGCGAAGTCATTAATTCCGAAATTCCTTCTCTAAGCTCAGATGTAAATACAAAACGTCCTTTTGTTGAATTGTTTATTAATATAAAACTGGAAGTTTCATTTTTATCAATGCTATTTTGTTCGCAAAAAGAAGGACTACCAATTTTGATATTCAAGGAATTTATCGTGCCTGAAATACCTTTTCCTGAAACTTCATCAAAATCAGTGATTTCCTCATTTGACGAGATGTTTTGCGCACGTAAAAATTGCACAATAGATCTCGAAAGAGGATGAGTGGATGAGTTCGATAAAGAATACAACGCTTCAAGCTGGTCATGATTAAGTTCATCACCGATATATTCAACATGATGAGATGATCCCTTGGTTAATGTTCCAGTTTTGTCAAAAACGATATCAGTGATAGTGTTAATGCGTTCAATTACGCGTGTATTTTTTAAATACAATCCTTTTCTTCCAAGTAATCGCATCACATTTCCAAAGGTGAATGGGGCAGAAAGTGCCAATGCGCATGGGCAAGCGACAATCAATATAGAAACAATAATTTGAGTGATACGCGTTGGATCAATAAATGACCAAGCTATACCAGAGCCTAACGCAATTAAAAGAATTATAGTTAGAAAATAAGCGGAAAGTTTATCTTGATATAGAAAACTTGTTGGATTTTTTTTGTCTGTTTTAACATCATTCCACAATTGCGTTAAATGACTGCGGCTGCTTTCTTTTTCAACTTTTAGTTCGATTCTTTGTCCAATTAATTTTCCTCCAGCATAAATAAAATCACCTTTGTATTTATTAATTGGGATAGATTCACCTGTAACAAAGCTGTAATCTATTTTTGCACTATCTGATATAAGAATACTATCACATGGAATTACTTCTTCATTTCTAACGAGTATTTTATCATTTATTTTAAGATTTTCAATTTCTGTTATTTCTTCATTTTTTTCTGTAATACGAGTAACAGCTACTGGGAAATAGGAAGTATAGTCCCGTTCAAAGGATAAGGTTTTATATGTTTTGTTTTGAAACCATTTTCCTATTAAAAGGAAAAAAATAAACCCTGCAAATGAATCCATATAACCAGGTCCATTTCCAGCAAATATGCTGTAAGAGCTTTGGAGATATAAAGCAATTATTCCAATTGTAATTGGTACATCAAGGTTTAAACTTTTAAAACGTAAGGCTTTGTATGCAGAAATGAAATAATCATTTGCAGAATATAAAACTACCGGAATAGAAATCGCAAAAGACAAATAGGATGTGAAATTTCTGAATTCAGGATTATCAGTTCCCAAACCTAAATATTCAGGAAAACTCCATAACATAATACTACCAAATGCAAATCCAGCAACACCAAGTTTATATAAATATGTTTTATCAAATTTCTTTTCTGTTTCAGAACGATTTCCAAAGTTAGGAGCATAACCAATTTTGTCTAAAAGCACAGCTAATTGACTCAATGTAAAACCTTCTTTTTTAAAGATAATTGTTGCTTCACGTTTTGTGAAATTCACTTGACATGAAAGGATATTTGTCTCAATCTTAGTTAGATTTTCTAACAAATAAATACAGGACGAACAATGAATTTGAGGCAAGAAAAGCGTCGTTCTGGCAGTTTGGTCATCTTCAAAATCTATAAATTTATCTCGAATAGATTCAACTTCTAAAAAAGCGAATTTATGGATTGAACTCACATTTGGTTTAACACCTGCATTTGCTTCAAGACTATAAAAAGCGCCAAGATTATTATCTTTTAATAATTGATAAACAGTTTTACAACCATTACAACAAAATGCTTTTTCTTCAATATAATAACCTTTACCTATGACTTCATCACCACAATGGTAACAACTTAATACATTCATATTGTTTGAGAAAACATGCGTTCTAACTTCTGATTTGGTTCTAAATCTTGATCGAAAATCATACAGCAATTTCTGACAAAGGGAATACCTAAAGTAGTGACAGAAACAGTATTATTTTCTATTGTTACTAAACCATCGTCGACCATTTCCTGAAGTTGATTTTTAATTTTTTCATGAATGTTCTTATAAATTGAATTTTGATTAAACGTCATTTTAAAATGACACATTAAGTCTAATATATAAGACCGAATTTCAACGTCTAAATCTGAAAGCACATGTCCTCTGAAAATTGGTATTTCACCTTTTTCAATTTTAATGATATACTCTTCAATTGATTTCTCATTTTGCGCAAAACCAAACCAACTATCTGAAATTGAAGACATCCCTAGTCCAATCATTAAGTTAGTCTTTTGAGTTGTGTAACCCATAAAGTTGCGATGTAAATTTTTAGCATGAAAAGCAATCGCTAAATCATCATGTGCTAATGCGAAATGGTCCATGCCAATTTCCATATAACCATTCGATTCTAACATTTCTTTCGCTGTTTCGTAAAGGGCTCTTTTTTCTTCACTTTTTGGAAGATCAGATTCATCATAACCACGTTGACCTGTTCCTTTAATCCAAGGCACATGGGCGTAACTGTAAAGTGAAATACGATCTGGGTTTAATTCTATTGTTTTGGTTACTGTGTCGATAATATCATTTAAAGTTTGTTTCGGTAATCCGAAAACTAAATCATGGCTAATAGACTTATAGCCTATTTTTTTTGCGCTTTCATGCACCTTTTTCACTTGTTCAAATGATTGAATTCTGTGTATCGCTTTTTGAACTACAGGGCTATAATCTTGAATTCCAAGGCTTAATCTGCGAAATCCAAAATGGAATAATTTAGTTAAATGATCATTTGTTGTATTGTTTGGGTGAGCTTCAAAACTCAATTCAACAAAATCTGAATTTATTTGATTCGCATTAAAAATGGTGCTAACCAATCTGATTAATTCATCAGCCTTGAAAAATGTTGGAGTACCTCCGCCAAAATGCATTTCTCGAATAATTGGACTAAATGGTAAATTATCTATATATAGCTTCCATTCCTTAATTAATGCATCAATATATGGTTTTTCAACTGAATGATTTTTTGTAATTCTTTTGTGGCAGCCACAAAATGTGCACAGACTTTCACAATAAGGTAGATGAATATAAATACTAGTTTCCTCAGACTTAAAAAAATTAAAGTTTTTCTGAATAGTTTTTAACCACTCTTTTTGAGTGAGTTGATCATTTTTCCAAAACGGAACAGTAGGGTAGGAAGTGTATCTAGGTCCTGCTACGTTATACTTTTCAATTATATTTTTATCCATTCACTAAAAAGATGAGGGTCAAAGTTAGAGCTAGTTGACATTAAAAAAAATGATTTTAATCACCTTTCAATTTATTAGATTAATTTTAGCTTTACGAAGCTTAAATATTAAATAGAAGATCGATGTTAGACAAATCACACAAACACGTTTCCTGTGCGACTTGCGGTGCAAGAAAAGACTCTCATTTTGGAAGTTTTTGTGATCATGATGTTGAATTAACGAATGAACAAAAGACGTGTGCCTATTTCAAAAAAGGTCAAGCGATTTTTGTTGAAGGCAGTTTTCCTCGAGGTGTTTATTGCTTGAACCAAGGTAAAGTGAAAGTTTTTACTCGAGGGGATGAGGGTAAGGAGCAAATTATTCATATAGCCAAAGAAGGTGAAATAATCGGTTTTCGTGCAATGTTTAGTGGTGAAGCATACAAAGTTTCAGCATTAACGCTTGAAGAATGTAATATCTGTTACATCGCAAAGGATGATTTTTTGAATATGATTGATACGAATCCAACTTTGAGGAATGGTATCATGAAAGAACTTTCAAAAGAATTAGGAGATAGAGCAGTTTTCATTACAAACATGGCTCAGAAATCGGTTAGAGAAAGACTAGCGTTTGCTTTGTTGATTTTGGGAGATATTTATGGAGACGAACAAATAAATTTGACACGCGAAGACATGGCTAATTTTGTTGGAACCGCAACGGAAACATTAATTCGACTTTTGAAAGATTTCAAGGATGAGGGAATAATTGAAATTCATACGCGCAAACTTGAAATTTTAGATCAAGAAAAATTGATTCATTTAGCTGGTAAATAATTACCATTTAGCATCAGGATATTTACTAGGTAAAAATTGCATCTCTGCTAAAATGTAACCCATATATTCTGTATGATTCCCTACTTTTCCTCCATTCATTTGAAAATCATTTTTTGGTATTTTTAAATGAGCTAAGAAAAATATTTCATTCACTTTTTGCATCCATTGACTTTTTACTTCCTTTAAATTAGCACCTTTTCCTGTTTCGAGCATTTGAAGATCAACTTCATTTTCCATGAAAAATTCATTCGAATATTTCCATAATGTATCAACTGCATGTTGGGTTTTGTCATTTGCCAATTTTGTCCCGTCACCTAAACGAATTAACCATTCAGAGCTTCTTCTCAAATGATAGGTGATTTCTTTTAATGATTTAAATGCAATCGCCGATAGAAATTTGTCTTTGCTTTTTGTTAATTCAGA
>CANNKP010000095.1 GCA_947505255.1 Flavobacteriales bacterium
AATTTAAAAGGTATTTTGAATATGAATCAAATTGAGTCAATTCAAGAAGTGGAAAATCATTTATTTTTAATAGATTCCTCTAGGATAATTTTTGAATTTGATTTGTATGGGTCTTTAATTAGAACCTATAAATTTGATTTTTTCAAAAGCTTGAGTATAAAGGATAAATCGTTTGTTTTGTTGTTGAATGATAAATTAAATATTCGTCAAATTAATGAATCAACAACTGATTTTATCGAGTTACCAACAATCGGCATCCAAGAGGTAAAATTGTCGGGTAAATTTTTCTATTTTCGCACAGAGAATAAAATATTAAAATACTCACTTACTTTACGCAATTAATCCTTGTGAATTAAATCAATTGTAGTAATTTAGTCAGTCTAAATTTGAATGAATATGCATATCGCAGTCGCTGGAAATATTGGGTCAGGTAAAACTACGCTAACAAAGATGTTGGCTAAGCATTACGGATGGGAAACGCATTTTGAAGATGTAGAACACAATCCATACTTAAATGATTTTTATGAAGATATGCAACGCTGGTCGTTCAACCTTCAGATTTATTATTTGAATAGTCGCTTTACGCAAATTCAAGAGATTCAAGAAACGGATAAAAACGTCATTCAAGATCGTACGATTTATGAAGACGCTTTCATCTTTGCACCGAATCTACATTCAATGGGCTTGATGACAACGCGTGATTTTGAAAACTATTTCTCTTTGTTTAACTTGATGGATTCTTTTGTATCATCGCCTGATTTATTGATTTATTTGAGAGCAAGTGTTCCAACATTGGTGAATCAAATTCAAACACGTGGTCGAGATTACGAAGAAAGTATTCGTTTGGATTATTTAAAGCGTTTAAATGAGCGTTATGAAGCATGGATTTCAACTTACGATAAAGGTAAATTATTGATTATCGATGTTGACAATAATCGTTTTCCAGAAAGCCAAGAGGACTTAGGGAAAATTATCAATGCTATCGATGCTGAAATAAACGGTTTATTTTAACTTCCCCCTTCGGAGGGGGATAAAGGGGGAGGATACTTGTTGAACAGAGTTAATTCTCATAATAAAAAATCCCAAATCCAACGTATGATTATAGTTACAGGAGCAGCAGGTTTTATTGGAAGCTGTCTTGTGAGTCGCTTAAACAAAGCAGGACACACAAATATTATTGTAGTTGATGATTTTTCAAAAACGGAGAAGGATCACAATCTTGAAGGTAAATCAATCACAGCAAAAGTTGGGCGTAAAGATTTCATTGCTTGGTTGAATGATTTTGGTGATGAGGTTGAAATGATTTTTCACATTGGAGCGAGAACCGATACAACAGAATTTGATACTAAAATATTTGATGAATTGAACTTGAATTATTCTAAGGATGTTTGGAATTCATGTGTGAAATTTTCAATTCCTTTGGTGTATGCTAGTTCTGCCGCAACATATGGTTTGGGAGAATTTGGATACAAAGATGATCATTCACAAATTGAGAATTTAGTTCCTTTGAACCCATATGGTGATTCTAAAAATGATTTTGATAAATGGGTTTTGAAGCAAACGCAACATCCACCATTTTGGGCTGGTTTGAAATTCTTCAATGTTTATGGGCCAAATGAATACCACAAAGGAAGAATGGCAAGTGTGATTTTTCATGCTTTCCGACAAATAAATGAAAATGGTGGAATGAAATTGTTCCGTTCGCATAATCCAGATTATACGGATGGAGGGCAACTTCGCGATTTCGTTTATGTCAAGGACGTCGTTGAAGTATGTTTGTTTCTAATGGAAAAACAACCAAATTCAGGAATTTACAATTTAGGTTCAGGTAAAGCGCGCCCTTTCTTAGATTTGGCAAAAAACACCTTTAAAAGTATGGATGTTCCTGAAAATATTTCATTCATTGACACTCCAATAGATATTCGCGATAAATACCAGTATTTCACGGAAGCTGATATGACAAAAATGATAGAAGCTGGATATAAAGGAGGTTTTCATACGCTAGAAGAAGGAGTGAAAGATTATGTTCAAAATTATTTGATAGGAGAGAAGTACTATTAATTCATTGATCAAAAAGATATGCAATTTCTCAAATTCACTGTTTTATTGTTCATCTTTTTTTGTGCAGAATTACAAGCTCAAACCATTATTCCAACTACAATTAAGCCTTTTAGTATTGGTGAGACAATTGAATTTCATTCAACTATTTTAGATGAAAATCGTGCGTTGAATATCTATCTACCTAACGGGTATTCACCTGATTCTTTAAAAAAATATTCTGTTATTTACTTATTGGATGGTTCTTTGGATGAAGATTTTATTCATATTGTTGGCCTTGTGCAATTCGGTTCGTTTTCTTGGATTGAAATGATTCCTGAATCGATTGTTGTTGGAATTGCTAATGTAGATCGAAAAAGAGATTTCACTTTTCCAACGAATAATGTGAAAGATAAAGCGGATTTTCCTACAACTGGAGGTTCTGAAAAATTCATTCAATTTATTGAGTCAGAATTGCAACCTTTTATTGAATCCAATTATAAAACAGATACAATAAAAACGATTATTGGTCAATCCTTGGGAGGTCTTTTAGCAACTGAAATTCTGCATAAAAAACCTGAATTGTTTGATAATTATATCATTGTAAGTCCAAGCTTATGGTGGGATGATGAATCACTTTTAAAACAAATTCCAGCAAATTTCGAAGGAAACAAATCAATATATATTGGTGTTGGTAAGGAAGGAAAGGTTATGGAAAATGACGCAAAGAAATTGTATAAGAAACTAAATTGCTTAAAAAATATAAAGGCCAAAATTTATTTTGAATTTTTCAATGAACAAAGTCATGCAGACGCATTGCATTTAGCTGTTTATAATGCTTTCGAGAAAATTTTCAAAATGGAGAAGGCAAACTAATTAAGGTACACAATACAACGTGTCATAAGAAGTCGAATAACCTGCCCAAACACCCAAAGCACCGCCAACTATATTAGTTGGAATATTTGTTGGTGTGGCAAAAGGATTTCCAGCTGTTGTCAGTTGAACGTATTTTTTCTCAAAGAAATTAAAAACACCTCTATCCATTTTTGATAGTTTAACCACTACAGAATCACCTAAATGATAATAACCTTTGTATTCATCTGGAACAGTTGGGTCATCCCAAACCATTGGTTTTTCATAAAAGAAATCAAATGTTAACCCATCAAAAAAATCATCATCAAATACTGGGCTATACGTTTTTGTATAACTTGCATCGATTGGTTGACCATCAATTCCAACATTGATTCGTTTTACTTCCCACTTATACGAATCATATTGATTAGGCATGTCAGAAAGCGTCGCCCAAGAATAACCGTAATCAGTTAAAGTTCCATCTGGTTTCCAATATAAATTATCAAAAGTAGTGGCTGGCATTATTGTCGTTGAAGACGTATACGTTTTTCCTTCGAATGTTACCGTTAAATAATAGGTTTTGCCAACTTGTCCCCACATACTTATATCGAAGGTTGTATATGCACATAAATGATAGTTTGGCAATTCTGCAACTGGAATTCCAAACAAAGCTGCTGCAATAGTTTCTGTTCCTGTAGGAAGATTATCTGTACAAATTTCATCTAATACAACTTCGTTTGTTCCGTCCCCAACTTTCACTGTGGCTCCAGAAACAAAAGAAGCAAGAAACGCATCAATATTAGTGGGAGAATAAATATCTTTCGATCGAGATAACAAAACAACTGGCGGAAAATTAGTTTCAATACTTCCGTCAATCATTAGTTGTTCTTCAAAACCAGGAATATCAATCTTAACTTCCTTCGTGCAAGAAGTAATTGTAAGAATTAAAATCAATAAGTAGAATGATTTTTGCATTTTATATGTGTCTATTTTCTATGAGTTCAACTTGTCTATGTGTTCTATGTTTCACTTCGATAAACTCAGTGCATCGCTATGTGTTTAATAATTTTTTGACTACAAAGTTCTAAAAAGTGCATCAAAACTATGTTTTCTATGTGTCTATGTGTTTTAAAATTTTTTGACTACAAATTCACAAAGTTCACAAAAGTGCATCAAAACTATGTTTTCTATGTGTCTATGTGTTTTAAAATTTTTTGACTACAAATTCACAAAGTTCACAAAAGTGCATCAAAACTATGTGTACTATGTTTCACTTCGATAAATTCAGTGCATCGCTATGTGTTTAATATTTTTTTTCAAAACTCAAAACTCAAAATTCCACGTCACACTCGGTATAATTGGAAACAATGAAACTTGCTTAACACTAATTTTAAAATCCCCATTTAAAAAATCCCCGTTACTATCCACATACATAAAGAATGGATTAGCTCGGTTGTAAACATTGTAAACGGAAAAAGACCAATTACTTCTAAAACGTTTTTTAACCTTGATTGGTTCACCAGTTAATTCATCTTGTTTTACTTTGTACGATTTGTCATACAATGTTGCTGACAAGTCTAAACGGTGATAAGGTGCCATTCTCGTTGAATTTCTTGCACCATAATTGAATAGTAAATTCTGTTCTTGAACGTACCAAGAGGTTGGTAATGTTAATGTATTTCCAGTTGCATAAATAAATGCTGCTCCAAATGTCCAACGTTCATTTAATTTGTAGCCTGCAACAATCGATAAGTCATGTCGTCGGTCATATTTTGCAGGAAAGACTTTTCCACTGTTTAAATCAGGGAATTTACGCTCAGTTTTGGCTAACGTATAACCTATCCAACCAGTTAATTTACCATATGCTTTTTTAACAAAAAATTCAATTCCATATGCTTGTCCTGTTCCAAAAACCAAGATATTATCAGTATTATCATTTACGTTATCTCCAGGTAAAGCTCCTTCTTTGTATTCAATTAAGTTTTTCATTCCCTTGTAATACACTTCTACGGAAGTTTCATATTTATCATCCTTGAAATTATGAAAATATCCCAAAGATCCTTGCCATCCTTTTTGTGGCTTTGCCTTATCCGTGCTCGGATACCAAATATCTGTTGGCAAAGAAACTGCACTTAAAGATGTTAAATGAACATATTGGTAATTATACGAGTATCCTGCTTTAATAGAACTAGTTTCAGAAAGCAACCAACGACCTGAAAGCCGAGGTTCAAGCCCGCTGTAAAACTTGATTAAATCTCCTTTTGAATAGTTAACAACAGAATCAGGATTACTTATATCTCCTTTTATGTAGCGTTTAAATGGCCCCACATGCTGGTACATGCTATAACGTAATCCAGCATTTAGTTTGATTTTTTCGTTTAAATCAAATTCATCCAAAACATAAACTGCGGATTCATGACTATACAATTTTTGTGCTTCACCAGTATCAAAAACAATATCTTGAGATGCTGCTGAAACACTCGTTGGATTAAATGTGTGATAGATGTATTCTGCTCCCCATTTTAATTTATGTCGCGTACTTGGAAAATAAGTGAAGTCAACTTTGCCACCAATATCTGTAATTTGAGATTTTAACGCAAAACGAAATTCATCCTGTTCAGAACCAAATTTAAATTGATAATCAGAAAAAGTAGAAGTAACATTCATGAATAATTTATTGGAAAATAAATGGTTCCATCTCAGTGCTGCAATCCCATTTCCCCATGGCATATCCACGGAAAAAGCATCCGTTTTGTTCCCATATGTAAATACATCTTTACCATAATATCCACTCAAATAAATTCTATCTTTTTCTGTCAATTTGTAATTTAATTTTAAGTTCAAATCGTAGAAATAATAACTTGATCCCGAAAAAGGTGAAGATTCAGGAATGGCTGCTTTCATTATTACATCAATATAAGTGCGTCTTGCTGAAACAATAAATGAACCTTTGTCTTTTTTAAGTGGGCCTTCGATTGTTAAACGAGATGAAATAACTCCTAGTCCGCCTTTGATTTTGAATTTTTTATTATTTCCTTCATTCATGTGAACTTCTAAAACGGATGACATTCGACCACCATAATTTGCTGGCATTCCACCTTTTATCAACGTCACACTTTTTACAGCGTCAACATTGAAAACGGAGAAAAAACCAAAAAGATGTGCCGCATTGTAAACAACTCCTTCATCCAATAAGACCAAATTTTGATCTGGACCACCACCTCGCACATAAAATCCTTGTCCACCTTCAGAAACAGAAGAAACTCCTGGCAATAATTGAATCGCTTTAATAATGTCCACTTCTCCCATGAAAGCCGGCAACGTTTTAATTTTTTCAACATCCAAATCGATTTGACCTATTCGAGCAGAATTAACATTTTCCCCTTTTTTTGCGCTGATAGTGACTTCGCCAATGCTTTTTATTTCACTGGACATTTCAATATTGAAAACAACATCTTCAGTCAAATCGAATTCTTTAGCAACTGTTTCCATTCCACCAGATCGAAATTCAACAATATGCTTGCCACTTTCAACCGTTAACGAATAGAAGCCGTATGTATTTGTAACTGCTCCTTGACGAATTGCAGGAATGTATATTTTAGCATTGATAATTGCCTCGCCACTTTCCGCATCGGTTATCGTGCCGCTCAATGTACTTTTATTTTGAGCAAAGGAAAATGCTAGAAAAAAAACACTAAAAAGGATAAGTAGAGTAAAACGCATTATGATTAATTTCATTTTTAATTGGTGTAAAAATACGCACAACTGAAAATACTTCATACTAAGTTCATGTTAATTCTTTTTATTCGAAATGTTAAACTGTGATTAGTGCATATTTTGACGCATAAAATTCATTGAATTTCCTTAAATTCGCCATTCAATTTTTTGTCAAATACTCACACAGAATGAAAATATCATACAATTGGCTTAAACAATACGTCAAAACGGATCTTTCTCCACAACAAATGGATGGAATTTTAACGGATACAGGTTTAGAAGTTGAAAGCGTTGAAAAGTTAGAAGCTGTGAAAGGTGGACTTGAAGGTGTTGTCGTTGGTGAGGTACTTACTTGTGAAAAACATCCAGATGCGGATAAATTAAAAGTGACTACCGTGACAATTGGTGGAGAGCCTCTTCAAATTGTGTGTGGTGCGCCAAATGTTGCTGTTGGACAAAAAGTTATTGTTGCAACTGTTGGTTGTACACTTTATCCTACGCCAGATGAACCTTTGAAAATGAAAGTTTCCAAAATTCGTGGGGTTGAATCGCATGGAATGTTATGTGCTGAGGATGAATTGGGAATGGGACAATCACATGCTGGAATCTTGGTGTTAGATGCTGATACCAAAGTTGGCACAACTGCGGCTTCTTTGTTTGATTTGGAAGACGATTATCAAATTGAGATTGGTTTAACGCCTAACCGTGCAGATGCAATGGGACATATTGGTGTTGCACGTGATTTAATAGCGTATTTGAATTTCCACAAAAAGGAAAATTTAACACTTCAAATGCCTTCAATTACTGATTTTAAAGTGCAAAGTACAAGTTTGCCAATTACAATTGCAGTTGAGAATTCAGAATTGTGTCCACGTTATGTTGGAACAACGATAAAAAATGTAAAAATCAAACCTTCTCCAGCGTGGTTGCAAAAAAGTTTGCGTGCTGTTGGACTTTCACCAATAAACAATGTGGTGGACGTTACAAATTACGTGATGCGTGAATTGGGAACTCCTTTGCATGCATTTGATGTGCGCTCGCTGAATGGGAAAATCGTTGTAAAAAACGCAACTGAAGGGGAGAAATTTGTGACTTTAGATGGAGTTGAAAGAACGCTTTCTTCTGAAAACTTAATGATTACAAATGGTTCTGAAAACTTATGTATTGCAGGCGTTTTTGGTGGAGCTGAATCAGGAATAAAGGACGATACAACAGAAGTGTTTTTAGAATCTGCTTATTTCAATCCAGTTTCAGTGCGTAAAACGGCAAAGTTTCATGGAATGAATACCGATGCAAGTTTCCGTTTTGAAAGAGGCGTTGATCCAAATTTAACGGCATTTGCGTTGAAGCGTGCAGCGCTTTTAATTCAAGAAGTTGCTGGTGGTGAAATTGCAATGGATGTAGTAGATGTTTATCCTAACAAAATTGAAAATAAAGTTGTTGAATTCAGTTACGACCGTTGCAATAAATTAATCGGTTCTGCAATTTCAGTTCAAGATATCGATCGAATTTTAACTTCGTTGGATATCAAAATTCTTTCTGTTTCGAATGGAATTGCACAAGTTGAAGTTCCAGCTTATCGTGTGGATGTTACACGTGAGGCCGATTTAACGGAAGAAGTTTTACGGATTTATGGTTTCAACAATGTTCCTTTACCTGAAAAATTAAACACCTCAATTGGTGTATTTCCTAAGCCGGATTTAGAAAAAGTGCAAAATGTACTTTCTGAAATGTTGGTTGGAAAAGGCTTGGTTGAAATGTTGAACAATTCTTTGACAACATCAGTTTATACCGAGAAATTAGGAGGAGATGTTCTTCAATCCCAACGCAATGTTCAAATGTTGAATCCTTTGAGTCAAGAATTAGATGTGATGCGTCAAAGTTTGATTTTTAATGCCTTGGAAGTTGTTCAGCACAACCAAAACCGTCAACATGCAGATTTGAAATTGTTTGAATTTGGAAAGGTTTACCATAAATACGAAAGTGGGTATGCTGAGAACAAACGCTTGATACTTGTTTTAACAGGAAAGAAAGAACAAGAATCCTGGAACGCATCTAAAGATCAATTTTCCTATTATTCAATGAAAGGATTGGTGAATGCTTTGTTCAGCCGACTTGGATTGAATGGCATGTTGCAGGAAAGTGCATTGAAAAATTCGCTTTTACACGATGGTGTTCAATTGACGATCTTGAAAAAGAAAGTTGGAGAGATTGGTTGGGCAAATACTGCTTCAAAGAAGCATTTTGGAATTAAAAATGAAGTATTTATTGCTGATCTGGATTGGGATGCAATTACAGAAAGTTTACAATACGTGAAAGTGAAATACAGTGAATTGCCAAAAACATTTGCTGTTCGTCGTGATTTCTCTTTGCTTTTAAATACGGCAACCAATTTCTCGGAAATTGAAACAATCGCTAAAAATTGTGACAAGAAAATTTTGAAAGAAGTTGGCTTGTTTGATGTGTATGAAGGCAAAAACTTAGAGGAAGGAAAGAAATCGTATGCGGTATCATTCACGTTCCAAGACCAAGAACAAACCTTAAAAGACAATCAAATTGATGCGATTATGGAAAAGATTCGTGTTGAGTTGGAAGGGAAGTTGGGAGCGCAATTGAGAAGTTAATTATATTTATTAATTGGTAATTAAAATAGATTTTCTGAATACGGTGCCGTCAGAAGTGTAAAGATTTAGGATGTAATAACCAGTTTCAACATCAAGTTGAGTTTCAAAGCCATTAGCTGTTTTGCTTAAAATTTTATTATAACATTTTTTACCAGTGAAATCAATCACCTCAACCTTTTCTATATTTAAATCAGTTTGTATTTGAAAAGTACCATTTGATGGATTTGGAAACAATTTAATATTATTTATTTCATTTTCATGAAGACCTTCGAAGCAATCATCACCATAGGAAAAATAAGAGCAAGGCGTGAGTCTTGGATCAAGTTCGGTTTGAAAATAATCAATATAACATAATACTTTTTCCTCTGGATATCTACGTCTTTTTTCATCGTGGTACATATCCGTTGTAAATGCAACATTAATTGTACCTCCGTACTCAATAGTTACCCCAACAGTGTCATAATG
>CANNKP010000096.1 GCA_947505255.1 Flavobacteriales bacterium
TTCCTTAGAACTGTCTATTGTTTCCTTGATCCAAAATTCTTTTTTCGTTTCCATATTTTATAAGATGATAAAACTTTTAATAACTTGCGTTTGATAAATTAATTTTTCAACGTTCATTTTCCTCGTAATAATCTGATAAGCTCTTCTTTAAGTTTTGTCTTGCACGAAAAATCAATGATTCAACTGCGGACAATGATGTATTCATTATTTGAGCAATTTCTTCATAGGGAATACTTTCTAAATTGTATAATGTAAATGCTGTTTTTTGATTTTCTGGTAATTTATTTATTGCAGCGAATAAAATCGCTCCTCTTTCTTGATTCTCTAATTCTAATCCTGGGTGCATAAAATTGGAACTAATTTGAATCGTTGCTTCAGCTTTATCTATCGGGATTATGAAACCAAATCTTTTTTTACGTGTTTTCTTACGAAGAAATTCTTGGCATTTATTTACTGAGATACGGTAAATCCAAGTAGACAATTTTGAATCGCCTTTGAATTGATTTATTGACAAAAATACAGTTGTGAAAATCTCCTGCGTAACATCCTCGGCGTCTTGTTGGTTTTGTAAAATTCCGAGTGACAAATTATAAATTTTTTGAGAAAATAATTCAATCAAAGAGTTGAATGCCGATTGACTTCCTTTTTTTAATGCTTCAATTTCAAGAAAATCGTCCAACAGTTATTTTTTATATCAAGAACATAACGAAAACTTCATTCGAAACGTTGGTTTCTAAAATTACAATTCCCGATTCATCAGAAATTCTGCTAATGCTTTTAAAGGTTGTTTTGCACTATCTCCAATTTGAATTTCTTCCAAAGATTTCATGGCAATAGAATGATATTTTTTCATCTCGTTTTCACAAATTGCTCTTGCCCCAATAATCTCATAAAGCGCCTTTGTTTTATCGATTTTTACTTGATAATCCGTTTCAGTTGAAAGCTTCCAGAGTAATTGTTTTTGTTCGTCTGTAGCCAAAATTAAAGCGTGTAAATTCAGTAACGTCTTTTTGTTCGAAATTACATCGCCTCCAACTTGCTTTCCAAATTTATCAGGATCGGCAAATAAATCTAAAATATCATCTTGAATTTGAAAGGCAATACCAATATTTTGACCAAAATCATAAAGATGTTTTCTATCTGTTTCTGAAGCGTTTCCAATAACGGCGCCCATTTCTAATGCACAACCTAATAAAACAGATGTTTTTAACCGAATCATTTCAATATATTCATCAATTGAAACATCTTTTCTTGATTCAAAATCCATGTCCATTTGCTGTCCTTCGCAAACCTCAATTGCCGTTTTATTAAATAATTCAATTAGCGGTTGTAAATGCTCAGGTTTTTGTTTGACAAGCAATTGATACCCTTTTACAAAGAGTACATCCCCAGATAATATTGCAATATTTTGATTCCATTTCGTGTGAACAGTTTCTCTATTTCTGCGCAGAGGCGCTTCATCCATAATATCATCATGAATGAGCGTGAAATTATGAAACACCTCCACAGACAATGCTGCAGATAATGCATTTTCTTTTGATTCTCCGAATAACTCAGCACCCAATAAAGTAAGAATAGGTCTCATTCTTTTACCGCCTAAACTTAAGAAATATCTTAATGGATCGTATAGGTTTGAAGGATCTTTTGGGAAATCAATTGCGTTAATTTCATTTTCTAAATACGCGCTGTATGGAGCTAATTGTTGCATTAATCTTTGATCAAATTAATTAAATATGTACCATACCCACTTTTAACAAGTGGTTCAGCTATTTGCTTTAATTTGTCTTTTGAAATAAAGCCATTTCTATATGCCACTTCTTCAATACATCCTATTTTCAATCCTTGACGTTCTTCAATCACTTGAACAAATTGACCTGCTTGCATAAGTGATGCAAAAGTTCCGGTATCCAACCAAGCTGTACCTCTATCCAAAAGAGCTACTTTTAATTTTCCTAGTTTTAAATATTCTGCATTGATATCAGTAATTTCATATTCACCTCGTGGAGATGGTTTTAAATTTTTAGCAATTTCAATTACTGAATTATCATAAAAATATAAACCAGGTACCGCATAATTTGATTTTGGATATTTAGGCTTTTCCTCAATTGAAATTGCCTTCATGTTTTCATCAAAATCTACTACGCCATATCGTTCTGGGTCACTGACGTGGTAAGCATAAACTACTCCACCATCAGGATCATTGTTCTCTTTTAATAGATTGTCCATCCCAACACCATAAAAGATATTATCACCGAGAACTAAAGCAACTTTATCATCACCAATAAATTTTTCCCCGATAACAAATGCTTGTGCCAAACCATTAGGAATTTCTTGAACTGCATAAGTAAATTTGCAACCTAAATCTTCTCCACTCCCTAATAATTTTTCAAAATGGGGCAAATCATGAGGTGTAGAAATGATAAGGATTTCTTTAATACCAGCGCTCATTAATATGGATAATGGATAATATATCATTGGTTTATCATAAACCGGCATGAGTTGTTTGGAAACGGCTAATGTTAAAGGATGAAGACGTGTACCTGAGCCTCCTGCGAGAATAATTCCTTTCATAGTTTTATGAACGTTTTTTATTTTAGTTGGAATGAATATATATTATTCCCCTTTTTTAATTTCCTTACTTTCCTTTGATTCATCTTCAGCAATAGAAAACTGCAAGTCTGTCCAGTCCAGCTCATTTTCCTCTGAATAAGCATCAAAATAAGGTTCTTCAAAAGATTTTGTTGTCAATTTTCTGTCAAGTGTTAACAATAGGGCTGGCAGCACTATAAGGTTTGTAAATAATGCAATGAAGTATGTAACCGCAGATAAATAACCTAAAGCTTGAGTTCCTCCAAAATCAGAAAAGATAAAAATTATAAATCCAAAAAATAAAATGATTGAAGTATAAATAATACTTAGTCCAGTTTCACGGATTGATATCGCTACACATTCTTTTAAATCCCATTTTTTCATTTGTAATTCTTGACGATATCGTGCCAAGAAATGAATCGTATTATCAACTGTAATACCTAACGCTATTGAGAAAATAATCAAAGTTGATGGTTTCAATGGAATGTTAAACCAGCCCATTACTCCTGCAGTTATTATCATAGGAATAATGTTAGGAATCATTGAAATCATTACCATTTTAAATGATGAAAATAACATACTCATTAATGCTGCAATGGAAATAATTGCAAATAAGATGCTCGAAACAAGGTTCCACAACAAGTATTTGGTTCCTTCAGATACAACAACTGACGTACCTGTCAAAGTTACGTCGTAATATTCTTGATCTATTGAAGTTCTAAGTTGTTGAATAAAGTTAGGTTTTTTGTAATATCCTTTTATTTTTTCAGGATCAGTATCAAATTGAAGCTGTAAATCAGTATTTTTTTGAGCAATTTCTGCAGTTAAAGAATTATAAATATTTGAATGACTTTCGAATAAAGAATCAATGAATTCACTTTTACCGGCTTTAATTTTAACAAATAATCGTTCAATATCCTTTTTGTCAGGATTCATGATACTATCTATTTTATTGCGTATTATGGCAACTTCATCTGCAACTTCATACGAACCGATGTCCTTCATTTGAGTTCTAACTCTCAAAATAAAATTTGTTGTATCTACTAATTCTTTTAATGAAAAGGTAGAATTAGTATTAGCAGCATTAAAATTATCAATGTATTTACTCAGTCTTAATCTATCTCTTTTTGAGATTAAAGTATATCGTTCTGGGTTATTATCATAATAAGCCATATTGATTACTTTGGTGAAATCAACAATTGAAATACTTTTTGCAAACAAATTATCCTTAGCAAGCATGCTTTGCACATCCTCAACTTTATTCAATGTGTTTTTTCCAAATAATCTTCCTTTTTCTTTATAATCTATCATGACTTCGAAAGGAATAGCTCCTCCAAAGTTTTTTTCCATAAATTGAATATCAGTGACAATAGGGTCATTTTTCGGAATGTCTCCAGTTAAATTACCTGTAACTTTCATTTTCACCATTCCAATTGCAGCAACAGCAGTCAACACAATTGTTACAAAGTAAATTAATGGTCTTTTATTTGCCGTTAGGTATACCAACTTTTCCAATAACCCAACAGCTAATTTTCTGTCTAAATGTTTTAAATGTCGCTCTGGAGGGTTTTTCAAGAAGGATGCAAAAATTGGTATTAAACACAAAGAAACAACATAACAAAGCATAATGTTGATTGTGGAAATCATACCAAATTCATAGAATTTTTCAGAACTTGTGAATAAGAATGTAATAAACCCTAGAGCAGTTGTAACATTCGTTAGAAACATTGCAATACCAGTTTTACTCACTACACGAGTAAGTGCTTTCATTCTATTTCCATGATGCCTGTATTCTTGATGGTATTTATTGTATAAATAAATACAATTAGGCACTCCAATTACAATCATTAATGGAGGAATTAAGGCCATCATTGCAGAAACGCCATATCCCATTGTTGCGATTGTTCCCATTGCCCATATGACAGAAATTCCGACAACAGTCATACAAATCAAAACAGCTCTGAAAGATCTGAATAACAAGTACATTAAAATTGATGTGATAAGCATTGAAAGCCCAACAAAAATGAGCATTTCAGATTGTATTCTTTTTGCAATAATAACGCGTAAGTATGGGAGTCCAGCAAAGTGAAATTTCCCAAAATCCTTTTCATAGGTATTAGCAAGTTTTTGAATATCCAAAACCACTTTTGACTTCACACGATCTGAAATAAATCGTTCGTCAATTTTAATCATCATTAAAGAAGCGTTCGATGAATCATTGTATAATATTTTATTATACAATGGATTATTCTTTATTTCCTTTTGTATTTGTTCTATTGACTTTTCTATGAATTTTACGTCACGAAAAATATGTTCGCCTACAAATTTACTTTCTTCTTTGTTATTGTGAATGGCAAATAAAGTCGCTTCAGACATTACAGACTCAACACCATTAAATTGTAGAATAGAATCACCTAACTCTTTCCATTTCAGAAATTTATCTTTAGTATAAAGTGAATCAGTTTGAATCCCAAGAACTAAAGTACCTCCGTCTTCCCCAAATTTCTCTTTGAAGTCGTTATAATTTCGAGTAGTTGGAGAATCTTTTGGTAAAACAATACCATATTTATTCTCCATTTTTAAACCTGTAGCAGCATGATAACCGAAATAAACAGTTATCAAGGTGATAATTCCAAGTATAAAAAACCGGTTTTTAAGTATGAAATTCGCTAATTTATTCCACATTAGTGTAAATTATTTATTCGTGTAAGGCTCCAAAAGTAATGAAATTAAAGAAGAAGTCAAAAAAGCTAGGGTTTCAAATCTTCTTTCAACCATTCAAAAAATTCACGTTGCCAAACCAAACTATTTTGA
The DNA here is from genome assembly GCA_947505255.1 of Flavobacteriales bacterium. Taxonomy (GTDB): domain Bacteria; phylum Bacteroidota; class Bacteroidia; order Flavobacteriales_D; family Crocinitomicaceae; genus M0103. The sequence goes on from CANNKP010000096.1 coordinate 5,404, forward strand.
GGACTCTGAACCCAATGACTTTCAGTTGGGAAATACAAATATTTACTTTTTATTCCTTTTAGCTGTGCTGCCTGAAAAGCTTGCATCCCCTCACTTTCTGGTACACGATAATCTAATCCACCATGAATCACAAGTATTGGAGTATTCCAATTAGCAACGTAATTATGAGGACTGTTAATTTTATAATTTTCTTTGTTTTCATCTAACCAGTATGGGCCACCTTGATCCCAATTTGCAAAAAACAATTCTTCCGTTGTACCATACCAGCTTTCCAAGTTGAAAAGGCCACAGTGAGCGATGAAAGTTTTGAATCGATTTTCATGGATTCCGGCTAGCATATAAACGGAATATCCTCCATATGAGGCACCAACTGCTCCTAGGCGCGTTTCATCAACATATGGCTCCTGAGAAGCATTGTCAATAGCAGATAAATAATCTTTCATGGCTTGTCCTCCCCAATCTTTTGAAATAGCATCGTTCCATTCTTGTCCAAATCCTGGCAAACCACGGCGATTAGGAGCAACAACAATGTATCCTTCAGAAGCCATTAACGCCAAATTCCACCTATATGAGAAAAATTGGCTCACGGCACTTTGCGGACCTCCGTTACAATATAACAAAGCTGGATATTTTTTGGCAGGATCAAAATTTGGGGGATAAACCATCCAGACCAACATTTTTTTTCCATCCGTTGTTTCAACCCAACGTTCTTCAACTTTAGGCATCGTTAACGTTTTCAATAATGCTTCATTTGAATGTGTTAATTGATTTACTTTTCCTTTTTTTATGGATATTGAATACAAATCAGTTGGTTCAACCATTGATTGTCTGCCACAAAATAAATTGTCACCAAAAATTGAAATACTCAAATAATCATATTGACCTACAGTAATTTGTCTGTACTTGGCTGTGGCTAATTCAATTTCAAAAACCTGAGCAGTTCCTTTGATAACTGCAATAAAGTAGATCATTTTACCGGAAGGATGCCAAATAAAATCTGTAACAGACAAATCGATGTCTTTGGTTAAATTTTTATCGTTTCCAGTTCCATCACGCAAAATTATATTGTTTTTATCTGATTCGAACCCATTTCGAGCCATACTTAACCATGCCATTTCTTCCAATGAAGAAAAGGCTGGATTGTTATCATATCCTAAATAACCTTCCGTTAAAATTCTAGTCTTTTTTGTATCGATGGAATACTCATACAACTCACTGTTGGTGCTTTGCGCAAACTCTTTTCCTTTTAATTTTTTCGAAGTATAAATAACTTTTTTTGAGTCATTTGAAAAAGAAAATTGCTCACTTCCTCCATGTGGGGGTAAAATTCCATCAAATGCCTCTCCATTCAATATGTCGACACCAACAGTTGCAATTGATACTGGATTTGAAATTTGATGAATCATTAAATGTCTCTTTTTATAATCGTCAAAATGGTCCCAATGACGGTACATTAAATCATCTTCTATTCGTGCGTTTGCTTTTTTAAGATCTGGATATTTGTCATTCAATGTTTGATTAACCTTAACTGCTTCAATTGTTATTACAAAACTTTCATTGGGAGCAAGTTTAAAACCTTCTAATTCGGCCTCTACAAAATTTGAAACCATTTGTTTTTCAGTTCCATCATTGTTCATGTTCCAAATTTGGACTCCATCTTTTTCAGTGGACATAAACCAAATTCTATTGTTTTTTCCCCATTGAGCTTCGAATTCAGAGAATGGTGTTTCTGTAATTTGTTTTGATTTATTTGTTTTTAGATCAAGAACATATAAATCTGTGTTTCCTTTATTTTCGTCCATATTAAATGAACGTTGACTGTATAACAATGAATTTCCATCTGGAGAAACTGTGCCACCTGAAACGCGATTGAATTTCCACAAAATTTCTGGAGTCAATGTATTTTGAGCGTTTGCAACAAAAATTGAACAAACAATCAAAAAAGAAAATAATACCTTCATTTTTTTACTTTTTAGGAAAGTGAAGGTAGTAAAATCTTAGGTATTAAAAAGAATCATTGATTGTTTTCTTCTTTCGTTCTTTTAGCAAGAAAGCAATCAAGGTGAAAAGTAAAATTGAAGAGCCTATTAATGAAAGTGTGAGAAAAATATTTTCTTCAATTGAAACATCACGCATTGACATAAAAACAAAGGCATTTAATCCTATGAGTCCAGTAATCATTATACGTTGAAACAATTTCACACCTTTCATTCACAACTTGTTAGTTGGAATAAATATAAAAAAAATATTAGTCAATAATAAATTTCCAACAAAATTGGTTTGTTTGATTTGGAGATGTATTTATCCAATTGCAAAAAGTAATTTTCAGAAACCATTGGACATCCAAGGCTATTGCATATTGGATAGGATTGTTCATAATCAGGAACACAACTATAGCGATGCAACACAACAAATCTTTCAAAAGCTTTATTATTCGTTTCATCTAATCCGTGTAATTTATATGATTTGCCAAAAGAACCAATATATGAAGCGCCTATTTTATATTTTCCTATAGATGTGCAATACGAATTTGGAACATTGCTAAATTTTAAACTGTCCACATAATCTGTTTCAGAGCCACTTCCATGTGCAACCAATGCTTTACTAATTACTTTCATTGAATCCAAATCATAAACGAACAATCGATATTTCCCTGAATTTTGGCGCATGTCAATTAAAACAATTAGATTTTGATTGTAGGTTGAATGAGTGTTTAAGTATCTCTTAAGAGCTATGGCCTTTTGATTCATTCGTTCGAATATTGGCAAACTGTCATTCTCCAAAATTTGAACTTCAACACTTTCTTGCGTTTCAGTTTGTCCTTGAACGCAAGAGGAAAGAAAAATAACGCTTATAAATAAATTGAGATAAAAAAATACTTTCATGTAAATAATATTCAATGAATTAGACAACGATGTTTTCAATGAAAGTAACGCTTTTTAAAAAATGGAATAATAAAAAGAAAACTAAAAAATTTAAAAACCTTTTTGAAGTAAAATCTCCGCCATTTCCAATTGTAATTTTTGAGCTTCAACCCCTGCTTTTTCAGCAAAGTCAAGTCCATTGGAAGCGTAAATAATTCCACGAGAAGAATTTACTAATAAGCCGCAATCTTTGTTCCATCCATAATTTGCCACATCAATTAAAGAACCTCCTTGCGCTCCAACTCCTGGAACGAGGAAAAAATGGTTTGGGACAAGCTTGCGAACCTCTCCGATTCCTTCAGCGCGCGTTGCACCAACAACATACATAAGATTCTCATCTGTTCCCCAAGCACTTGATTTACGCAATACTTTTTGATACATTTTTTCGCCTTTTATATCCGTCATGAATTGAAAATCCAATGCACCTTTATTAGAAGTTAAAGCCAATAAAATCACCCATTTATTTTCAAAATCAAGAAAGGGTGTAACACTGTCTTCGCCCATGTATGGGGCAACAGTCACTGAATCACAGTTCAAATATTCAAAAAATGTTTTGGCATAATAAGTCGACGTATTTCCAATATCTCCTCTTTTCGCATCTGCAATTGTAAAGATATTTTTCGGAATATAATCTATGGTCTTTTTCAATGATTCCCAGCCCTTTGGGCCATAACATTCATAAAAAGCGATGTTCGGCTTGTAAGCAACGGCAAAATCTTTTGTTGCATCAATAATAGCTTTATTGAACTCAAAAATTGGATCCTCAGTATCGAGCAAATGAGCTGGAATTTTCGATAAATCAGTATCTAATCCAACACAAAGGAAAGATTTTTTTGAACGAATTTGTGCTACTAATTCTTGGCGTGTCATGTAAATTATAATTTGCCCAAAACTACATAAAGAAATTTGTAGTTGCAGTAATTTGGTAATCGAAAATATAATTAAGGAATAATCACCGACATTGTATCCATTGTTCTTACAGACAAATAGCCCAAACACCCACCTGAGAAATTAGAAGTTGGATTGGCTGGAGTTGCCCCTTGCTGATTTTGCAGTAACGTATAATAATAATCATAAACCGTTCTGTCTATCCCAAACATTTCTACTAAAATAGTATCTCCAGAATTTGCTCCGTCTGCAAAAATAGGTTCCATCATACTATTTCCGTCATTGAATTGATCCGATTGAATATAGATTCCTGGAATGTATTTACCTTGTTTTAAGAGCTGAAACTGATAATAATTTTCTATTCCTGCTGGATCTAAACGCACTGGTACAATTGAATTAAACACTTGAGGTCCAAATGCAAATTGAAA